>NZ_JBFBAM010000044.1:0-76233 GCF_040682195.1 Kutzneria sp. NPDC051319 | reverse complement strand
ACTGTGCTCAGGCTGCCGGCGGCTCGGCGGTGGTCTGAGGGAACAGCCATGCCCTGGACATGGTCGACTCACCACTATTTTCGGGTCAGTCCCGCTCTCCGGCACACCGAAACACGGTTTCAGGCAGATCATCGCGGCCGGTGGAGGACCTCGATGTACACGATGCGGCCGTCGACGACGTCCAGCACCAGCATCCCCCGCTCGGGCAGCAGCGGCACGCACCGATGACCCGGGCCGTAGGGCTGCCCGGACGGGTGGTCCGAGGTCCGGATGCTCCGGCAGAAGTCGTCGCCGCAGCCCCAGTCGCCCACCAGACGGACATCCCACACCGTGATGGCGAGGTCGTGTTCGCCCTCCACGGCCAGCAGGGCCGCCAGCTCGGCGACCAGAGCCGGGTGGACGTCACGCAGCAGCGGAGGTTCTTGATCCACGGCCGGCACCGTGGTCACGCCATCGACGTGACAACAGCGAATAACCCACCCCCGCGAGTCCCGCCCAGCATCACACCGAAATGCGGATTTCGGGCGGCCGGTCCCGCTACCGTTCGGACCATGCGTGCGGATCCGATCGGACCACAGACCACCGCGGTGGGTTAGTAGCGCACGTCCGAGGCCAGCAGCGGCGGGTACACAGTGGACTCGACACCGTCCACAGTGGTCCCAGCGAACTGGAGCATGGCCTGCGGGGCGCCGTGCATGGGGGCCGGGTAGTCGAGCACCGGCTCGGAGACCTCGTCCAGCGCACGGAGTTGCTCCGGCGACAGGGCGATGTCCAACCCGGCCAGGTTGTCGGTGAGGTGCTCCAGCCGCCGCGCGCCGATGATCGGCACGACGGTGCCCCGACGGGCACGGAGCCAGGCCAGCGACACGGCGGCGGACGTGGTGCCGAGGTCCTCGGCCACGGCGCGGACGGCCTCGATGACGTCGAACTCCTCGTCGGTGGGACCGTCGATGTAGGCGATGCGCTCGGAGTCGGCGACCATGGCCCCACGCCGGTACTTCCCGGACAGGAAGCCGTTCTTCAACGGGCTCCACGGCGTCAACGCCATGCCCTGGTCCAGGGCCAACGGCGCCAGCTCGCCCTCGACGGTCCGGGCCAGCAGGGAGTACTCGACCTGCAACGCGATGACCGGCGACCACGCGCGCAGCAGCGCCATGGTCTGCGCCTGGGCGGTGACCCACGCCGGTGTGTTGGAGAAGCCGATGTACCTGATCTTGCCGGCGGCCACGAGGTCGTCCAGCGCGCGCATGGTCTCCTCGATCGGCGTGTGCCGGTCCCAGTTGTGCATCCAGTACAGGTCGAGGTAGTCGGTGTTCAGCCGCCGCAGGCTCTCGTGCAGCTGCGCGATGATCGACGCCCGGCCGGCCCCGCCGCCGTTGGGGTCGCCGGGATACATGTTGCCGAAGAACTTCGAGGCCAGCACGACGCGCTGGCGACGGCCGGGGCGGGCGGCGAAGTAGTCGCCGAGGATCTTCTCGGAGTGGCCGTTGGCATAGAAGTTGGCGGTGTCGATGAAGTTCCCGCCGTGCTCCAGGTAGGTGGACAGGATCTTCTCGGCCTCGTCGACATCGCAGCCGGACGAGCCGGGATCGGTGCCGAAGGTCATCGCGCCCAGGGCGAAGGGGCTGACCCGCAGCCCGGAGCGGCCGAGGGTGACGTAGTGGTCGAGTGGCATGATCGGCTCCCCGATGGTTCGACATGGTGACCACTCCATGACACCGCGCGGGGCGCCGAGGCGGTAGACGAATCCGACCCGGCTCTTGCCCGATCCTGCCGACTTCGCCTCGATCGGGTTGCCACCGCGGGCCGAGAATGCTGCCATGGTGGCATGGCGATTGACGAGATCCGGGACTTGATCGCCCGGCATGCCCGGCCGGACATGGAAAGTCCGATCCCCGGGCTGCGGGTGTCCAGTGTGGACAGCACCGAGGAGCACCACTCCCTGACCGAGCCGCTGCTGGTCGTGCTGGCGCAGGGAGGCAAGCGCCTGCTGCTCGGCGAGGAGGTGCACGAGTACCGCACGGGCGACTGCCTGGTGGTCAGCGCCGAGGTGCCGGTCAGCGGGCACTTCTTCGACGTCAGCAAGGACAGGCCGGCCCTGGGCGTCGGCCTGACGCTGCGGCCAGAGGTCATCGCCCCGCTCCTGCTCACCGCACCGGCCGACCGTCGTCCCGCGCCGGCCATCGCCACCGGCAAGGCGGAGCCGACGCTGCTCGACGCCGTGCTGAGAATGCTGCGGCTGCTCGACAGTCCGGCCGACGTGCGGGTGCTGGCCCCGCTGTACGAGCAGGAGATCCTCTGGCGGCTGCTGACCGGCCCGCACGGCCCGCTGATCCGGCAGATCGGGCTGGCCGACAGCGGGCTCTCCCTTGTCGGGCGGGCCATCCGCTGGATCCGGGAGAACTACGCCGAGCCGATCCGGGTCGCCGACCTGGCCCGGCTGGCCGGCATGAGCGAGTCGGCCTTCCACCGGCACTTCCGGTCCGTGACGACGATGAGCCCGATCCAGTACCGCAAGATCATCCGTCTCCAGGAGGCCCGGGCGCTGCTGGTCGCGCGGCCCGGCGACGTCGCCGGCGTCGGGCACCTCGTCGGCTACGACAGCCCGACCCAGTTCAGCCGGGAGTATCGGGAGCTGTTCGGCGCCCCGCCCGGCCAGGACGCGGCCCGGTTGCGGGCCGACACCGGCGCGTTCGGGCGACCGCAGCTGCCCTGACGGGTTAATCGGTGGACGGGGCCGGAATGGCCGGTTTCACTGGCCCGATGCGACTTCCCGGCGGCTATCGGACCGAACGACCCACGATGGCCGAGGTCGACGAGATCCTGGATTTGGTGCACGCCACCGAGGACGCCTACCTCGGCCACCGGGACTACGAGCGCAGCGAGGTCGTCGAGGCGCTGACCGGGCCCGGCATCGACCCTGATGTCGACTCGTGGCTGGTGCGCAACTCCGACGGGCGGCTGGTCGGCTGGGGCCAGCTCTACCCGTCGGGACCGTTCTGCGACGCCTATGCCCGGCCCGGCGAAGGCCCGGCGGTGCAGGCTTTTCTGATCGACCTGCTGCTGGACCGGGTGGTCGAGCGGGCCGACGGCAAGACGGTGGCCAAGGCCGGCGCACTGCAGACCGAGGAGCAGTACATCGGCATCCTCACCGACGCCGGCTTCGAGTTCGATCACCTCCAGGCGCGCATGGCCCGGCCGCTGGACGGCGATGAGCAGCCGCCCGGTCCGGTGCCCGGCTACACCGTGCGCCCGATGCGGCCCGAGGAGTTGGCGGCCGGCGGCGGCGTGCTGCGCGCGGCATTCGGCGACAAGCACGACTACGCCGCGACCCCCAGCCTGGTCCTCGCGGAATGCCTTGTGGCAGAAGCGGAATCCGGTGAGCTGGGCGGCGTGCTGTTGGGGTCGGAGCCGTCCGAGATCACGGGCGAGGGCTGGGTGAAGTGGCTCGGCGTGCACCCCGACCACCGCCGTCACGGGCTCGCGGCGACGCTGCTGGCCACCGCGATCGCCGCCAATGCCGGGCTGGGGCGGAAGTCCGTCGGGCTCGGCGTGAACACGAACAGCCCCACCAAGGCCTTCACCCTGTACGAGCGGCTGGGCTTCACCGTCATGTACCAGGCCAACAACTACCGCAAGGACCTCGCGTCGCGCATGGCCGGAGCATGACAAAGGGGGGTGTGCCGAGGCGCACCCCCCTTGTCGCGGCTCAGGAGAACGTGAAGAAGTCCAGGTTCGCCACGCCCGGCGAGGAGCCGAGCGCCACCAGGTAGACGTCGTGCTTGCCGGCGGTGGCGACGATGGGGACGGACTGGTCGGTGTAGGTGTCGAAACCGCCGGTGTTCATGACGGTGACGGTGCCGAGCACCGGCCCGGTGAGGCTGTCCAGCCGGATCTGGAACTGGCGGCCGGCGTAGTTCGGGTCCTCGCCGACGCTGCCGTGGAACCAGGTGCGGCCCTGGCCGAAGTCGACGGCGGTGTACTGGGCCCAGTCGCCGCCGTCGAAGCCGCCGAGGACGACACCGGTGCCGGCGGAATGCCGTGACACGCCGCTGTTGTTGGCATAGCGCTCGGCCTGGACGGTGGTCCGGTCGCCGCCGGCCCCGGCCGACCACTTGGGTGCGCCGTACTGGTACGCGCCGGCGCTGGGCTTGCGGTCGCGGTAGCCGTCGGTGGCCGGCGGCCGGACCACACCGGCGTTACGGGCCGGGGACCCGGCCTGGAGCGAGTAGTCATGGGCGGAAGCGTTGGTGAACAACGGATCCGTGGAGTACGGGATGTTGTTGGACTCGGTGATGCCGGCGTGCGCGTCGACGTCGCCGATGTTGTTGGCGAACTCGCTGGTGGAGTAGGTGCTGCCGAACAGTGAGACCACCTTGGGGTCGGTGCCCTCGGTGTTGTTGTAGACCTTGTCGCCTGAGGAAGAGTCGCCGTTGAACAGCACGACGCCGTAGTTGTTGTTCCAGGCCACGTTGTTGAGCACGGTGGCGTTGTAGGCGCCGTTGTCCAGGTAGATGCCGGGGGTCAGGTTGTTGTTGGGGGTGATGGCCGGGTCGTGCAGCAGGTTGTGGTCGAACACCGTGGTGGCGAGGTTGTTGTGGCAGCACACGTAGATCGCGCCGCCGTCGTTGACCAGGTTGTTCCAGTCGGACAGATCGTTGTAGGAGACTGTTTCGCCGGGCACGGTCTGGGTGGTCATCTTGTCGTCGATGTTGACCGGGGTGCGGCCGACACTGGCCACCGTGTTGTGCGTGACCGTCTCATGTGGACCGGTGATGTTGATGCCGGCGGCGTAGCTGCCCATGTAGTCGGTGTGCAGGATGGTGTTGCCGGTGACCGTGTTGTGCGAGCCGCCGACCACCACCCCGTTGCCGGCGCTCCAGTCGATCATGCTGTTGCGCACGGTGTTGTCGGTGCCCATGAGCATCACGCCGGAGGTGCTCTCGCCGGCGGTCAGGAAGGCGCAGTCATCGGGGTTCTCCACCATGTTGGGGTCCGGCGCGATGTCGTCGTACGCCGACAGGTAACGGCCGGTGAGGCCGTCGATGACGTCATGGGTGGAGGTGGCCGAGGTCTGCACGGTGGTGCCGCGCGCGCCGAGGTTCTTCAGCGTGGTGTAGGACTTGCCGGACAGATCGAAGCCCAGGTTGCGCTGCTTGGCCTCCACCGCGTGGCCGGCCGGGGAGTCGCCGTCCAGGGTCCACAGGTAGAGGGAACCGTTGCTGTAGAACCATTCGCCCGAGTGGCCGAGCAGTTCCAGGCGGCCGCTGAGGGAGTACGTCTCGACGCCGTTGGGGGCGAGGCCGACGCAACCGTGCCAGCCGGCGGCGGTGACGCTGCCGGGCGACGAGGCCGTCACGGTCTCGGTCTCGGTGATGAACCAGTTGCGGGCGGTCAGCCGCGCGCCGATCCAGTAGCCGTCGGGCTGGGTGAGGGCGCTGTCGGAGATGCTGTTGCTGGTGCCGCCCTGGGCCGTGCCCATGGTCGGCCGCATGGGGTTGTTGCCCGGGTAGACCAGCGCCGCCTGGGCGCTCAGCGCGCCGTCGACGAAGACCTGGTTGCTGGGCAGCTTCGGGTTGAGCGTGACCGGCGCCCGGTAGATGTGGCCGGCGTTGACGCCCGAGGCGAAGGGGGAGCCGGGGAGGTGGCCGTCGGTGGCGGCCAGCGTGGCCAGGTCGGCCGGGGTGACCTGGGTCCAGCCGGTGACCGGGTCGGTGCCGTCGACGGTGACGGTCGCGCCGGGGGCGGCGGTGTAGGTGATGGGGGCGTTGGCGGTGCCGTTGTTGGCCGGGGTCACGGTCTGCCGGTACGTGCCGGCGGCGACCACGCAGGTGTCGCCGGCGGTCAGCACGGTGGCGCACTGCTGGATGTGCTGGAAGGGCTTGGCCGAGCTGCCGACGTTGCTGTCCGCGCCGGTCGTGCTCACGTAGAAGGTGCGGCCGTGCTGGGCCGGCGCCGCGACGGCGGTCGCACCGCCGAGCAGCAGGGTGGCGGCGACCAGGGACACCAGTCCCGATCTCGAGGGCGTCATTGCCGATCCAATCGGTAATCGATTAGTGGGCGGACCCTAACCAGGGCCGGCGGCCGCCGTCAATGCTCGGCCGCCGGACTCTGCCCAGGTAGACCGCCGTGACGGGGGCCGGTCGGTCGCTATCGGTTATCGTTTGATCTCGTACCGACGACCAGGGGGAGGCGAGATGGCCTCGATGCCCGACGAGGCGCTGCCGCGGGTGCTGCTGTCCGACCAGGCCTACGAGGTGGTGCGCCGGTCGATCCTGGACGGCACGCTCGCGCCGGGGGACCGCATCGTCGAGTCCGAGATCGCCCGCCGGCTCGGGGTCAGCCAGGCGCCGGTCCGCGAGGCGGTGAAACGCCTGGCCCACGAGGGTTTGATCACCTCGATGCCGCGGCGCGGCAGTTACGTCACGCAGATCTCCACCGACGACGTCGACGACGCCCGCGAGGTGCGCGCGATGCTGGAGGAGGCGGCGGCCCGCGAGGCCGTGACCCACTTCGACGCGGCCGCCCGGCAGCGGCTGGAGAGCTTCGTCGACGGCATGCGCAAGGCTGCCGAGTCTGAGGACTTAGCCGCCTTCCGGGCCGCCGACATGGGCTTTCACCGCACGGTGGTCGAGCTGTCGGGCAACGTCTACCTGCCCCGCCTGTGGGACGTGATGGAGTCGCGGCTGCTGAGCCTGCGGGTGGTCGGCGACCCCGGTTTCACCGGCAGCTGGGCCGAGATGGCCGAGTCCCACCAGGACCTCATCGAGCTGCTGGCCAGCGGAAACCGAGGCCGCGCGGCGGCGGCGTTCCATGCTCACGCGGCCGGCATGGAGCGGCCGGGGCGTCCCAACCGGGACGGCTGAGCGCGGGTAACGGCTCCGTCACGGGGGCTTGACGGGCGGCGCTCGCCGTCTTTCGATGGGGCATCGCTAATCGATAGACGATTGAAGGTGTCCCATGAGACGCACACACCGCGGTGTGCCGGCGGTCGCCACCCTGCTGTCGATCGTCCTGGTCGGGGCGGGCGCGTGCGGCGGCGGCTTCCAGCAGTCGGGCGAGTCCGGCTCCACCACCTCGGCCAAGCTGCGGGTGCTGGTCAACATCTCGCCGGTGCTGACCAAGCAGTTCTACGCGAACCTCGTGGCGCCGTACGAGAAGGCGCACCCGGGCGTCACCGTGACGATCGAGGCCCCGACCGCCGCCGACGTCAGCGCGACGCTCCAGCAGGAGCTGGCCGCCGGCTCCGCGCCCGACCTCGTCACCGGCAGCCTGTCCACGGCGATCGTGCCGCAGCTGAGCGAGCTGCCGGACGACTCGTGGGTCACCGACGCGCCCTACGCCGTGCAGTCCAAGGTCGGCGGCAGGATCTGGCAGGCCGGCAGCGGCACCCAGGTGCAGTCGGTCGTCTTCTACAACAAGACCGCGTTCGGCAAGGCCGGCATCTCCGCGCCGCCCAGGACGTTCGACGAGTTCACCGCCGACCTGGTCAAGCTCAAGGCGGCCGGCTACGTGCCGACGCAGACCGCGGGCGACTGGGTCACCGGGGCGCAGGTGCAGATGATGGCCAACCCCAACGTGCTCAACACCAAGCCGGACTGGTTCGCCGAGCGGGACAAGAAGTCCGTCACCTTCGCCGACAGCAACTGGACCAAGGTGCTGGACGTGTACCAGGGCTGGGTCACCCAGGGGCTGACCCCGGCCAACGCCATGGGCCTGAAGTACCAGGACTCCATCGACCAGTTCGTGGCCGGCAAGTCCGGGACGTACATCATGGGCAGCTGGCTCGTGCCCACTTTGGACAGTGCGAAGCTTCCTTTCGACGCCGGCGTGTTCCCGATGCCGACGTTCGACGGCTCGCCCGCGCCGCTGGCCGGCGGCCCGTCGATCCCGTGGTCGATCCTGAAGTCGTCGAAGAACCAGGCGGCCGCGCTGGACCTGGTGAAGTACCTGGTCAGCGACAAGACCGCGGTCACGGCCGAGCTGGCCGCCGAGGGCAACTTCCGCACCGGCTTCGACTACCAGGCCTCGGCCCTGAACAAGGAGATCGGCAAGATCGTGGCCGACGCCAGGAGCACGGTCGTGGCCTCGGCCGGGCAGGGCGACAACTCCGCGCCCACCGGCTTCGGCGACGAGGTCAACAAGCTGGTGCAGGGCCTGTACGTGGGGGAGACGTCGCCGAAGGTGATCTCCGCCCTGGACGACTGGTACACCGCCAATGCGAAGTAGCGCGCAGCGGGCGCTGATGCTGGCGCCGGCGTTGGCGCTGTTGGCCGTGTTCATGCTGGTGCCCATCGCCATCGCCGGCTACCTCAGCTTCACCGACTGGGACGGGCTCAGCCCCAGTCCCGGTCCGGTGGGCTGGGCCAACTACGAGCGGCTGCTGTCCGATGTGGACGTTCAGCACGCCGCCGTGGTGACGGCCGTGATCACCGTCGTCGGCACCATCGGCTGCAACGCCGCCGGCCTCGGGTTGGCGCTGTTGCTCAACCGCCGCAACCGTTTCACCAGCCTGTTGCGGGCCGTGGTGTTCTACCCGTACGTGGTCGGGCCGATCATCATCGGCTTCCTGTGGTCGGCCATCCTCGGCGCCGACGGGGCCATCGCCAACGCGCTGATTCCGTTGCCGTTCCTGTCCGACCCCGCGTGGGCGGTCGGCAGCATCACGTTCGTCGTGGTGTGGTCGCAGTTCGGCGTGAACGTGGTGCTGTACCTGGCCGGGTTGCAGACCGTGCCGGCCAGCCTGCTCGAAGCGGCCACTGTGGACGGTGCGAGCCGGTGGCAGACCTTCCGGGCCGTGACCTGGCCCGTGCTGGCGCCGTCGGTGACCGTGAACATCGTGCTGGTGCTGGTGGGGCTGCTCAGGGTGTACGAGATCGTGTTGGCGCTGACCGGCGGCGGCCCGGCCGGGCGGACCAGCACCTTCGCGTTCCTGATCCTGTCGAGCTCCTTCCGTGGCAACCAGTTGGGCTACGGGGCGGCGCAGGCGATCACGTTGATGGTGGTGATCGGGGCGCTGGCCCTGGGCGTGACGGCGTTGCGGCAACGGGCGGAGCGGGCGGTCGCGGCATGAACCTCACCCGTCGCCTCGTGCTCCTGCCCGTGGTGTTCCTGATGGTGGTGCCGGCGTATCTGTTGGTGGTCAACTCCTTCAAGTCCCAGCAGGACATCACGCAGAACCCGTTCGGCATCCCGCTGCCGCGGCTGTCGGTCGAGTACCTGGTCAACGCGCTGAACTCGCCGGACTTCTCGCTGATCAAGGCCTACATCGTGACGGCGCTGTTCGCGGTGGGCGTGAACGTGCTCTCGCTGCTGGTGAGCGGGCCGGCGGCGTACGTGATCGCCCGGGGCACGAGGGTCGGGCACCGGGCGCTGCTGGTGCTGTTCCTGGTCGGCATGTTCATTCCGGGGCAGGTGCTGGTGATTCCGGTGATCTACGTGCTCAAGACGCTGGGCCTGATGGGCACGGTGCCGGGATTCCTGCTGTTCGAGACCACGCTGACGCTGCCGATCTCGATGTTCCTCTACGTGTCGTACATCAAGACCGTGCCGCGGGAGCTGGACGAGGCGGCGCGGATGGACGGCGCGGGGCCGCTCACCACGTTCTGGCGCATCATCTTCCCGCTGATGAAGCCGGCGGTGGTGACGGCGATCGTGCTGCACACCATCGGCGTGTGGACCGACTTCGTGAACCCGCAGATCATCCTCGGGCCGGCGTCGAGCCTCTACACCGTGACGACCAGCGTGTACGCGGCAATCGGCAAGTACTCCACCGACTTCACCGTGGTGTACCCGAACCTGCTGGTGGCGGTGGTGCCGGTGATGGCGTTCTTCGTGTTCCTGCAACGGAACATCGTCTCCGGCCTGACGACGGGAGCGACGAAGGGATGAGCGCCACCACCGTGACGGCGACGACGCCGGTGGTCCAGCCGCCGCGCTGGGCGCTGTTGCAGCGCGAGCTGTTCGCGCTGATGGACGAGGGCTGGCGGCGGTTCGAGCAGCTGTACTGCGCGCCCGACGGCTCGCTGGTCTACGCCGGGCGGACCTTCGGCCGTGACGGCGTTGACGACTTCTACGAGCCGTTCTTCAACTGGCCCATGCTCTACCTGCTCGGCGGGGCCGACGACCTGCTCGACGCGTGCAAGCGGCACTGGCACGGCGTGACCGCGCAGCTGACCGACCGCGGGCTGTTGACCAACGAGTTCGAGGACGGCTACGACTGGTTCCACCAGGGCGAGTCACTGCTGTTCTTCTACACGCTGTGCGCGGCCGACCCGGAGTACTTCCGGTCACGGGCCCTGCGGTTCGCCGACCTGTTCCTGCCGGACTCGCCGGTGCACAACTACGACGGGCAGCGGCGGATGATGCGCGCGCCGCACGTGGGGGCCATCGGCCCTCGCCCTGGGCTCGGCGAGGACCGGCCGTTCTCGGCCGCCAACACCGGAATGCGGAAGTACGGCCTGCCGCTGCGGGACGTTCGCGGCATCCTCGACTGGGCCGACCTCGCGCAACCCCTGCTGGCGCAACGCATGGCCGACGCCATGAACGAGCGCTTGGGCGTCGGGGACGTGCCGCTGAACCTGGCCAGCACGTCGCTGGTCACCAATGCCTGGCTGTACGACCATGATCTCCGTTACTCCACCTTCGTCAAGTCCTATGTGGACGCCTGGTCCGAGCGGACCGTCGACGGCCTGCTGGCCGACAACGTCGGTCCCGGCGGTGCCGTCGGCGAGATGCACGGCGGCCGGTGGTACGGCGGCCACTACGGCTGGACCTGGCCGCACGGCCTGTACAGCGTGCTGGCCCCGGCCCTGATCGGGGCGGCCAACGCGGTCGTCGTCAGCGGCAAGGACGCCCCGCTTTCCCTGCCGCGCACCATGATCCGCAAGATCTTGGATCATGCCCGGCGGGCCGCCATGGATGCCGGCGATGCCACCTTCTTCGACCACTGGCGGGACCGACTGGGCGACGGCGTCGACGAGCACCTGCTGCTGGTGCCGTACCGGCGGGACGACAGCGGGTGGTTCGACTTCCAGCCGCTGCCGCCGGCCTATCCGACTTGGCTGTGGTGGCTGACCCGTAGCGCCGAGGATCGCAGTCTGATCGACTACCTCGTTGCCGACTCCGGCTACGACTGGGAGACCGTCAGGGATTTCCGTGAGAAGGAGGAGGCCGGCCACGAGCCGCCGTGGCTGACCTACCTGCTGGGCGACAACCCGGACTGGCCCGAGGAAGCCCTGGAGATGGCGCTTCGTCAGGTGCGCCACCAACTCCGGCTCATGGAGGAACACCCGACGCCGCCGCCGGACGACGACATCCACTGGTGGCAGGGCCTCAATCCTGTCGTCACCGAGGTGCTGACCCAGCTCGTCGCCGGGGCGCCGCAGATGCTGTACAACGGCGGCCTCCCGTACACCCAACTCCGCTGGGACGACCACCTCCGCGACCGGCCCGGCCTGCCCGACGGCGTCGCCGCGCTGGTCGAGCACCTCGACGGCTCGACCGTCACCGTGCAGGTGGTCAATCTCGGTGCCATGCAGCAACTTCTGCGCCTCACCGGCGGCGGCTACGGCGAACACCCGTTCACCGAGCTGTCGGCCGACGGCGTCACCGTGCCCGTCGACGAATCCCTGCTGGTGGACCTGCCGCCGCGCACCCGTATCCGCATGCGGTTGCGGTTCAAGCGATTCGGCCGCCGGCCCCGCCATCAAACGAGAGGACTGCAATGAGCTGGCCCCTGCCGGTGCGCGGCCCCGGCTACCACCGCGCCGACCCCGAGGTCATGGCCGCCCTCGCGCCCGTGAGCAGCGCGACCGCCTGCGCCCAGCTGCACAAGGACGGCATCACACGCACCTTCGTCCAGGGCCCCAAGCCCTTGAGCCCCGGGCAGCGGATCGTCGGCTCCAGTGTGACGCTCCAGTTCATGCCGCAGCGCGAGGACATCGCCAGCGGCGTCGCCCAGGAGTACGTCGAGCGGACCACCGCGCTGTGGGCCGTGCTGGAAACCGTGCAGCCCGGCGATGTCCTTGTCGTGCAGGCCTACGGCTCCGCGTACACCGGTTGCCTCGGCGACATGCTCGTGCGCTACTTCAAGCGCCGCGGCGGCGCCGGCATCATCGTCGACGGCCGCATCCGCGACGCCCCTCGCGTGCGCAAGCTCGGCGTGCCCATCTGGTGTACGGGCGTCACCCCGCACTACGCCTCGCAGTCCGAGCTCTTCCCTTGGGCCTACGACGTTCCCGTCGCCGTCGGCGGTGTCCTGTGCCTGCCCGGCGACGTCGTCGTCGCCGATGACGACGGCGCCGTCGTCGTGCCCCAGCGCAGCGCCGAGGGCCTCGCCCGGCGCGCCGGCGACCACGAGGAGTGGGAGGTGTTCAGCCGCATGAGGATCGACCAGGGGGCGACCCTCAGCGACTACTACCCCCTCACCTCCGACAGCCGCGCCGAGTACGAGGCGTGGCGGGACGGCCGTGACACCATGGAGCAATGACGACTCGGGTGATCCTCGACTGCGATCCCGGTCACGACGACGCGTTGGCCATCCTGCTGGCCGCGCGCCGCCTGGACCTGCGGGCGATCACCACCGTCGCCGGGAACCAGACGCTGGCCCGGACCACGCTCAACGCCCGGCGGATGTGCACCGTCGCCGGCATCACGGACGTGCCCGTCGCCGCCGGCGCCTACCGGCCGCTGGCCCAGGATCCCTTGCACGCAGAGGAGATCCATGGCGTCAGCGGCCTCGACGGCCCCGACTTCCCGCCGCCCACCGTCGACGTCGACCCCCGGACGGCGTTCCAGTTGGCGTCGGACGTGCTCCGGGAACCGACCACGATCATCGCCACCGGCCCGCTCACCAACGTGGCGGCCATGCTGGAGTCGCCGCACAACATCGAGCGGATCGTGATCATGGGCGGCTCCACCGGCCACGGCAACATGGCCCCGCTGGCCGAGTTCAACATCCTCGCCGACCCCGAGGCCGCCGACCTCGTCTTCCGCTCCGGGCTGCCCATCACCATGTGCGGCCTCGACGTCACCCACCAAGCCCTGGCCACGCCTCAGATCCTGCGGCGCATCACCGAGATCGGCACCCCGCTGGCCCAGATCTGCCACGACTTGCTGACCTACTTCACCGACACCTACCGCGTGCACTTCGGCTTCGAGGCCCCGCCCGTGCACGACCCCGTCGCCGTCGCCGCCGTCATCGACCCCACGCTCATCTCCGCCCGCCCGCTCAACGTCGAGATCGAGCTCACCGGCACCCACACGCGCGGCGCCACTGTCGTCGACCTTGACCGCGTCACCGGCCGCAAGCCCAATGCCCTGGTGGCGACCGGCCTGGACGTGGACCGCTTCTGGGACCTGATGATCGGCGTTATTCGCTGAGCAGGCCCTTGCGGAGGTCGACGAGGGTGCGGGCCAGCAGACGGGAGACGTGCATCTGGGAGATGCCGATGCGGTCGGCGATCTGGGTCTGGGTGAGGTTGCCGAAGAAGCGGAGCAGGATGATGGTGCGCTCCCGCTCGGGCAGCTGCTGCAGCAGGGGTTGCAGGGCCTCACGGTTCTCGACGCCCATGAGCTCGGGGTCGTCGTCGCCGAGGGCGTCGCCCAGGGACACCGACTTGTCGGTGCCGACGAGGAGCTCGTCGAGGGAGGAGCTGCGGTAGGCGTTGGACGCCTCCAGACCCTCGTACACCTCGTCCTTGCTGATGCCGAGGTGGGTGGCGAGCTCGCTGGGTGTTGGGGCGCGGCCCAGGTGCTGGGAGAGCTCGTTGGTGGCGCCGGTGATGGCCAGGTGCAGCTCCTTGAGCCGCCGGGGCACGCGCACGGACCAGCTGGTGTCACGGAAGTGCCGGCGCACCTCGCCCATGATCGTGGGCACGGCGAAGGACAGGAAGTCGCTGCCGCGCGTGGGGTCGAAGCGGTCGATGGCGCTGATCAGGCCGACGGTGGCGACCTGAACGAGGTCGTCGTGCGGCTCGCCCCGCTGCCCGAAGCGGCGGGCGATGTGCTGGGCCACCGGCAGGAACTCGGTGACCAGGCGGTCGCGCAGCTCGGTCCGGCGGGGGTCGCCGACGGGTGTCTCGGCCAGTTCGACCAACACCGGATCCAGGTGCGCGTAGTCGTTGGACGCGCGTTCGGAGGACTGGGTCACAGGCCCACCACGTCGTCGGCTCGCTTCTTCAACAGATCGAACCGCAGCACGTGGGCGCCGCCGGGGCCGGGCACGACCCAGGTGTTGACGGCGTCGGTGAGCGCGGTCAGCACCCGCCAGCCGAAGCTCTCCCGGCTGGGCGGCTGGGTGGAGCTGGTGCGGGACTCGGCGGAGAAGTGGATCTGGTCGGACTCGACGGCGAAGCGGCAGACCAGCTCCCCGTCGGGCACGGAGCGGGAGATCAGCTCCGAGCAGGCCTCGTCCACGGCCATCTTGAGATCGGAGATCGCGTCCAACGTGAAGTCGGCGCGCATCGCCAGGTCGGCGGCGACCGCCCGGACGACCGAGAGGTGCGCGGGCGATGCGGCGATGCGCACCTCCACGTCGGCCCCGGACGCGGGCTTCTCGCTGGTGGTGGTGCTGGGCTCGTGCTCGCTCACTGTCACCTCGGTGCGGTCGACGTCTACCTCGGCCATTCTTCCCCCTGTTTCGCTAGCCGGGCGCGCCGACCGCGTCGTCCCGGCTGGGAAACGTGGTCAACACCTCAGTGAGCCCGGTGATCTCCAACGGCCGTCGCACCGACCGGCCGCTCGCGACGAGGCGCAGCTCCACCTGTTGCCGCTGGGCCTCGTGCGAGGCCTCGACCAGCACGGCCAGCCCGGCCGAACCCAGGAAGCCGACCGCGGACAGGTCGATCACCAACACCTTGCAGTCGTCGAGCTCCGCCGCCACCACGGCCCGCAGGCTGGGCGCGGTGAGCATGTCCACCTCCCCGCTGACGGTGGCCACGACCACGCCCTCGGCGGGCCGGTCCACCACCACCTCGATGGGGAGCGCGCTGCTGTTCTCGGTCACGGTCAGGCCACTGTCCTCACGTCCACGGAATGGGGCTGCCGGGGCATCGTCACCGACGAAGACGCGGCGGCTGGCTGCTCAACCGCTGCGCTGGACACCGTACGGAGCGGCCGAGAGCCGCACAAGCCGGGGTCGTCGATGATCATCCGAGAGCCTGCCACGTCACCCGGGCGGCCCGCACGGCGGGCGGCGGCGGCGCCGTGGTCGGGCCCGCGTCCGGCTCCTGGTCGCCGACGGGCGCGCCGCCGACCACCTCGACCAGCCCGGCGGACAGGTCGCTCAGCTTGACGTTGAAGTGCTGGCTGGCCCGCACCAGCGTGCGGAACGCCGCCCCGGCGTCGCCGCCGACCCGACCCATGACCAGGCCCTTGGCCTGCTCGATGAGCCGGCGGGTCTGCACCATCCGCACCATCTGGTCGGCGCGCAGCGTCTCGTCCGCGCAGAACTCGATGACGGCCGCGGCGGTGGCCAGGAGGGGTTCGACCTGGTCGATGACCCGCAGGTCGTCCTCCTTGGGCTCGTGGGCGGTGTACACCGACAGCACCGACGGGCCTTCCCGGGTCCAGCTGCTGGGCACGGCGGTGACCCAGGTGAGGCCGTCCGGCAGCGCCTCGACCAGGGTCTCTTCACCGGCCGCGGCGGCCACGACCGGGCCTTCGCCGCGCTGCCACTGCTCGTCGTCGTGGTCCACGGCCGAGCCCAGCGCGCGCAGGCTGCGCGAATTGGTGCTTATCCCGGCTCCGTCGCAGCCGGGCACGCACTCGACCAGGTGTCTGAGCAGCCGGTCGAGCAGTTCGGGGCCGAATCTCACCTCGTCCACGGGCCCCGGATACCCGGTCGGGGGAGATCGCCAAACCCGGGGTTTGGGTAGGCGGCGTTCGGGTACCAGATGGCGGACGACAAGTACTTCCCTCAGGAGGCGCACATGGCCGACGTGCACCGGCTACCCATCCCGGTCTCGGAGAACTGGGACTGGCAGCGCCTCGGCGCCTGCCGCGGCGCCAACAGCGCTGTCTTCTTCCACCCGGACAGCGAGCGGGGCTCCGCGCGGCAGGCTCGTGAGGCCACGGCCAAGCGTATCTGCCATTCCTGTCCTGTGCGCGCCGAGTGCCTCCGGCATGCCATCCAGGTGCAGGAGCCCTACGGCATCTGGGGCGGCATGGGCGAGAACGAGCGCCGCGCCGTCATCTCGGCCACCCGCAGGCGCGTCAAGACCCGCGCCAGCTAGGCCACCACCGTCACCGATTCGGGCGCACCCGGGGACTTCGAGCTGAACAGCACGGTTCCCGGGGCGTCCACTTGTGTGCCGCCGAGGTTGCAGACGACCCGCAGGCCGCCGCGGTGCAGGGTGACGACCCGGCGGTCCTCGTCGAGGTCGACGGTGAACTGGTGCAGCCGGGGGTCCGACAGCTCGGGGTGGTTGCGCCGCAAGGCGATCAGGGCCCGGTAGGTGGCCAGCACTTCGCTGTCGGCGGCTTCTTCCCAGCGCAGCTTGGACCGCTCGAAGGTGGCCGGATCCATCGGGTCCGGCACGTCCTGCGCCGCCCAGCCGTGGTCGGCGAACTCCTTGCGGCGGCCGGTGCGCACGGCCTCGGCCAGCTTCGGGTCCGGGAACGAGGCGAAGAACTGCCACGGCGTCGACGCCGCCCACTCCTCGCCCATGAAGATCATCGGCGTGTACGGGGAGCAGAGCACGATCGCCGCCCCGCAGGCCAGCAGGCCGGGGGAGACAGTGGCGGACAACCGGTCGCCGGTGGCGCGATTGCCGATCTGGTCGTGGTTCTGGAGGTAGCCGAGGAACCGGTGGCCCTGCGTGGTGAGCGTGTTCACCGGCCGGCCGTGGTGGCGGCCGCGGAACTCCGACCAGGTGCCGGCATGCAGGAAAACCCCGGTCAGCGTGGCCGCAAGCGCTTGCAGCGAGCCGAAGTCCCCGTAGTAGCCGGTGGTCTCCCCGGTCAGCGTGGAGTGCAGGCAGTGGTGCAGGTCGTCGCTCCACTGGGCGTGCAGGCCGTAGCCGCCGGCCTCGCGCGGGGTGACGAGCTTGGGGTCGTTCAGGTCCGACTCGGCGATGAGCGTGAGCGGTCGGCGCACGTGGGCGGAGAGAGCGTCCACTTCGGACGACAGCTCCTCCAGCAGGTGCGTGGCCCGGCGGTCGGCCAGCGCGTGCACGGCGTCGAGGCGCAGGCCGTCGACGTGGAAGTCACGCAGCCAGCCCAGGGCGTTGTCCAGCACGTACCGGCGCACCTCGTCGGACTGCGGGCCGTCGAGGTTGAGGGTCGGGCCCCAGATCGTCTCGCCGGCGAAGTACGGCCCGAAGCGGTCGAGGTAGGCGCCGGACGGCCCGAGGTGGTTGTAGACCACGTCCAGCAGCACGGCCAGGCCCCGGTTGTGGCAGGCGTCGACGAACCGCTTGAAGCCGTCCGGACCGCCGTACGGGTCGTGGGTCGCGTACCAGAGCACGCCGTCGTAACCCCAGCCGTGCGGGCCGTCGAAAGCGTTCACCGGCAACACTTCCACGAAGTCGACGCCGAGGTCGACGAGGTGGTCGAGCTTGCCGATGGCCGCGTCGAAGGTGCCCTCGGGCGTGAACGTGCCGATGTGCAGCTCGTACACGATGCCGCCGGGCAGCTGCCGGCCTGTCCAGGCGGAATCCGTCCACTCGAACGCCGAGTGGTCGTAGCGCCGGGATCGGGCGTGCACGCCGTCGGGCTGCCAGCGGGAACGCGGATCGGGCAGCTCGTCGTCCGAGTCGTCCAGCTGGAAGGCGTAGTCCGGCGCGGCGTCGGGCACCTCGGCCCGCCACCAGCCGTCGTCGGCCCGGGTCATCTCGTGCACAGATGGTCCATTGTGGACGCGAACACGGGAGCGGTTCGGGGCCCACACGGAGAACTCGGTCACGAGCGCACCACCAAGGCAACCGGGTACTGCGACAACAGGTCGGACAGCAGGGGAGCTTCGCTCGTGGATCGGCCGGTGATCACGTCGGTCCACTCCCCGGCGGGCAACGGAAGCACGGTATCGCGCCAACCCCCGGCGGACGCCAGGCCGATCGGCAGTCTCGTGCACAATGCGACAAGTCGGTCGCCACGGGAGAACGCCACCGCGTGCTCGGCCGCCGGGCCCTGCGCCGGCACCACGCGGTACCCGGTGAACAACTCCGGCCGCTCCCGCCGCAGGCGCAACACTCGACTGGTGACCAGGAGCTTCGCCGCGCCGGACGCGTCGATCTCCGGGAGCCAGCCGTCATCGATCCGGGCCAGCAGCGCCGCCCGCTGCTCGAAGTCCACCGGCCGCCGGTTGTCCGGGTCGACCAGCGAGAAGTCCCACAGCTCGGTGCCCTGGTACACGTCCGGCACGCCCGGGCCGGCCAGTTGCACCAGCTTCTGCCCCAAGGAGTTCGACCAGCCGGCCGGCGTGATCGTGTCGACCAGCGCGGTCACCTCGGCCATCAGCGCCGTGTCGCCCAACACGTCGTCCGGCCAGGCCGCGATGGCCTTGTCGACCTCGGGGTTGCCGTCCACCCAGGACGTGGCGATCTTGGCTTCCTTGGCGGCCTTGGCCAGATAGTCCCGCAGCCGGTCGGCGCTGATCGGATACGCGCCGACCAGCGTCTGCCACGCCAGGCGGGTCAGCGAACGCTCGGGCAGCGGCCGCTTTTCCGACCACCGGGCGAACGCGGTCTCGAACTCCACCTCGGACAGCACGGCCAGCCGGGCGCGGACGTCCTCGGCCCGTTTGGTGTCGTGAGTGGACAGTGCCGTCATCGTCTCCGGCGACCCGGCCTCGCGCGCCTGCATCGCCACGTGGAACTCGGTCGGCGGCACGCCGAACCGGGACGGGTCGCTGCCGACCTCGTTCAGCGCCACGAAACGGTTGTAGCGGTAGAAAGCCGTGTCCTCGACGCCCTTGGCCATCACCATGCCGGACGTCTGCTGCACGCGGGTGGCCAGCTCGCCGTGCGGGTCGGCCATCATCAGCCGGGCGATCTCCGCGCACCGCGGATTGCCCGAGGCGGCCTGCTCCAGCGAGGCCCGGCCCGCCGGCAGATAGCTGCGGTAGACCGGGAACATGGACAGCAGCTCGATGACGGCTTCCTCGTCGTCGAAGGGCAGCAACGCGTTGATGCGCCGCACCTCCGCGCGCAGCAGCGTCCTCGCCGCCGTCGTCTTGCACCGGTTTTCCAGGAACTGGAGCGATCCCGCGTTCGGCGGCTCGCCGCTCGGGTCGATGAACAAGCCGCAGATCTCACGCATGGCGTCGTACCCGGTGGTGCCGGCGACCGGCCACGACACCGGCAGCGACTCGCCGACGGCCAGGATCTTCTCGGCCACGATCCACGTGTCCGGGGCCGCGTCCCGCAGCCGGCGCAGGTAGCCGCCGGGGTCGGACAGGCCGTCCGGGTGGTCGATGCGCAGGCCGTCCACGCCCCAGCTCAGCACGTGGGCGTGGGTGGCCTCGAACACCTCGGGGTCCTCGACCCGCACCGCGGCCAGGGTGTTGATGTCGAAGAACCGCCGGTAGTTCAGGTCGGTGTTGGCCGTCCGCCAGTGCACCAGGCGGTAGTGCTGGCGCTCGTGGACCTCCTGCGGCGTGCCGCCCTCGGTGCCGGGTGCGATGGGGAACATCTGCTCGTAGTAGACGAGTTTTTCGCCGTCCACGCGCAGCTCTTCGAGGCCGTGCTCGTCGCCGAGGATCGGCACCATGATCGGCCCACGCGACCAGTCGATGTCGAACTTGGCAGCGTGCTCGGACTCCTGGCCGTAGCGCAGGACGTCCCACCACCACGGGTTGGCCTGCGGTTCCGAGATGCCGACGTGGTTGGGCACGATGTCGACGACGAAACCCAGGCCCAGCTCGCGCAGCCGGTCGTGCAGCGCCTGCCGCCCGACCTCGCCGCCGAGCCCGGCCGACGTCGACGTGGGATCGGTGACGTCGTAGCCGTGCGTGGAGCCGGGCGTGGCCTGGAGCAGCGGGGAGGCGTACAGGGCGCCGACACCGAGCCGTTGCAGGTAGCCGGCGACCCGCATGGCCTGCGCGAAACCCATGCCGGGCCCGAACTGGATCCGGTACGTGGACGAGGGAATCATTCGGCACTCCGTTGCAGGACGACCAGCGACCGGGCCGGGATGGGCAACGTGGCGCCGCCCTCCAACTCGGTGCTCGGCGGCTCGTGCGCCCCGACGGACGTGTCCACCACGACCCGCCAGTTGCTGCCGTAGTCGCCACCCGGGATCCGGAAGTCGACGGCCTCGTGCCAGGCGTTGAAGCACAGCAGGAACGAGTCGTCGGTGACCCACTCGCCGCGCCGGTCCAGCTCGTCCATGGCGTCGCCGTTGAGGAAGACGCCGACCGCCCGGCCGAAGTCGGTGTCCCAGTCGGCCTCGGTCATCTCCTCGCCGTCCGGGTTGAACCAGGCGATGTCGCGGCGGTCGTCGCCCTTGCGCAGCGGGCGGCCCTGGAAGAACTTGCGTCGCCGGAACACCGGGTGCTCGGCCCGCAGCGCCGCCATCCGGCCGGTGAACTCGACCAGGTCGGCGTTGTCCTTGGCCAGCGACCAGTCGATCCAGGAGGTCTCGTTGTCCTGGCAGTACACGTTGTTGTTGCCCTGCTGGGTCCGGCCCAGCTCGTCGCCGTGCAGCAGCATCGGCACGCCCTGCGACAGGAACAGGGTGGCGATGAAGTTGCGCCGCTGCTTGGCCCGCAGCGCCAGCACCCCGGGATCCTCGGTCGGGCCCTCGGCGCCGCAGTTCCAGGACCGGTTGTCGTCGGCCCCGTCGTTGCCGTCCTCGCCGTTGGCCTCGTTGTGCTTGTCGTTGTACGACACCAGGTCGTTGAGGGTGAAGCCGTCGTGCGCGGTGACGAAGTTGATCGAGGCGAACGGCCGCCGGCCGTCGTCCTGGTACAGGTCGGAGGAACCGGTGATGCGAGAGGCGAACTCGCCCAGCGTGCCGGCCTCGCCGCGCCAGAAGTCCCTCACGGTGTCCCGGTACTTGCCGTTCCACTCCGTCCACAGTGGAGGGAAGTTGCCCACCTGGTAGCCACCGGGGCCGACGTCCCACGGCTCGGCGATCAGCTTGACCTGGCTCACCACCGGGTCCTGCTGCACGATGTCGAAGAACGCCGACAGCCGGTCCACGTCGTAGAACTCACGCGCCAGGGTAGCCGCCAGGTCGAAGCGGAAACCGTCCACGTGCATCTCGGTCACCCAGTACCGCAGCGAGTCCATGATCAGCTGCAGCGTGTGCGGATTGCGGGCGTTGAGCGAGTTCCCGGTGCCGGTGTAGTCCATGTAGTACTGGGGGTCGTCGTCGACCAGCCGGTAGTAGGCGGCGTTGTCGATGCCGCGCATGGACAGCGTCGGGCCCATCTGGTTGCCCTCGGCCGTGTGGTTGTAGACCACGTCCAGGATGACCTCGATGCCGGCGTCGTGCAGCGAGCGCACCATCGCCTTGAACTCCTGCACCTGGTTGCCCAGCGCGCCCTGCGAGGCGTAGCGGTTGTGCGGGGCCAGGAAGGCGATCGTGTTGTAGCCCCAGTAGTTGGTCAGGCCACGCTGCGTGAGGTGGTGGTCGTCGATGAACTGGTGCACCGGCATCAGCTCGACCGCCGTCACCCCGAGCCGCGTGAAGTGCTCGATCATCACCGGGTGGGCCAGCCCCGAGTAGGTGCCGCGCAGGTCCTCGGGGATGAACGGGTGGTTGATCGTGGTGCCGCGGACGTGCGCCTCGTAGATCACCGTCTCGTGGTACGGCGTGCGCGGGCGGCGGTCCTCGGCCCAGTCGAAGAACGGGTTGATCACCACCGACTTGGGCAGGTGCGGCGCCGAGTCGGCGTCGTTGCGCTCGTCCGGGCTGTCGAAGCGGTAGCCGAACAGCGACTCGTCCCAGTCCACGACGCCGTCCAGCGCCTTGGCGTACGGGTCGATCAGCAGCTTGTTCGGGTTGCAGCGCAGGCCGTTCGCCGGCTCGTAAGGGCCGTGCACGCGGTAGCCGTAGCGCTGGCCGGGACCGATGCCCGGCAGGTAGCCGTGGTGCACGAAGCCGTCGACCTCGGGCAGGCGCACCACGGTCTCCGTGCCGTCCGCCTCGAACAGACACAGGTCGACGTACTCTGCGACCTCCGAGAACAGCGCGAAGTTCGTGCCGGCGCCGTCGTAGGAGGCGCCGAGCGGGTAGGAAGTGCCCGGCCAGGGACGCATTGCCGCTCCTTCCAGCGTGTGCCGGACGATCAAATCATCCGGGCGGTGACCGGGCTACTGAACCATGAAAGTGGAAGTGTGGAGCGGGTGGGTGACGACACGGCGCGATACGACCATCTGGCCGGTCAGTGGTGGCGGCCCGACGGCGCCTTCGCCATGCTGCACTGGCTCGCGGCGGCCCGGGGAGCGCTGGTGCCACTCGCGGGGCGACCTGGGGCGTTGCTCATCGATCTCGGTTGCGGCGGCGGGCTGCTCGCGCCCCACATCGCCGGCTTCGGCTACACCCATGTCGGCGTGGACATGGCCGCCAGCGCCCTACGCCAGGCCCGGGCACACGGGGTCGTGCCGATCAAGGGTGACGTGCTTCACCTACCTTTGGGTGATGGGTGCGCCGACGTCGTCGTGGCGGGGGAGATCCTGGAGCACGTCACCGACCTGGACACCGCCGTGACGGAGGCCTGCCGAGTCCTGCGGCCGGGTGGGCTCCTCGTCCTGGACACCCTGGCCGACACGGCGATCGCCCGGCTCCTGGCCATCACCGTGGCGGAGCGGGTGCCCGGGGTGCCGCGGGGCATCCACGACCCGGCGCTGTTCGTGAACCGGCGGCGGCTGGTGCGTCTGTGCGCCCGGGCCGGTGTGCCGCTCTCGTTACGGGGTATTCGTCCGTCCGTGCCGCAGCTGGTCCGGTGGCTGCCGCGTCGGAGGGGCAGAGTGGAGATCGTGCCGTCGGCGTCGACGGCAGTCCTGTTCCAGGGCCGTGGGATTAAGGAGGCGGGATGACCGCCGTATCGATCGCCGGCATGGGGCGGGCGCTGCCGGCCGCCGTGTCGCAGCAGGAGCTGTGGGACGGCTACTTCCGTGGCCACGTCGACTCGCCCGGCTTCGGGTCCCGCATCTTCGCCAACTCAGGCGTGGTGCGGCGGCATGCCGTGGTGAATCCGCTGGTCGAGGACGTGTCCGGGTGGTCGACCGGGCAGCGGATGCGCCGCTACGCCCTGGAGGCCCTGCCGTTGGGCTCCCTGGCCGTCTCCGCGGCGCTGGCCGACGCCGGCCTGGCGGCCTCGGAGGTCGGCCTGTTCGCCGTCGCCTCGTGCACCGGCTACGCCAGCCCCGGCGTGGACGTGCACGTGGCCGCCGAGCTGGGGATGCCCTCCGACCTGCGGCGACTCGTGTTCGGGCACATGGGCTGCTACGCCGCCATCCCCGCCCTGGGCGCGGTGGCCGACTACGTCGCCGCCCACTCTCGTCCGGCGGTGCTGCTCAACGTGGAGCTCACCTCGTTGCACGTCCAGCCGGACCTGTCCCGGGACCAGGTCGTGGCTCACGCCCTGTTCAGCGACGCCGCCGTGGCCACCGTGCTCACTCCGGGCAGCGGGCTTGAGGTCGTGGACCTGGTGGCCGTGACCGATCCGGGAACGTCCGACCACATGACCTGGGACGTCACCGACCTCGGCTTTCGCATGGGCCTGTCGCCCAAGGTGCCCGATGTGCTGGCCGTTCACCTGCGGCCCGCGGTCGAGGAGCTGCTCCGGCGCAACGACGTCAAATCGGTGGCCGGCTGGGCCGTGCATCCCGGTGGTCCGCGGATCCTGGAGACCGTCGAGGAGGTGTTGCGGCTGCCTTCCGACGCCCTCGACGCCTCGCGGGCCGTGCTGTCCGAGCACGGCAACTGCTCCTCGGCCACCGTGCTGCTGGTGTTGCAGCGGCTGCTGCCGGCCAAGGGGCACGTGGTGATGTTGGCCTTCGGTCCCGGGCTGACCCTCTACGCCATGCTGCTGCGGGGCAGGCTCCACCAGTAGCGGCCGGCGATCAGCTCCTCGAGTCGACGGAGCTGATCGGCGACGGCCTCCGGCTCTTCGGCCATGGCGATGCGGAGATCGGAGACAACGAAGTTCGCCTCCCGCAGCTCGCATCCGGCCCGCAGCACGTCCTTGGGCAGCGCCGTCCGGTCGGCGACGAGATCGAGCACGTCCGTCGCGTGCCGGCCGCTGAAGCGGATCAGGAAGAACCAGTCGTCCAGCGGCTCGCCGAAGCGGGCCCACTCGAAGTCCAGCAGCGCCGTGACGGTGTCGCCGTCGGCCAACCAGTTGTCCCAGAAGCAATCCGCGTGCACGGGGACTGTGGTCACGGCCCGCGCCGGAGCGTTCTCGGCGATGGCGTTCAGGCCGTCCAGCACGTTCGGCGGCACGGCGTCCTTGACGCGGTCGATCTCCTCCCCGAACGCCTCCCTGGTAGTGAAGCCGCCGTGGTCGAGGGTTTCGCTCAGCGTGGGCACCACCTCGGCCGGCGGCGTCCAGTCGTGCAACTGCTCCAGTCGCTGGATCGCCTGCCCGGCCAGCCCGCGCGCGGTCCTGGCATCAATGGCCTCCATGCTCGGCGAGGCCCCCGGCATCCGGGCGTAGCAGGCGTAGTCGACGTTGTCGTGCACGCCGCTGGCCAAGCAGCGGGGCCCGCGACACCGGCCGGCAGGTGCCGGGTGAGCGTGGCCTCCCGGCTCAGCCTGGCGTGGCGGTCGCAGAGCTTCACCACGACGTCCGTGCCCAGAAAGACCAGATTGGACAGGCTCCTGGCCTTGACCAGCGGGCCGGGGTCGCGGCCGAGCGCGGCCGCCGCGATCGTGCGGGGATCCAGGTTCATCCGAAGCTTTCGTTGAAGGCGGCCAGGTTCGGTGCCCCCAGGACCGCGAAGACGATGTGCTCGAAGTGCCTATTCTCGTCCATCGCGGCCCGGAACGCCTGCGAAACGGTGATCGGGTCGTTGGCGAAGACCCCGCATCCCCACGCCCCCAACACGAGGCGCGTGTGGCCATTGGCCGCCGCGACCTGGAGCACGCGCGCCGCCCGGCGGTGCAGGATCGCCGGGATGTCCTTGGCCCGCCCGGGTTGGTTGCGCACGACGGCCCCTCGGTTCGGCGCCGCGGCCGTGAGGAAGGAGACCGTGTATGGCTCGATGAGGTTGCCCTGGTCGTCGCGAAAGACCGGCACGTCGGGGGAGTGGATCACCCGGTCGCTGTAGGCGAGGTCCTCGTGGGCGCGGTGGTGGGCGTAGAAGTCGCCGGCCGTGAGCAAATACGGGTACAGCGCCGAGCTGCGGGCGATGCTCTCCTCCTGCGCCCGCGCCCCGTTCAGGAAGCCGCCGCCGGGGTTGCGGGCCGACGCGAACACCAGCGCGGCACCGTGGATCCGTTGGGCCGCTTGGAGCGTCGACTCGTTCGTCACCTCGACGCGGGGAAGCTCTTGCCGCTGCGGCGGCAGGTTCAGGGGCTCGTCCGGCAGGTGCAGTGTGGTTTGTTCGGGCGCGACCCGGATCTCGGTGCGGCCGCTCTTGGTCTCGTACCAGCCCCGGTCGCAGATGGCGACGGTGTCGCGGGCGATCGCCCTCAGTCTCTCGTTCATGTCCCGATCAGTGTGAAGGCCCGGCGCAAGCGGGTATCCGCCCGCGCCGGGCCCCGCCGGGTCAGCCCACGACCTGCCAGTGGTTGTACTTGTTGACCATCGTGTAGGTGCGGCTGGAGCACTTGTAGGCCGCGTCGCCCGAGTCGAAGCGGGTGTCCGAGTTGCCGGGGGCCGCCGCCGTCCAGGTGCTGCCCAGCCTCACCTGGATGTTGTTGGCCGAGAACGTCTTGCCGGCCATGTCCGCGCAGGCGTAGCTCTGGCCGTTGCTCTGCAGCTCCGAGTACAGCTCGTTGACGTCCCAGCCGGTCGTGCCGGCCTGGGTGCTGCCCGAGGACGTGTAGAGCTTGTCGTAGGCCTTGGTGCTGTAGTTGTAGAGGTAGGCCACCCAGGTGCTGCCCGTCGTCTTCACGATCTGCGTGGTGTACGCGCCGCCGCTCGTGTACTTGCTCACGAACGAGGAGTTGATCGCCACCGAGGCCTCGAAGTCGATGTGGTTGCACCAGTCCCACGCCTCGACCGCCTGCGTGGAATTGGTGTACACCGTCGTCACCTCGATGCACGAGCCGCCCGCCGGGTACAGCGTCGGCGTGTAGATCGTGGTGCCGCCGTTGGTCGGCTTCACCGCCGTGCTCACGCTCTGGGCCGCCGACGCGCCCTGGTTGTTGCCCGTGTTGATGAACGCCGTGCCCGCCGACGGGTGGATCGTCGCCGGCGCCGCCACCGCGTGCCCGCTCAGCCGCCGGCCCAGCAGGCCTTCGTGCGCCGTCAGGAACGACTCCTTCTGCTGCGCCGTCGCCTGCCGCACCGCGTCACCGCGCTGCACGCCCGCCACGTCCGCCTGTGCCGTCTGGCTTGTTGCCGCGCCGGCCACCGGCGCCATCAGCGCCACCGCCGTGCACGCCACCAGACCGGCGCCGATGCGCCGGAAAATACTCGCTCGCATAGATGATGTCCGCTCGTCGCAGGGTTACGAGTGGCACCCGACGCTACCGACGCTTTTTCCGATGCGAACCGTCCGGAAGTCCTGTCCGCCGGCCAGAAAATCAACAGTGAACGGGCATCTCGGACTACCGTGCCGCTCATGACCACCAAGCGGGAGACCGCCGCCGCCGTGCTGGCCGCCAAGGCCCGGCTGGGCCTCACCTGGCAGCAGCTCGCCGACACCCTCGACGCGCCCTTGGCCTGGGTCACTTCGGCCCTGCTCGGGCAGCATCCGATGAGCGTCGAGCAAGCCGAGACCGTCGCCCAGATCCTCGAACTCGGGCCCGAGGACGTCGCCGCCCTCGTCGCCCAGCCCACTCGCGGCGCCCTGGACACGCCCGTGCCCACCGACCCCACCATCTACCGCTTCTACGAGGTGCTCCAGGTCTACGGGCCGACCATCAAGGAGCTGATCCACGAGAAGTTCGGCGACGGCATCATGAGCGCCATCAACTTCAAGATCGACGTCGACCGCCGCGAGGACCCGGGCGGCGAGCGGGTCGTCGTCACCCTCGACGGCAAGTTCCTCAAGTACCAGTGGGGCTGATCCGCCTGCTCGGTTCGTCCAGCCACCACCACTGCCCGTCCGGGGTCACCGTGAGACCGAGGCGCTCCCAGCCCGGTTCGCCCCAGTCGCACCACATCCGGTAGGCCCGCTCGACTTCCGCCCAGAGCGACGTCGGGCCGGCCTCCCGCACCCCGCCGTCCCACGCCTCACACCACGAGCCGTCCGGCGCCCGCAGCATCGACGCCGTCGGCTCTCGCGTGGCCGGGTCCAGCACGTAGCCGTACCGGATTTCCTTCGGCAGCCCCAGGCCGGCCAGGAACCAGACCTCGCGGTGGTCGTCCCACGGCCGCCGCGGCGCCGTCGTCGTCCGTTGCCGTTCCCCCGCCGCCTTCGGGCTCTCGACCGTCTTTCCGGCCTTGACGTCGTGCCGCATCCCCATGAACGCCGCCCACCGCTTCGTGAACCGGCCTTCCAGGCGGTCTTCGTGCCTGGTCAGGAGCACCAGGTTGCCCGCTCCCGTGTTGACCTTGACGTCCACCAGCACCTTGCCGCCCTCGGCCACCTGCCCGATCCAGGCGCTCGGAACGCTCGGCACGGCGCAGGTGGCGATGATCCGGTCGTACGGTCCGTGCTCCGGCCATCCCCCGATGCCGTCCTTCGCCGCCAGCCGTGGTCGACACCCGAACTCCGCCAGCCTCTTCCCAGCCGTCGCGACCAGCCTCGGGTCCACGTCCACCGAGTACACGCGCTCATCCCCGAGCCTCTTGGCCAGCAGCGCCGCGTTGTACCCCGTGCCCGTGCCGATCTCCAGCACCCGGTGCCCGTCCCGGACGTCCAGCGCCTCCAGCATCCGCACCATCAGATCCGGCTTCGTGCTCGACGACACCGGCCGGCCGTCCCCGTCCAGCTCCGTCACCAGCGTCGTCGTCGAGTACGCCAGCCCGCTCTCCACCGTGTCGACCTCTTCCCAGCCGCCGTCCTCCCCCTGCTGATACGCCTTCGGCACCAACACATGCCTCGGCGTCGCCGCCACCGCCGCCGCCCAGGCCGCATCCGTCAGATCCCCGGCCTCCCGCAACCGCCCCGCCAACGCCAGCGCTTCCCGCCTCCAGTCCACATCCATCACCGGCCTGCCCCCGCCAGCAGGTCTGCGAGCTGAGCCGTCAACGGCGCACCAGTGGCGTTCTCCACGAACCCATACTGGCCGGTGGACCGTGTCTCCGCCGGGGCTGTCAGGGTCTGTCCCTAAGCTGTGCCCGTGACACTCGTAGCCACTGGCACCCGGAACTATGGCGAGGTATTCACCCGCAGATGGGTGGTTGATGTACTGCTCGACCTCACTGCGTACACCACAGATCGCGATCTCGCCACGCTGCGGCTGGTTGAGCCGGCCTGTGGTTCAGGGGCGTTCTTGGTACCTGTGGTTGAGCGGCTCATCGCAAGCGCTCGGGCCTACGACCGTGACCTCAGCTCCCTAGGTGACGCCATCCGCGCGTACGACCTTCAGGACGAGCATGTGGGAGTCTGCCGCGCCTTGTGTCGGAGCCTCCTAGCCAGTGCCGGCGTCGCAGAGCCCGTCGCAAGCGCGATGGCAGAGAAATGGGTTTCCTACGCTGACTTCCTTCTCCTTGGCGTGGAGGAGCCCAGTGTCGACGTTGTGATCGGTAATCCGCCATATATTCGTTATGATGATTTGTCGGAGGATCTTGCGGCGCGATACCGCTCCAGGTGGCCAACAATGCGCGGCCGGGGTGACATCTACGTTGGTTTTATCGAGCGATCGCTACGTCTACTCAAGCCTGAAGGCAGGGTTGGATTTATCTGCGCCGACCGCTGGATGCGGAACCAGTATGGTGCTGACCTGCGTAAACTGATTGCCAGCAATTATGCCGTCGAACATGTCTGGACCATGCACGACGTTGACGCATTTGAATCGTCAGTATCCGCATATCCGGCGATCACGGTCATCGGGAATCGTCCTCAAGTGTCCGCCGTTGTTGCCGATACATCTAAGGAATTCGGCGCGGTCGGCGCGGCCGCTCTTGTAAAGGCTGCGTCGGATGACGGTTTTGAAGAGTTCTCGGGTGTAGGTGTGAAAGCGCACAGGCTGCCACATTGGTTTGATGGTAGCGAGCTGTGGCCGACGGGTTCTCCCGGTCGCTTGGCGTTGATCGAGTACCTCAACGACCAGTTCGAGCCTCTCCATGGCTCGAACACTGGAACGAAGGTGTCCATCGGGATCGCGACCGGCGCGGATAAAGTCTACGTAGTTAAGGATCCTGGTGTTGTCGAACAGAGTCGTATCTTGCCGCTGGCAATGCGTCGCGATCTTATGTCTGGCACGTTCGATTGGCAGCGAAACTATCTAATCAATCCATGGAATGATGATGGGTCGCTCGTGTCGCTCGCTGAATATCCGAAGCTGGCGGCGTATCTATCCCGCTATCCGGCTCTTCGGATGCGGTTTGTTGCCAAGAAAGATCCGTCCTCGTGGTATCGTACGATCGACAAGGTGCAGCCCGGTCTTACGGGCAGGGCGAAGCTGCTTCTTCAGGATATGAAGACGACCATTCACCCTGTTCTGGAGTCGGGCGGTCATTATCCACATCATAATCTGTATTATGTGACTTCCGATACCTGGGATATGGAAGTTCTTGGTGGAATTCTGTTGTCCCGGATTGCTCAGGCATTTATTGAGGCTTACTGTGTGCGTATGCGTGGAGGGACCTTGCGATTTCAGGCTCAGTATCTCAAGCGAATCCGCGTGCCCAAACAAGATGAGATCAGTGAAGCTGTCAAGCAGGCACTCCGTGTTGCGTTCAGAAAACGCGATGCGGACGGGGCGACGCGTGCGGCGGCCGCTGCTTACGGCATAGATTTGTCGGAGTATGATCTTACCTCCTGACTATGGGAGGATGAACTGTGGCAGTGGGCTTCGAAGACTACGATGCGGCTATTAGGGCATTTTGGGCGGGTCGCAATCTGCAGCAGCAAAAGCAGTTTGACTCGGGCAGGATAGATTCAGGCACGCGTGGAGCGGTGACGGGTGGCCTGCATCTTAACGCACTGCAAGAGTTGATCGCCCGCCAGTTTGAGCCGCTAGTCGACCTTGGTGTTAGGGTTCGAAGCAGGGGAAAGTTGACACTTCCGGGATACTATAGGCGGACAAAGAACTGGGACATTGTTGTAACCTATGGAGATATTTTGGTTGCAGCAATTGAGTGCAAGTCGCAAGTAGGTTCTTTCGGTAATAACTTCAACAATCGGACCGAAGAGGCGATTGGCAACGCTGTCGACCTGTGGCGTGCGAATGCGCAAGGATTCTTTGGGGCGGTCAAGCCGTGGCTTGGATTTGTTTTCGTTTTGGAATACGCCGATGCGTCAGTGAGGGTTCAACGCGATACGGCCAATTTGTTGTACAATGCCGACAGGATGTTTGACAATTCATCGTACGCTGATCGGTATCAACTTCTGTTTCAACGTCTTGTTCGCGACGGGCTTTACGATGCTGCGTGCTTCATTCGCTCGGTTAATGGTGAAGGAATCTACGATGAGCCGTTGCTTGAGTTGTCAACGGCAAATTTGACCGCTGCGATTGCGGAACGGGTTTCGTTCATTCAAGAGCTTGGTGGATCCGCTTAGGTGTGCCAAATGATGTCGGAGTTCGGCTCCTGCTCCTGTGTGTCCTAAACTGATTTCTCGGGCGGTTCGGGAATGGCTCCCTGGTGGTCGGGCCGAAGGCCTGCCAATACTTGGGCGATGTTCACATTCACACGCAAGGCCCCTGTGGTGGCCGGGCGGCCGTGGCATAGGTGCTGGGATGGCGGGTCCGGCGTCGGCGTCGAACGGGCTGATCTGCAACACCGGCACGGGCAAATGCATGGCGTGGAGCCGAACCGACTGTGCCAGGGGTACCAGTAATCGGTGGCAACTGCAACAGCTGCGAGGCGTACTGGGACTGGGATCGCTGGGCCTGCTGGAGAACCGGCGGGCGGGGCTGTGTCCAGAAGTGCTGAACGGGGCGGCTACCCGTAGCTGGCCAAGTGTGGGGCTACTACCAGGACATGGGGTGCTCGGGGCGGGTGCTGTCGGAGACACACCCGAACCCGGACCTCTACTGAAACCAGTGACCACGACTCTTCTAGTCAGAACTACAGAAGTCTGAACGGGTGGCGCGCCGCCCGAGCGCCAGGCGCTAGAGCAGCTCCAGGGCCAGCTCGCGGGCGGTGTCGACGTCCACGGCGACCCGCACGAGGGAACTCTCCGGCACGCCGCCGGGCAGGTCCCCGACCACCACGTGGGGAATCCCGGCCAGCAGGGCCAGCAGGTGCCCGGTCAGGTCGTCGGTCACCAGCACCCGCCCGCCGCCGAGCACGGTCAACGCGTACTGGACGTGCGCCTTGGCCAGCGGCACGAAGGTGGCGGACAACGCGCGCCACGTCCGGCGGGCGAACTCGGGGTCACGGAAGGCCCGGGCACGGAGCTCGGCGTTGGCCTTGGCGGCCACGCGCTGCCGGGGCGTGTAGCCCGCCTCGGGCGAACCCCAGGTCACGACGCGGCTGCTCACGCCCGCGGGCGGCGGGCCGGGGCACTGCCACAGCACGTCGACCTCGACGCTGCCCAGCCGCGGTAAAGCCCCCAGGGCCAAGGCCAGATGCGGCGTCTTCAGATCGGCCAGGGGCACGGCCGGCGCCTCCCGCCCGACCTTCACGCCGCCGGCCAGCAGCAGCGGTCCCTCGATGGCGTCGGTGGCCAGCGTGTCCCCGAGGCACTGGTACGCCACGCGCACGCCCAGCCGGCGCAGCGCGATCCGGGTGCCCAGCCACGCGGCGGGCTCGCCGGGGGAGTCGGGGTCGGGGAAGTGCACCAGGGAGACCCGGCGGGACTCGCCGACGGCGGCGCGGAGGCCGTCGTCGATGGCCGTGTTCAGCGAGCGGAGCAGCGTGCTGTCGGGATGCGGCACCAGCAGATCATGGCAGGCCCGCCGGTCACCTAGACTGGAGGGGAGAGAAAACCGCGCGCGTGTCCGAACCGCGGGTGACTACCCTGAGAAACCAAATGGGATCGCTACCGGTGACTGCTGCCCCCTTCGAACTGCCCCAGCTGATGCTGCGCGACGAGCATCGGCTGCGTCGGCGCGTCGACGGCGCCAACAAGATCCGTGACGAGGCGAAACGCCGCGCCGCGCTGGAGCAGATCGACGACGAGGTGCTGGCCGCGCAGGCCAAGCTGGCCGCCCGGGTGGCGGCGGTGCCGCGCATCAGCTACCCGGAGGAACTGCCGGTCAGCCAGCGCCGGCAGGACATCCTGGACGTGATCCGCGACAACCAGGTCGTGATCGTGGCCGGCGAGACCGGCTCCGGCAAGACGACCCAGCTGCCCAAGATCTGCCTGGAGCTGGGCCGGGGCGTGCGCGGTGTGATCGGCCACACCCAGCCCCGCCGGATCGCCGCCCGCACGGTGGCCGAGCGGGTGGCCGAGGAGCTGCACACCGAGCTGGGCCAGGTGGTGGGCTACAAGGTCCGCTTCACCGACCAGGTCGGCGACGAGACGCTGGTCAAGCTCATGACCGACGGCATCCTGCTGGCCGAGATCCAGAGCGACCGGCTGCTGTCCCGCTACGACACGCTGATCATCGACGAGGCGCACGAGCGCAGCCTGAACATCGACTTCATCATGGGCTACGTCAAGCAGCTGCTGCCGCGCCGCCCCGACCTCAAGGTGATCATCACCTCGGCCACGATCGACCCGGAGCGGTTCTCCCGGCACTTCGGCGACGCCCCGATCGTCGAGGTCTCCGGCCGCACCTACCCGGTGGAGACCCGCTACCGGCCGATCATCGATCCGGAGGACCCGGACGCCGACCCGGACCGCGACCAGGTGCAGGCCATTCTCGACGCGGTGGACGAGCTCCAGGCCGAGGGCCCGGGCGACATCCTGGTGTTCCTGTCCGGTGAGCGGGAGATCCGCGACACCGCGGACGCACTGTCCAAACAGGACCTACGGAACACCGAGATCCTGCCGCTGTACGCGCGGCTCTCGGTCGGCGAGCAGCACCGGGTGTTCCAGCGCCACACCGGCCGCCGCGTCGTGTTGTCCACCAACGTCGCCGAGACCTCGCTGACGGTGCCCGGCATCAAGTACGTGATCGACCCGGGCAACGCCCGCATCTCCCGCTACAGCCACCGGCTCAAGGTGCAGCGGCTGCCGATCGAGGCCATCTCGCAGGCCTCGGCCAACCAACGCAAGGGCCGCTGCGGCCGGGTCTCCGAGGGCATCTGCATCCGGCTCTACTCGGAGGAGGACTTCGAGAGCAGGCCGGAGTTCACCGATCCCGAGATCCTGCGCACCAACCTGGCCTCGGTCATCCTCCAGATGATCGCCGCCGGCCTCGGCGACATCGCGGCCTTCCCGTTCATCGACCCGCCGGACCGCCGCAACATCAACGACGGCATCGGCCTGCTGCAGGAGCTGGGCGCCCTCGAGAAGGACAAGCTGACGGCCATCGGCCGCCGGCTGGCCCAGCTGCCGGTCGACCCCCGGCTGGCCCGCATGGTCGTCGCCGCCGAGGAGAACGGCTGTGTGCGCGAGGTCATGGTGATCGCAGCCGCACTGTCCATTCAGGACCCGCGCGAGCGGCCGACCGAGCAGCAGGAGCAGGCCCAGCAGCAGCACGCCCGGTTCCGGGACCCGGACAGCGACTTCATCAGCTTCCTGAACCTGTGGAACTACCTGCGGGAGCAGCAGAAGGAGCTGTCCTCCAACCAGTTCCGCAAGATGTGCCGGGCGGAGTTCCTGAACTACCTGCGGGTCCGCGAGTGGCAGGACATCTACGCCCAGCTGCGCCAGGTGGTCAAGGGCCAGGGCGTGTCGCTCAACGGCGGCGAGATCGACACCCGCGGCATCCACGTGTCGCTGCTGACCGGCCTGCTGTCGCACCTGGGCATGAAGGACGTCGTCACGAAGGGTGTGCCGCGCAAGGGACCCAGCGAGTACCTCGGCGCGCGCGGCGCCAAGTTCGCGATCTTCCCCGGCTCGGCGCTGTCCCGCCAGCAGCCGCAGTGGGTGATGGCCGCCGAGCTGGTCGAGACGTCCCGGCTGTGGGCCCGGGTGGTGGCCAAGATCGAGCCGGAGTGGGCCGAGAAGCTCGGCGCGCACCTGGTCAAGCGCAACTACAGCGAACCGCACTGGGAAGCCAAGCAGGGCGCGGTGATCGCCACCGAGAAGGTCACCCTGTACGGCCTGCCGATCGTCGCCGCGCGGCGGATCAACTACGGCCGCATCGACCCCGAGGTGAGCCGCGAGCTGTTCATCCGGCACGCGCTGGTCGAGGGCGAGTGGCGCACCAGCCACCAGTTCTTCCACCACAACCGCAAGCTGCTCGACGACGTGGAGAAGCTGGAGGACCGGGTCCGCCGGCGCAACATCAAGGTCGACGACGAGACCCTGTTCGACTTCTACGACAAGCGGGTCGGCGCGGAAGTCGTCTCGGTGCGGCACTTCGACACCTGGTGGAAGAAGACCCGCCGGGAAGACCCGGAGCTGCTCACCTTCGACCCGGACATGCTGATCAACGACAGCGCGGACGGCGTCACGGCGGCCGACTACCCGGACCACTGGACCCAGGGCGGCGTCGAGCTGCCGCTGACCTACCGGTTCGAGCCGGGGCAGCGCGCCGACGGCGTCACGGTCCGGGTGCCGTTGCCGGTGCTCGGTCAGGTCGACGGCGACGGGTTGGCCTGGCAGATCCCGGGCCTGCGGCTGGAACTGGTCACCTCGCTGATCAAGTCGCTGCCCAAGCAGATCCGCCGCAACTTCGTGCCCGCCCCGACCTTCGCCAAGGCCGTGGTGGACCGTTTGGGCCCGAACGACCAGCACGTGCTGGAGTCGGTGGAACGCGAGCTGGGCGCGTTGTCCGGCGTGACGATCCCGCGCGAGGCGTGGCAGCTGGACCAGGTGCCCGACCACCTCAAGACCACCTTCCACGTGGTCGACGAGCGGGACCGGACCCTGGCCGAGGGCAAGAACCTGGCGGCGATCAAGGAGGACCTGCGGGCCACCATGCGGGCCGCCCTGTCCGCCGCCCCCAACGACATCGAGCGCACGGGCGTCACGACCTGGGACTTCGGCACGGTGCCGCGCACGCACCGGCAGGCCGTCGCCGGCTACGAGGTCACCACGTATCCGTCGCTGGTCGACCGCGGCGACCACGTGGACGTGAAGTTGCTGGACAGCGCCGCCCAGCAGCGGGCGGCCATGGTGCTGGGCACCCGGCGCCTGCTGCTGCTCCAGCTGCCCTCGCCGGTGAAGATGGTCGTCCGCAGCCTCACCAACGACGCCAAGCTGACCCTGAGCCGCAACCCGCACGGCGGCGTGCCGGCGCTGCTCAACGACTGCATCGCCACGGCCGTGGACAAGCTCGTCGCCGACGGCGGCGGGCCCGTGTTCGACCAGGCCGGCTTCGAGAAACTGCTGGTCCGGGCCCGGTCCGGGCTGAACGAGACCGTGCTGGACGTGGTCAACCGGGTGCGACGGGTCCTCAACGCCGCGCAGGACGTGGAGCGGCAGCTGGCGGCGGCCAAGTTCGCCCCGGACGCCTCGGTCAGGGACATCCGGGCCCAGCTGCGGGGCCTGGTCCACGCCGATTTCGCGGCCGAGGTCGGCTTCCAGCGGCTGGCGGACGTCGAGCGCTATCTCAAGGCGATCGAGCGGCGGCTGGAGAAGCTGCCGGAGAACCCGCAGCGGGACGTGCAGCGCACCGCGGAGATCGCCGAGATCAACGCCGAGTACCGGACGCTGCTGGACGCGGTGCCGCCGGGCGAGCCGGTGGAGAAGCCGCTGCGCACGATCGGCTGGATGATCCAGGAGCTGCGGGTCAGCTACTTCGCGCAGACCCTCGGCACCGCCTACCCGGTCTCCGAGAAGCGGATCTACAAGGCGATGGATGAGCTGTGAGCGAGCTTGCGAGCGAACCATTGAGCACAGCGAGCAACGCATCGGGGAGCCACGGCGTCTAGCGGTGCGATGTCCTTCGACGAGTTCGTGCATGAGCACCAGCAGGCGCTGGTCCGCTACGCCACGCTGCTGTGTGGCGGGCAGGGCGACGCCGAGGACCTGGTGCAGGAGGTGCTGATCCGGGTCTTCCCGCGCTGGGAGACGCTGGAGGGCAACCGCCACGCCTATGTGCGACGGGCGGTGACCAACGAGTTCCTGTCGTGGCGGCGGCGCTGGAGCACCCGCACCATCAAGTTCACGGCCGAGGTCCCGGACGTCCGGGTCGAGTTCGCCTGGGACGAGCCGGACCAGCGCCTGGCCCGTGAGCTGCGAAAACTGCCCCGGCAGCAACGAGCGGCGGTCGTGCTGCGTTATTACGAGGACCTCACCGACACGGAGATCGCCTCGGTGCTGGGCTGCCGGGAGGGCACCGTTCGGGCCCACGTCAGCCGGGGCCTGGCGGCGCTGCGGTCGGTGCTGGGGTCGTCGGAACGGGTGTGGAGGGGCCATGAGTGACGAGGAGGACGAGCTGCGGCGGCTGCTGGCGGCTCGGGCCGGCCGGGTGCACTCCACCCTGTCCGGCCCGGCCATCCGGGCCCGCGCCTCGACCCGGCGGCCGCTGCGCCGGTTCGCGCCGGTGTTGACGGCCGCGGCCGTGCTGGGGGTCGTCGTGGTGAGCCTGGTGTTGTTGCAGCGCGGCGATCCGCCGCCGGTGCAGCAGCTGCCGCCGGCCGCCCCCGTGTCCACCACGACGGTGCCGTCGCCGACGTCCACGGTGGGCACGACGCCGGACGCGACCACCACGCACACGCACGACAGCACCAGCTCGCCGGCCAGCACGACCGAGACGACCGTGACCTCCGTGACGACCACCACGAAGCGCTGAGAATTTCGCGGTCGCTGCAACAGATCCGGCTCGGGCCGCATGGAAGTGGTGTCAGATCCGAAATCGAGAGGACACCCCATGCGTATCCCCGCTGTGCTGCGGTCCCGGAAGGTCATCGTGGCGGCGGCGGTCGCCGTCGGCGTGCTGGGGGCCGGCACGGCCGCCATGGCGGCGACCTCGGCGGCCGGTGGCGCGCCGACGCCGACCACTGCCATCCCGGTCACGTCGATCCCGGTGACGCCGTTGCCGACCACGACAACCAGGACCGCCGAGCCGACGTCGTCGCCGATCGAGACCACGAAGACGGCGGAGCCGACGTCGTCACCGGTCGAGACCACGAAGACGGCGGAGCCGACGTCGTCACCGGTCGAGACGACCAGGACGACCTCGCCGAGCGAGACCACGACGACGACGTACCCGACGGAGACCACCAGGACCACGACGTACGAGCCGCAGTCGTCGCCGGCCTACCCGACGACGACCGTCAAGAACCACTGATCTCCCCGAAGCTCCGGACGACCCCGGTCTCCCAGCCGGGGTCGCCGGTCTCGGCGAACCGCACCCACGCCGCGTTCATCTGTTTGGCCAGCTCCGGCGGCGGCTGGGTGCCGACCAGCGCTTCCGCGCTCGGCAGCGTGTCGAAGACGAACGGCAGCTCCAGGCCGTGGCACGCGCCGAGCCGGCCCTCGAACTGCGGCGACCGCCAGTCGAAGCGGTACCGGTGGGCTTGGCCGGGGTGCTCCTCGGCCAGCCGGCGGGCGCCGTCGGCGAACACCAGATCGGTCATGGCGGCGATGAACACCTCGCCGGTCGGCTTCTCGCCGAGTCCGTATCGGGCAAGGATTTCCGCCGCGTCCGGCCGCGTCGCGCCGAGGATCCCGAGCGCCTGCTGGTCGGTGATCACGTCGATCAGCCCGCTGGGGGCGAAGTAGAGCCGCATCTCCTCGGCGTTGTAGCCGGTGATCAGGTCCACGTCGGGGTTGAGGTTCTCGCGGGCGTTGGTCGGCAGCACGTCGTCGCCCAGCACCGGCAAGAACGGGGCGAAGGCGTAGCCGGGGTCGAAACCGTCGCCGTCGCGGAGGTCTGGCCCCTGGCCGGGCGTCGTGACCGCCGTCTGCGCCTCCTGGAGCTGTTGTGTGGACAGCTGCCGGAACGCCTCGGCGGTCGCCGGCACGCCCAGCCTCTCGGCCACCTTGTCCACCAGCAGCCGGGCGTTTTCCGGCGCGCGAACCATGTCCGGGTGGCCGGACTCCACGATCGCCCGTCGGAACAGGCCGCGGGCCAGCGGCGAGCCCAGCAGGCACGCGATGCTCATGCCGCCGGCCGACTCGCCGAACACGGTGACGTTGTCGGGGTCGCCGCCGAACGCGGACGCGTTGTCCCGCACCCAGTGCAGTGCCGCGATCTGGTCACGCAGGCCGAGGTTGGTGTCGCCGCCTTGCAGCGGAAGGAAACCGTCGATGCCGAGGCGGTAGTTGATCGTCACGAGGACCACACCGCGACGGGCGAAGGCCATCCCGTCGTAGACCGCGGCCGATCCCGTGCCGTAGACGAAAGCGCCGCCGTGGATGAACACCATCACCGGCAGGCCGCCGGCCGACGGGTCGGGGGAGTGGACGTCGACGGTCAGGAAGTCGCCGCCCTGCGGGCTGTCGCCACCGAGAATGGCGCCCAGGTCGAGGCCCGGCAGCTTGCGGACGGTCTGCGGCGCGATCGGCCCGCGCCGCGTGGCATCCCGTTCACCGTCCCATGTGGACTGCTGTGGCTTCGCGAAGCGCAGCGCGCCTTCGGGGGCCGCCGCGTAGGGCACGGACCGGAAGCGGTGGATGCCGTCCACGATCTCGCCGCGGACGCGGCCGGAACTGGTGCTGATCACGCTCACGCGAATACCTTCCCTGGGTTGAGGATTCCGTGCGGGTCGAGCGCCTTCTTCACGGCGCGGTGCATGTCCAGCACCGCCGGGCTGAGCTCCTGGACCAGGCCCGGTCGCTTGAGCAGGCCCACGCCGTGCTCGCCGGTCACCGTGCCGCCGAGTCGGAGCGCGTCGGCGATGATGTCCTCGAACGCCGCCTGTGCCCGAGCGCGGGCGCTGTCGTCGTCGAGCGGCGTGATCAGCAGCGGGTGCAGGTTGCCGTCGCCGACGTGGGCCACGTTGGCGATCAGGATGTCGTGCCTGTGGGCCGCAGCCTCGATCCGGCCCAGCATCTCGGCGATCTTGTGGGTTGGCACGCACACGTCCTCCGTGAGCACCGGGCCCAGCCGCTCCAGCGCCGGATAGGCCAGGCGGCGGGCCGAGAACAGCGCGTCCGCCTCCTCCTGGTCCGTGGACATCGCCGCCCAGGTCGCGCCGGCCTGCTCGAAGCACCGGAGCATGGTCGTCGCCTCGCCGTCGCCGGGCGTGTCCGTGCGGCCGAGCAGCACCACCTCCGCCTCCGCCGACAGCCCCATGTTCTTCCAGGCGTCGACGGCCTTGAGGCAGTGCTTGTCCACCAGCTCCAGCGCCGACGGCACCACACCCGCCGCGACGACCGCCGACGCGGCCGCGCCGGCCTGCACGATCGAATCGAAGTAGCCGGCGACCGTGGTTTCCGCCGCCCGCTTGGCCTTCAGCCGCACGGTGATCTCCGTGATGACGCCCAGCGTGCCCTCGCTGCCGACCATCAGGCCGGCCAGGTCATAGCCGGCCACGCCCTTCGCTGTCCGGCGGCCGAGGCGGACGATCTCGCCCGTGCCCGTGACCACCTGCATGCCCAGCACGTAGTCACGGGTCACGCCGTACTTCACGCAGCACACGCCGCCGGCGTTGGTCGACACGTTGCCGCCGATCGTCGACCACGGCGAACTGGCCGGATCCGGCGGGTACCAGAGGTTCTGCTCGGCCGCCGCCGCCCGGAGGTCGTCGTTGACCACGCCCGGCTCCACCACGGCCAGCCGCTCGACCGGGTCGATCTCCTTGATCCGGTTCAGCTGGTCCATGGCGATGAGGACACAGCCGTCGACCGCGTTCGCCCCGCCCGACAGGCCGGTGCCCGCACCCCTGGTCACCAGCGGCGTCCCGTGCTCGATGCACGCCCGCACCGCCGCCTGCACGTCCTCGGCGCCGCGCGGCCGCACCATCGCCCTCGGCAGCTCGTACGGGGCCCATTCGGCCTCGTCGTGGGCGTAGCTCCGGAGCACGTCCGGGTCCGTCACCACCCGGTCCGCCGGCAGCGCCGCGCGTAGGTCGTCGATCAGCACGCCCTCCAGGCTAATCCCGGAGCCGCTCCAGGGGCGCTGCCCGAAAGCGCGTGGTCAGGCCGGCCGGTCGAGCACCGTCCGCCAGGCCTTCTCCAGCTCCGAGAGGGTCGCCTCGCCGACGCTGCGCCAGGCGATCACGAAGTCCGGCCGCACCAGCGTCGCGCCTTGTTTGGCGATGCCGTACTTGTCGAAGAACTCGGGCTCCTCGATCACGTGCACCGCGATCGGCAGCTCGGTCGCCTTGTACGCCGGATTGCCGGTCAGCAGAACAAATCCGTGGCCGAGCAGGTCCGTTGTCGAGCCGTCCGCCAGCTTCACGTACGGGGCTCGAACCCCCGGCCGACCGGTCGGCTGCTCCGGGTTCTCCACCAGTTCGCCCCGGTCGCCCGGCTCCGCGACGATCGCCCCGCCGAGCTGGCGGTAACCGAAGAACAGTGCGCTCACGGGCTCCACCGGGGCCGGCAGCGTCGGGTCGTCGGCCAGATCCGGCCGTCCACGCTGGGTGAAGAGCAGGAACTGTTGGTCCGCCAGGATCTTCGAGTACGGCCGGCGCTCGGGGTCGTGACTGTCCAGCAGTCCCGGGCCCGCCTCGCCCTTGGTCACCATGGCCAGCTTCCAGGCCAGGCTGAAGCCGTCCATGATCGCCGTGTTGCCGCCGAACGCCCCCGTGGGCGGCATCATCCGCGCCGCGTCCCCGACCAGGAAGACCCGGTTGTCACGGAACCGTTGCGCCACACCGTGCCTGGTCTCCGAGCGGCCGTGCGGAAGGTCGAGGATCTTGGGCTCCAGATCGGGGATTCCCGTCGCCGTGCGGATGATCTGCTTCCAGTCCTTGGGGCCGTCGACGTTCGACACCCCCACCGCGTATCGCCCCGGGACGTCGGTGCTGACCAGCACACCCGCCCCTCCCGGCAGCTCCGGGTTCAGCAGGTAGCACAGAAAATGTTGCTGGCCTTGGAGATCCGCCTCGAACAGCGTGCCCGTCCCCTCGCCTAGCACGCCCCGGCCTTCGAGCCCGATGCCCAGGGCGTGCCGGATCGGGCTCCGGTGGCCGTCCGCCGCCACCATGTAGTCGGACTCGATCGTTTCTTCCCCCGTGGCGGTCCTGATGACCGCCGTGACGCCGTTGCCGTGTTGCTCGAACGACACCAGCTCCGTGCCGAACCTCAGGTCCGCGCCCAGTTCCCGGGCCCGGTCGGCCAGGATCGGCTCCATCCGCTCCTGGCTCACATCGGCCCAGGGCGCCGGCGACAGGTGGCCGAAGTCCGGCGACTTGGCCAGGATCTCGGTCAGCACCGGCCCGTTCAGGCTCACCGCCCGGGTGATCCGGAACTGCCCGTCCTTGGGTGAGGCCGCGGTGACCTTCCCGTCGACGCCGGCCACCTTCAGCGCCTCCATGACGTGCGGGAACTGGCCCCTCGCCTTCGGGTGCACCGAGGTCGTCGGGTGCTTCTCCACCAGCACCGGCCTCACGCCGTGCAGCGCCAGGTACATCGCCGTCGACAGCCCGGACAGGCCGCCACCCACCACTAACACCGTCATCGTCTCTCTCCCACCTTCGAACGCCGTTCGCTCTGACGAACGCCGTTTCTATTCGCGAACGGTGTTCGTGTCAACTTAGAGTGAGGGCGTGCCGCTCCCGGAACCACCATGGCGAAAGCCCGTGCGCCAGCAGCTCAGCCGCGAGCTGATCGTCGACACCGCGCTCGAGATCCTCGACCGGGAGGGCATGGACGCCCTGAGCATGCGGCGCATCGCCACCGAGCTCGGCACCGGCGCCGCGTCGCTGTACGCGCACGTCAGCAACAAGGACGAGCTTCAGGAGCTCCTGCTCGAACGCGTGCTGTCCCAGGTTCCGCACGAGGCCCCCGACCCCGCTCGCTGGGCATCTCAGCTCCGGGAGCTCTGCCGGCGCTCCCTCGACGCCCTGGTCACCCACCCCGGCATCGCGCAGGTCGCCCTGGCCACCGTCATCCCCACCGGCGAGGCGTCTTTCGCCCAGGCCGAGGCCATGCTCGGGCTCCTGCGGGTCTCCGGGCTGCCCGACGCCCACATCGCCGTCGCCTTCGACGTGCTCAGCCTCTACCTGACGGCCTATGCCGTCGAGGTCAACGCCGTGCGCTCGGGCCAGTTCCCCCCGGCCGAGATCGCCGAACGCACTCGGCAGCTCGGCGAGTACATGGCCTCCCTGCCGCCCGACCGCTTCCCATCCCTGCTCGCCCTCGCCCCGCTGCTCGGCTCCGGCGACCCCGACACGCGTTTCCGGGCCGCGCTGGACCTGATCATCGCCGGCGTGGAGACGGTGGCCGCGCGCAGTCAGGCGATGGCCACCGGGGCGGACAGCGGTGAAACCCGCGGTCCCGGAATCGGCTGAACCGGTCCTGGCGGTGCCGCGTACTTTCTAGCCGGATGCCTGAAGGGGGTGTGCCGCAGAGATGAGCGGGCCGATCACCGTCACTCTGAGCTATCAGGTGCGTCGCGGGCGGGGAAGCCAGTTCTCCGTGTCCGCCACCTCGCTGCTCGGCACGGCCGCGACGCAGCCGGGCTACCTCGGCGCCGGCGTCATGGGCGCCGCTCCGACCGGCCGTGAGTGGGAGGTCTTCTACCGTTTCGACGGCGAGGCCTCGTTGGCCGAGTGGGAGCAGTCGCACGCCTACGCCCGATGGATCGAGTACGTGGAGAAGTTCGCCACCCGCTCCGAGGCCCGGCGCTCCGTCGACGGCGAGTCCTGGTCCGTCGAGCACGAGCCTGCCCAGCCGCTGCCCCGCGTCGCCGCCCCCTCGGCGCGCGTCTCCGGTGGCCGCGCCGCCCGCCGCCGCCAGGAGGAGGCCCTCCGCGAGGAAGCCGAGCGCGAAGCCGCCGAGCGTGAGGCCGCTCAGCGCGAAGTCGCCCTCTTCGAGGCCGCCCAGCGCGAGGCCGCCTTGGCCGACGCCGCCCAGCGCGAGGCCCTCGAACGCGAGGCCGCGCAGCGTGAGGCCGCCTTGCTGGAGGCCACCGCCAAGCGTGAAGCGACGCAGCGCGAGGCCGCCCTGTTCGAGGCTGCCCAGCTCGAAGCCGCCCAGCGTGAGGCCATTCAGCGTGAGGCGCTTGAACGTGAAGCCATTGAGCGCGAGGCCGCCCAGCGCGAGGCCGCCTTGTTCGAGGCTGCTCAACGCCAGGCGGCCCAACGCGAAGTCGCGCTGTTCGAGGCCGCTCAGCGTGAGGCCGCGCGCCTCGAAGCCGCCGAGGCTGGGGCCGGCTTGACCCAGTCCCTCCACGTGGACGCCGACCACATCGAGATCGCCCGCCTGGTCGCCGCCCGCTTGGAGTCCGGCCGCACCCAGTCCCTCCGCATGACCCCCGCTCAGTTGAAGGCCGCCCAGGCCGATGCCGGCCTCACCCAGTCCATCCACGTCAACGGCGCGCGCTTGCAGGCTGCCCAGTCCTCGGGCGCTCACATGGACCCCGCCCAGCCGAGCTCGGCGCAGATGAACCCGGCGCAGATGAACTCCGCCCGGATGAACCCGGCCCATATGAATGCCCCCCAGATGGACTCGTCCCGGCTGAATGCGGCCCCGATGGACTCCGCCCGGATGGACGCGGCCCATCTGAACGCCCCGCAGATGAACTCGTCCCAGCTCAATGCCGCCCGGCCGGCCGAGCCGGGGCAGATGCGGTCGGGTCGCCATGATCGTCCCCAGGTCCAGCCGCCCCAGTCGCACCAGGCCCCGTCCCACCAGCTTCCGTCCCATCAGCCTCCGGCCCTTCAGCCTCCGGTCGAGCGTTTCCCGGTCGACCGGCCCAGGTCCGAGCTGTCCCAGGCTGAGCGTGCGCAGCAGCCTCGGGTCGATCGGGCTCAGCGGGCGTCGGAGCAGTGGGAGCCGGACCAGTGGGAGTCGGAGTTCCGGGAGCTGGTCGCGCGGGAGTCCGGATGGGGTCCGGCCCCGAGTCCGCTTTCGCCGGTGCCGCACTCGCAGCCCATCTCACGCAGCGATTTGGCCCGGTGGGAAGCCGCCCAGCGTGAGGCCGCGCAGCGCGAGTTGGCTCAGCGGGAGATGGCCCAGCGCGAAATGACGCAGCGTGAGGTCGCTCAGCGGGACATGGCTCAACGCGAGGCCGCGCAGTGGGAAGCGGCGCAACGTGAATCGACTCAGTGGGAGTCGGCCCAGTGGGCCGCCCAGCAGGAGTCGGCCCAGCAGGAGCCGGCCCAATGGGAATCCGCGCAGTGGGAGGCCGCCCAGCGTGAGGCCGCCCAGCACGAGGCCGCTCGCCGTGAGGCGGCGCAGCGCGAGATAGCCCAACGGGAGGCCGCCCAGTGGGAGGCCGAGCAGCAGTTGATGGCCGAGCGTGAGGCCGCCCAGCGTGAGGCCGCGCTCCTTGAAGCCGCACAGCGCGCCGTCGGCAACCACCAGCCACCGGAGCCCGAGCCCTCGGCCGGCCGCGAGTCCGTCGACCGCGAGCCGAGCCGCCGCTGGTGGAGCCGCAAGCACCAGCCCGAGCCGTCGGCCCCTCAGGCATCCGCGCCGTCGCCCTCGGAGGCCACGGTGGCCTGGTCCCCGGCCGAGCAGCGCCAGATGTTCGGCGACGTCGAGATCCCCCGCCCCGAAGGCGACCCCTTGGCCGTGGCCCGTAGCCGCCGCCGGAGGTCGTGACCTCCTAGCCCGTTTCCTCTAGCCCGGCGGAGAACACCGGCCGCTGGTCCACCATTTTCACCGTCCACCGGCTGTGGTGAATGAGCCTGTGGTGGGCTCCGCAGAGGAGGACCATGTTGTCCAGGCTGGTGGGTCCTCCGTTCGCCCATTCGACTATGTGGTGGGCGTGGCATCGCGCCGGTTCCGTGTGGCAGCCCGGGAACGCGCAGGTGCCGTCCCGCTCGATCAGTGCCTTGCGGATCCCCTTCGGGGCCGTGCGCTGCTGCCGCCCCACATCCAGGATCTCTTTGCCAGCCCCGAGCACCAGCCGCATCACCGTGCTGTCACACGCGATCCGCCGTGCCTCCGCAGCGCTCATCACGCCCCCGCCCTCGACCTTCGCCACACCCGTGTTGTCCATGAAATCCTGAAACGACATCGACAACGTCAGATGCGGCCGTTCCCCGCCCTGCTCCGGCAAGCCCTCACTACGGGAGGCCAGCTCGATGATCTCCGCGAACGCATCCCCCTGCCGCTCCGCCGTCGTGCGCGGATCCTTGCCCGAGGTCGGCTTGGCCAGCGCACTGAGCATCGCCACGATCTTCGCCCCGTACTCCTGGTCGAGCATTCCCCAGAACACCATGCTGCCGTCCAGCTTGCGTTCGAAGCGGAACTCCCGCTTCGGCGCCCGCAACTCCCGGTCGTCCGGCGCTTTGCCGTCCTGGTCGAGGTGGAACAGGATCCGCTGCGCGATGTTCTTGAACTCGCCCTCGTCGAACTGGACGTTCTCCAACAGCGACGCCTCAACCCGGTCCCGCTCGACCGCCGGCGCTATCCGCAACGTCTCGTGGATGACCTTCAGATGCTCACGGCCCAACACCCCGTCGCGGCCCGCCTCGCGGATCGCCTGACTCTGGAACAGCTCCGCGTACCGAAGCCGCTCACGGGCTTCCCTGACCGTGAGCCGCCAGCGGATCACCATTGTCGACACGATCGAGGTCCGGTCCTCCTTCGACCGGCACGACCGGTCCCACACCTCCCACACCCGCTCCAGCTGCTGGATGTAGAGCGCCCGACACCGGCTCTCGGCTTCTTCGCCGGCTTGCCACAGCTCCAGTTCGCCGTGCTGCCACCCTTCGGTGTCGGCAGGGAATTCAGGATTCGCTGACATACCCCCATTCTACTACCCTTATGTGATCGACTTCCGTTACACGCCAACCGATACACGATCGTGGCGGCCTTCATTCCCCTTCGTCGGAAAGCGCTTTCCAGCTCCCCTTGCAACGCTTCCCGCGCGGAGATCAGTCCTCACCCTCCGACCCGTCCCAAGCCTTCTGTAAACGCACGCACCCACCAAACCATTGTCGCGCAACGCACCCCGCCCACCCCGCACACCTCGCGCCCCCCTAACTCCAGCACCGCATGCCGATGAGTGAGTGATTGTTTTGTGGACCTCAGGCCTTGCGTAGCAGCAGGAAAACGCTGGGACCGAAGAAGGTGTGGGCCAGGACGCGCTGGCACGCGACCTCGGCGGCGACGTGAACGCGATGCGACAGGACCTTCTTGAGGGTGGTGCTGCGGAGGTTGGACACCGACAGGAGACGCTCGGTGCGGAGGCCGGCGCGGGCGAGCTGCTCGATGACGGTGTGGGGGTTGTGGTTGACGAAGGCGATCTCGTCGTCGTGGCGGTTGGCCTCGGAGCGGATGTCGACGGGGAGGTGGGGAATTCGCTGACCCCGCAGGAGATAGCGCACGCGGTTGCGGGCGTGGGCGAGGTTGGCGACCTCGATGACGGCGGTGCCGCCGGGGCGCAGGACGCGGGCGATCTCGGAGAACTCGGTGCTGGGCTCGGGAATGTGGTGCATGACGCGGATCATGGTCAGCAGGTCGAGGGAGCTGTCGGCGAAGGACAGGGCGTCGGCCTGCATCTGGCGGTGCTCGATGCGGGGGTGATCGGCCAGGAAGGTGGCGGCGATCTCCAGTTGCCGGCTGCTGGGCTCGGCCAGGGTGACACGGTCAGCGAATTCCTGCAACAGCAGGCAAAGTCGGCCGTAGCCGCCGCCGACGTCGGCGGCCGAGGTGAAGTGCCGGCCGTGCAGCAGACGGCGGATCGCGGCCTGCTCGGCTGCGTTCTCGTAGTCACGACCGTCCCAGTACCGAAGGTAGTCGTGCGCCGGCGCGTCGTAGAAATCGGCTCGCTTGGTCACTGGTGTGCCCCCCTTGGGCTCGCTGTTTGCCCTTAGGACGTGCGCCGGTCCGCGAGGGATGTCCGCCTTGACTCAAACGTGACATATGGGAATTGGTTGCGCGGAAAGGGGTGGCGCTGTCATGATCGGTCCATGTCTGAAGGAAAGGGCGTGTACGCCCAGGCGCGGTGAGGCGCCACCAGCGGCGTGAGAGTCGCCGCATCGAGGTTTCCGAGTCCTGGCCCGAGATCACCCGCTTCACAGCGGAGTGGCTGGGCCATGCGCTGAGCACGGTCGGGGCTGATCGGGCGGCGGCGGAAGAGGCGATCGGCCGACTGTACGGCCTGCTGGGGAAGCCGCCGCCGGAGTTCGTGTGGATCGGGTCGCCGGGCGCGGTGGGCGAGGTGCTGGAACCGTCGCCGGTCACGCTGAGGTCGGACGGAAAATGGCCGCTGGCCAGTCGCATCGCGACGCTGATTTCCGATATGCGCCAAGGGCTTGACGCCTACCTAGGCCACCTCGACCTGTCCGAGGTGGACAGAGCCGTGCGTGTGCCGCTGCGAGAAACGGTGCGCACGGGCGTGGCGGATCGAATACGAGCGGAGCTGACGACCGGGTACGGCCTGTACTGGTACGGCCAACAGGACGCGGACTGGGTGGCGCACTACGAGCTGTGCCAACAGATTCTGGGCGTGCAGTACGACCAGGACGACGCCGAGCGACTACTGCTGCTGGCGCAGATCGTGCAGTCCTGCGGCTGGTGGTGGCCGAGGGACACGGTGTGCGTGATCGCCGAACGGCCGCTGGCCCTCAGAACGGCCGAAGGGAAGCTGCACAGCGACAGTGGACCGGCCCTGCTGTATCCGGATGGCTGGGCGGTGCACTGCTGGCGCGGTGCCCGTGTGCCGGCCTGGGTCATCGAAAACCCGACGGTGGAAGCGATCGCGGCGGAGTCCAACATCGAGGTGCGCCGCTGCGCGATCGAACACCTGGGCTGGCCGAACTACATCGAGCAGGCGGGCCTGAGGCTGATAGACCGGGCCGACGATCCCGGCAATCCCGGCTGCGAACTCCGCCTGTACGAAGACAGACCGCAGTGGAAGACCCGGATCCTGTTGGCGGTCAACGGATCCGCCGAAAGGGACGGCACCCGGCGCTGGTACGGCCTGCGGGTGCCGCCGTGGTTCGACGATCCGCTGGAGGCCGCCGGCTGGTCCTACGGCCTGACGGCACACCAGTACTCGCGGCTCCTGCGCCGCACCTGAAACCCAAGACTCCCAAGGTGATCACCATGAAACTGGCTGAACTGCTCGACCGGTCCGGACTCGACGTGCTGGACCACCTGGAGCGCGAGGTGACCGTCCCGGTGGTGGACGGCATGCAGGCCCAGGGCGACCTGATCGTCATCCCGCTGTCCATGCTCCCCACGGTCGACGTCTGGCGCTTCGTCACCTGGCGCGAGGTGCCGCCCGGCGGCGTGGAGCTGGTACGCGGTGAGGACGGCAACAACCCGCACACCCTCGTCGCGGACGGCGGCAAGTGCCGATGGACCAATGCCGTGACGGACCACACGGGGCTGGCTATCGCGGTGTTCGAGAACATCGCGCCGGCCTACCTCGTGCACCCGGAGCACGGCGGCAGTGGAGTGGCCCCCGGCAGCTGGCTCGTCCGCCGGCAGCAGGAACGAGGCCTGGGCCGCAAGGGAAACGTGCTCGTCGCCGACTGAAACCGGGCCGGGCGGATAGGGTTCCGCCCGGCTCTCACAAATCACCAGGCCATCGAGCCCGAGTGCTCGGCGGCCAACTCGACCAGGCGGTCGGGATCGGCCTTGGGCGCCCGGCCGTGGGGGCCGACCTGGACGTCCCGGTTGTCGGTCCCCGGTTCCTCGCTCAACGCGGGCACGGTCCCGCCGCCGCGTTCGACCAGAACGATGGCGGTGGCGATGAATCCCTCCATCAGCGACCGCAGGATCAGGTGGCTGGACCCCCGATAGCGCCGGACGAGGGCGTCGGTGAACGCGGTGAAGGCGGGAAGGTCGATGCCGTGGCTGTCGGGGTCGCCGGGGCCCCACCGGCCGACGCCGATCCCGCACGGCAGCTCGGCCACCGACTCCAACGCCTTGGCCACCTCCACGAACAACCGCCCGGGCCCGTTGGACGGGTTCCACAGGGTCTGCTCGCCGACGGCGAAGTACTGGCTCACGCGCTTTCCATCCATTCGGTGATGAGCTCCGCCAGCACGGACAGCGGCACCGGCCCCTCGCCGAGCACCGCCTCGTGGAAGTCGCGGATGTCGAAGCGGTCGCCGAGGTGCGCCTCCGCGACCCGGCGCAGGCGCTGGATCTCCAGGCGTCCCACCATGTACGCCAGTGCCTGCCCCGGTGCGGCGATGTAACGGTCCACTTCGGACACCACGTGGTGGCGAGCCATGGGGGTGTTGGCCAGCAGGTAGTCGATAGCCTGCTGGCGGGACCAGCCTTTGGCGTGCAGGCCGGTGTCGGCGACGAGGCGGCCGGCCCGGGTGGAGTCCATCATCAGCATGCCGAGCCGGGCCAGGTCGTCGGTGTACAGGCCCATCTCGTCGGCCAGCCGCTCGGAGTACAGGGCCCAGCCCTCGCGGTAGGCCGTGACGGAACCGGTCCGCCGCAGCATGGGCAGCTCGGTGCGGGACTCGGCGTTGGTGACCTCGAAGTGGTGCCCGGGGACGGCCTCGTGGAACGACGTGACCTCGTTCTTGTACCGGACGGACTCCGTGGGCACAGCGGTGTTGACGTAGTACGTGCCGGGGCGGGAGCCGTCGAGGGTGCCGTGGCGGTAGGCCGGCGGCGTCGAGGCGGGCACGGACGGGGGATAGGGCGCGACGGTGCAAGGGGAATCGGGCAGCTTCCGGAACCAGGCGGGTGCGGCGGCCTCGGCCCGGCGCACGGCGACCTCGGCCGCGGCGACCATCTCCTCGGCGTTGGACCACCGCAGCGACGGGTCGTCCCGCAGCCGGCGGAAGATCTCCTGGAGGTCGTCGCTGCCGAACACCGACCGCCCCAGTTCGACGTACTCACGGGCGAGCCCGGCGATCACGTCCAACCCGATCTGGTGCAGCTCGTCGGGGGTCAGCGCCGTGGTGGTGTGCTCGCGGGCGGCGGCCGCGTACCGCGCGTCGCCGTCGGGCAGCCAGCAGAGGCCGGCGTGCTCGGCGTCCCGGCCCCGCGGCAGCATCTCGGCGGCCAGGAAGTCCCGGTACGCCGCGATCGCCGGCGCCACCTTCTCCAGAACCACCGGGCGGCACTCCTCCGACCGGATGAAGGTGTCCACAGTGGCCAGATGGCCGTCCAGGTGCGCGATCGTCTGCTCCACGAGGTGCGCCACCGGCGTCAGCCCGTCGGCCAGGCCGGCGCGGTGCCGGTCCGCGATGGTCTCCAGCACCGACGGCAGCATGGCCAGCCGCGCCGGGAAGTCGTCGGTCAGGGGCACGTCGCCCAGCGACATGAGCAGGCCGGGCACGGCGGTCAGGAACAGGGGGCTGACCGTAAACTCCAGCGCGCGGCCCTCGATCTGCCGGGACAGCGCCTCCGCCTGGTGCGCGATGATCCGCTTGGTGATCCGGTCGGACTGGGTCAGGCCCTCGTCCGGCACGGCCTCGGCCCGCTCGGCCAGCGCGCGGACGGCGGCGTGAAACCGCTGCTCGGCGGCCTTGCCGAAGTCGGTGAGGCGGTCGTCGTGCCCGGGCACGCCCATGAAGCTGGCGCCGATCGGGAAGCGGTCCAGGATCAGCTCGAAGAAGGCGTCGGCGAGGTCGGTGACCGCTGACATGTAACCCCCTGGCAACTAGATGACAGTGGGGAGCACACGACATCGGCAAAAACTAGCGATATGCTCGGTCGTCTCGGTTCCCCCGACGGCGACCCTACCGGGTTCGCCCTTCCGCCGGGCGGCGCCGACGGGCACCCCGATCGCCGCGCCCACCCCTATTCGCGGCTCGGGCGGGACCGCCCTGGATCGGTTCAACCTTGGACAGCGCGCCCTGAATCTGCGGCGACTAATCGACTGTCTGAGACATACGTCCGACCGGTCCGGAGCACCCGCGGCACGAGCCCGACTGTAACCGTGTGACCTGCGGATTCGATACGTCGGGTGACGGCGCCCGCCGCCCGATACACCAAGACCGGCCGGAACGGCGGATCTGTCACCTAAAGGGAGGTTAGGTATGGCTAACCTTCTAGAGAACCCCTATAAACCTAACAGAAGATCCCTAAACTTGGTTGAGTCCAAGGTTGCGCTCAGGCACAGTGATGTTGGCCACAGCGAAGTGGAGACACCGAAGGAAGCCCGAACGTCATGAGATCTGGGGAGTGAGAAACCCATGGGACGACTGGACATCGACGACAGCCCTCGCGCCTGGAGCTGGAACTGGGGCGAGGAGGAAGGCGACGGACCGGAGCTGCCGCAGCAGAGCCTGGTCTGGAACGCCGACCGCGAAGACGGCTACGAGCCGCTCATCATGCGCGGCTTCGACTAACGGAACCGCCGGCTGGACTCCCTGACCACGAGCTCAGGGGAGAACACCACGTGATGATGGACGTGCTCCTGCGGCGCCTGGGTCTCGCCCAGCACCAGTTCCGCCGCGCGCCGACCGAGCAGCCTGCTCGGCTGTCGCACGGAAGTCAGGGGCACTGCGGCAGCAGCCGCGAAGTCGATGTCGTCGTACCCGACGATGGCGAGTTCTCCGGGCACGCGCACCCCCGCGCGCACCATCACCTGGAGCACGCCGAGCGCGAGCAGGTCGTTGGCGCAGAACAGCGCGTCCGGCCTGCGCGTTCCGGCGAGCACCCGCTCTCCGGCATTGCGGCCGGAGACCACGTTCATCGCGCCCACCTCGATGACCCGCAGCCCGTCGGGATCGCGCCCGGCCGCCACGAGCGCGTCGCGTGCCCCGTCCAGGCGCTGCCGGCACTGCGCGATGGACAGCGGGCCCGTGATCATCGCCAGCTCACGGTGCCCCTCGGCCAGCAGGTGGTTGATCGCCAGCGTGCCGCCGAGCCGGTGGTCCACCGACACCGAACAGGTGTCCTGCACGTCGGCGTGTCGGTCCAACAGGACCACGGACACGCCGCGCGCCCGCAGTCTCAGCACCGGCTCCGGCGCGGCCTCCACCGGCGTGATCAGCACCCCGTGCACCCGCTGCTCGACCAGCAGCTGGAGATGCCGGTCCTGGCGCTGCTCGGACTCGTCGCTGTTGCACAGGATGACCACGTGCCCGGCGTCGCTGGCCGCATCCTCGGCACCCCGCGCGACGTCGGTGAAGAACGGGTTGGAGACGTCCGGCACGACCAGCCCGATGGCCCGGGCGGTGCCGGTGCGCAGCTGCCGCGCTGACTCGTTGCGGACAAATCCGAGCTCGTCGATCGCCGTCTGCACCCGGCGGCGCGTATCGTCGGCCACGACGTCCGGACGGTTGAGCACGTTGGAGACCGTCCCGACGGACACCCCGGCCAGCGCGGCGACGTCCTTGATGCTGACCGGCACGTTGTTCTCCCGTTCGGGCTGTAAATCGTTTCAAAAATCATAGCTCCTGGTCACTCGTGTGAAACTTGACACCTTCGAGTGCTCACGGCACTCTTCCGACGGTGGGGCGTTGAAACGATTTAGGGGAGGGTGCCGGTGGAGGTCGCCCTGGCAGAGGTCAGCAAGTCCTTCGGCGCGGTGCGAGCGCTGCGCGAGGTGTCGCTGACCCTGATTCCGGGCCGGGCGCACGCGCTGCTGGGGGAGAACGGCGCCGGCAAGTCCACGTTGATCAAGGTCCTGGCCGGTGTGCACCGGCCGGACGGCGGGCAGCTGCTGGTCGACGGCGAGCCGACGCGGTTCGCCTCGCCGGCCGACGCCAAGGCCGCCGGCGTGGCCGTCATCTACCAGGAGCCGACGCTGTTCGGCGACCTGTCCGTGGCCGAGAACGTCGCCATGGGGCGGCATCCGACCCGCCGCGGCGGCATGGTCGACACGGCCGCCATGCGCGAGCAGGCCGAGCTGCTGTTCGAGCGGCTGGGCGTGGACATCGACCCGAAGCGGCCGGCCCGCGGCCTGTCCATCGCCGACCAGCAGCTGGTGGAGATCGCCAAGGCGTTGAGTTCGGATGCCCGCGTGATCATCATGGACGAGCCGACGGCGGCGCTGTCCGGCACCGAGGTGGCGCGGCTGTTCGGCGTGGTCGGGGCCTTGCGGGAGCACGGCGCGGCGGTGCTGTTCGTGTCGCACCGCATCGACGAGGTCTTCGAGCTGTGCCAGGACGCGACCGTGCTGCGCGACGGCGGCTTCGTGTGGTCGGGCCCGCTGTCCGAGCAGACGCCGGACGGCGTCGTGCGGCTGATGGTCGGCCGTGACCTGGATGCGTTGTTCCCCAAGCAGGACGTCGAGGCGGGTGACACCGCGCTGGAAGTCCGCCGGCTCACGCGGGAGGGCGTGTTCACCGACGTCTCCTTCGACGTTCGAGCGGGCGAGATCCTGGCGCTGGCCGGGCTGGTCGGGGCCGGCCGCAGCGAGATCGCCCGCGCGGTGTTCGGCGTTGACAAGCCCGACGGCGGCGAGGTTCTGGTGCGGGGCAAGCGGATCCGACCCGGCTCGCCGGGGGCGGCGATGGCTGCCGGCATCGGCTTCGTGCCCGAGGACCGGCGGCAGCAGGGGTTGGTCCTGGCGGCGTCCATCGAGCGCAATGCCGCCCTGGCCTCGCTGAACCGGTTGTCCCGCTTAGGTTTCCTGCGCAGCTCGGCCGAGCGGTCGCTGGCCCGGGACTGGGCGGTCAAGCTCCAGCTCAAGTTCTCCCGGCTCACCGACCCGGTCGGTGTGCTGTCCGGCGGCAACCAGCAGAAGGTCGTGCTGGCCAAGTGGCTGTCCCGGCAGCCGAAGATCCTCATCGTGGACGAGCCGACGCGGGGCATCGACGTCGGCACCAAGGCCGAGGTGCACCGGCTGCTGTCGGAGCTGGCCGCGCAGGGCGTGGCGATTCTGATGATCTCCTCCGAGCTGCCGGAGGTGCTGGGCATGGCCGACAGGGTGCTGGTCGTGCGGGAGGGGCGGTTGGTGGGGGAGTTCAGCCGGGCCGAGGCGGACGAGGAGCGGATCGTGCTGGCGGCGACGGGGGTGGCGGCCGGATGAGGGCGACCTTGATGCAGGGAAGGACTCCTTCACTGCGTTCAACGAGGGTAAGCGTCCTTCCCTGCGTCAACAGGGGGTGGGGCGGCGGTGACGGCGATCCGTGAACTGGGGATCCTGATCGCCTTGGCGGTCGTCGTGGCCGTGACGACGATCGTGAACCCGCTTTTCCTGAGCGGGCAAGGGGTTCGGGACCTGCTGCTGAACGCGTGCCTGGTGGCGCTGCTGACGGTCGGCCAGACCATGGTCGTGATCACCCGCAACGTGGACCTGTCGGTGGGCTCGGTGCTGGGGCTGTCGGCGTTCGTCACGGCCGACACGTTCGCGGTCAACCCGGTGCTGGCGGTCGTCGTCGGCATCGTCGTCGGCGCGCTGTGCGGGCTGTTCAACGGGGCCCTGGTCGGGTTGGGCAAGGTGCCGAGCCTGGTCGTCACGCTGGGCACGCTGAGTGTGTTCCGCGGCCTGGACTTCATGTGGGCGCACGGCCGGCAGATCAACGCGGCCAACCTGCCGGACGGCTTTCTGGCCCTGGGCAGCGGAAGCGTGCTGGGCATCCCGTACCTGGTGATCATCACGCTGATCGTGCTCGGGATCGTCGCCCTGCACCTGGGCAGCTACCGCAGTGGCCGCGAGCTGTACGCGATCGGCTCCAACCCGGAGGCGGCGGTGCTCGCCGGCATTCCGGTGGGGCGCCGGGTGTTCACGACGTTCCTGCTGTCCGGCACGATCGCCGGGCTGGCCGGCGTGCTCGCGGTCGCCCGTTACGGCACGGTGGACGCGACGGTCGGCAACGGCCTGGAGTTGCAGGTGATCTCCGCGGTCGTGGTCGGCGGCGTCGCGATCTTCGGCGGCAGCGGGACCGTGGCCGGGGCGGCGCTCGGCGCGCTGCTGCTGTCCACGATCGGCAGCGCGCTGGAGGTCGTGCACATCGCCCAGTTCTGGCAGCAGGCGATCACCGGCGCCCTGCTGATCGGGGCGATAGCGCTCGACCGGTCGGTCGCGCTGCGGGTGGCGGCCCGGTTGCGCCGGCAGTCGAGGGGAGTCAGCGCGTGAAGTCCTTGCTGCGCTGGGAAAGCGCCCTGGCCGTCCTGTTGGCCTTGGTCGTGGTGGTCGGGTCGGCGGCGACCGGCGGGATCTTCCTCACCGGCCGGGGCGCGTTCAACGTGGGCAGCGACCTCGCGGTGATGGCGCTGATCGCGCTGCCGCTGACGCTGGTCATCGTGGCGGCCGAGATCGACCTGTCGGTGGCCTCGGTGCTGGGCCTGTCCAGCGCCCTGATGGGCGCGCTGTGGAACGAAGGCTGGCCGCTGGAGGCCATCCTGCCGGTCGTGATCATCGTCGGCGCCCTGTGCGGGGCCGTCAACGGGTTCCTGGTGACGAAGCTGGGCCTGCCGTCGCTGGCCGTCACGATCGGCTCGCTGGCGCTGTACCGGGGGCTGGCCTTCGTGGTGCTGGGCGACCAGGCCGTGGCCGACTTCCCGGACAGCTACACGCAGTTCGGCACCACGCCGGTGCCGGGCACCTGGATCCCTTATCCCATCCTGCTTTTCGCGGTGTTGGCGGTGGTGTTCGGGCTGCTGTTGCACGCCACCACGTTCGGCCGGGCGGTGTTCGCCATCGGGGCCAACGAGGAGGCCGCCCGGTTCTCCGGCATCCGGGTCAAACGGATCAAGTTCATTCTCTTCGTGCTGACCGGCGCGGTCGCGGCGCTGGCCGGAATCGTCTACACCCTGCGATTCGCCAGCGCCCGTGCCGACAACGGCACCGGGTTGGAGCTGGAGGTGGTGACCGCGGTGCTGCTCGGCGGCGTGTCCATCTTCGGCGGCCGCGGCACGATCGGCGGCGTGATCCTGGCCGCGCTCGTGCTGGGCGGCCTGACCGACGCGCTCATCGTCGACGACATCGCCACCGAGGTGGTGAAGCTCGTCACCGGACTTCTGTTGTTGGCCAGCGTTTTCGCGCCGGCCGTGACCCAGCGAATGACGAGAGGAACGCCATGAGACGGCGGGAACCCTTGAGGAAAGCCATCATCGTCGCGTCCGCCGCCCTGCTGCTCGCCGGCTGCGGCGGCACCACCAAGAGCAACTCGGGCGGCGACAACGGCGGCGGGCAGACCCAGACCACCGCCAACCCCGACGCCGCGACGGCCAAGGACCTGAAGATCACGTTCCTGCCCAAGCAGGTCAACAACCCGTACTTCACGGTCGCGCAGGGCGGCGCCGAGAAGGCCGCGACGGTGCTGGGCGAGCAGCTCAAGGCCACCGGCCCGTCCGACGCCGACGCGTCCTCCCAGGTCACCTACATCAACACCGCCGCGCAGCAGGGCCAGAACGCGCTCCTGTTGGCGGCCAACGACAGCAACGCCGTCGCGCCGGCGCTGAAGGCGGCCCGCAAGCAGGGCATGAAGGTCGTCACCTTCGACTCCGACGCGGCCGTCGACGCCCGTGACGTGTTCATCAACCAGGCCTCCTCGCAGGAGATCGCCGCCGGCCAGGTGAAGCTGATCTCCGACGCGATCGGCGGCTCGGGCGAGATCGCCATCCTGTCGGCCACGGCCAACGCGACCAACCAGAACGCCTGGATCGCCATCATGAAGACGGAGCTGGCCAAGCCGGAGTACGCCAAGATCAAGCTGGACGAGATCGCCTACGGCAACGACGACGACGAGACCTCGTTCCAGAAGACCCAGGGCCTGCTGCAGGCCCACCCCGACCTCAAGGGCATCATCTCGCCGACCACGGTCGGCGTCGCGGCGGCCGCGCGCTACCTGAGTTCCTCGTCGTACAAGGGAAAGGTCGCGCTGACCGGCCTGGGCACGCCCAACCAGATGCGCAAGTTCATCCAGGACGGCACGGTCGGCTCGATCGAGCTGTGGGACCCGGCGCAGCTGGGCGAGCTGGCGACCTATGCCGCGGTCGCGCTGGCCTCGGGGCAGATCACCGGCAAGGAAGGCGAGAAGTTCAAGGCCGGCGAGCTGGGCGAGCGCACCATCGGCGCCAAGGGGGAAGTGGTGCTCGGCCCGCCGCTGACCTTCACCAAGGACAACGTCGACAAGTACAACTTCTGACAGCCAGCAGGCGAAGGAGAGCCGTGGAAGGCGTGAAGGCGCAGCTGCGCAGGCACCGGATCGAGACGCCCTCGTGGGCGTACGGCAACTCGGGCACCCGGTTCAAGGTGTACGCCCAGGCGGGCGTGCCGCGCACGCCGCAGGAGAAGATCGCGGACGCGGCCAAGGTCCATGAGCTGACCGGGGTCGCGCCCAGCATCGCCCTGCACATCCCGTGGGACAAGGTCGACGACTATCCCGCGCTGGCCCGGTTCGCCACCGACCACGGCATCGCCATCGGGGCCATCAACCCCAACGTGTTCCAGGAGGACGACTACCGGCTGGGCAGCGTCTGCAACCCCGACCCGAAGATCCGCCGCAAGGCCACGGACCACCTGCTGGAGTGCGTCGAGGTCGGCGTGCAGACGGGGTCGACGATCCTGTCGCTGTGGTTCGCCGACGGCACCAACTATCCGGGGCAGGACTCGATCCGGGCCCGGCAGGACCGGCTGGCCGAGGCACTGTCCGAAGTGTACGGACAGCTGCCCGACGGCATGCGGATGCTGGTGGAGTACAAGCTGTTCGAGCCCAGTTTCTACACCATGGACCTGCCGGACTGGGGCACCTCGTTCGCGCACTGCGTGAACCTCGGGCCGCAGGCCCAGGTGCTGGTGGACACCGGCCACCACGCGCCCGGCACCAACATCGAGTTCATCGTCGCCCTGCTGCTGCGGGCCGGAAAGCTGGGCGGCTTCCACTTCAACAGCCGCTTCTACGCCGACGACGACCTGATGGTCGGCGCGGCGGACCCGTTCCAGCTGTTCCGGATCATGCACGAGATCGTCGCCGCGGACGCGCTGGCCCCCGAGGCCGACGTGGCGTTCATGCTCGACCAGTGCCACAACATCGAGCCCAAGGTGCCGGCGATGATCCGGTCCGTGCTCAACGTGCAGGAGGCCACGGCCAAGGCGCTGCTCGTCGACCGTGCGGCGCTGGCCAAGGCCCAGGCCGAGGGGGACGTGCTCGGCGCGAACGCGGCGCTGATGGACGCCTACAACACCGACGTCCGGCCGCTGCTCGCGGAGCTGCGGACCGAGGACGGGCGTGACCCGGACCCGATCGGGGCGTACCACCGGTCCGGCTACCAGCAGAAGATCGAGGCCGAGCGGGTCGGCGGCTCGGCGATGGGATGGGGCGCGTGAACCCGGAAGTCTCGTTGTTGTTGGACCGAGCGCGTTCGATCGGGGCCGACCGGCGCAACACCAATTTCGCCGGCGGCAACGCGTCGTGCAAGGCGGTCGACCGCGACCCGGTCACCGGCGGCGACGTGGAACTCATGTGGGTCAAGGGATCCGGCGGCGATCTCGGGACGCTGACCGAGGCCGGGCTGGCCGTGCTGCGGCTGGACCGGTTGCGCGCCATGGTCGACGTGTATCCGGGCGTGGAGCGCGAGGACGAGATGGTCGCCGCGTTCGACTTCTGCCTGCACGGCAAGGGCGGTGCCGCGCCGTCGATCGACACGGCCATGCACGGCCTGGTCGACGCCGCTCACGTGGATCACCTGCACCCGGATGCCGGCATCGCGCTGGCCACGGCGGCCGACGGTCCGGCGCTGACCCGGGAGTGCTTCGGCGACCGGGTGGCGTGGGTGGATTGGCGGCGGCCTGGTTTCCAGCTGGGGCTGGACATCGGCGAGATCAAGCGGGCCAATCCGGCGGCGATCGGCGTGATCCTGGGCGGTCACGGGATCACCGCCTGGGGTGCTACTTCCGAGGAGTGCCAGGCCAATTCGCTGGAGATCATCCGGCGGGCGCAGGAATTCCTCGACGAGCGGGGATCCGCACAGCCGTTCGGCTCCGTCGTGCCGCAGTGGCAACCGCTGCCGGCGGAGGAACGGCGCTCGCGGGCGGCGGCCCTGGCCCCGGTGGTTCGCGGCCTGGCGTCGACGGACAACCGTCAGGTCGGGCGTTTCACGGATTCCCCCGAGGTGCTGGAGTTCCTCGCCGGCTCCAAGGCGCCGGATCTGGCCGCACTCGGCACGTCCTGCCCGGATCACTTCCTGCGCACCAAGGTTCGCCCGCTGATCCTCGACACGGCGGCCGACGCTCCGTTCGAGTCCGTTGTGGAGCGTCTGCGGGACCTGCACCACGAGTACCGCCAGGACTATCGCGCCTACTACGAGCGCCACGCCGTCGAGGGCTCGCCCGCGATGCGCGGGGCCGACCCGGCGATCGTGCTGGTGCCGGGCATCGGCATGTTCTCCTTCGGCGCGGACGAGCAGACCGCCCGGGTGGCCGGGGAGTTCTACGTCAACGCCATCAACGTCATGCGTGGGGCCGAGTCCGTGTCCCGGTACGAGCCGATCCCGGAGAGCGAGAAGTTCCGGATCGAGTACTGGGACCTGGAGGAGGCGAAGCTGCGTCGGCGTCCCAAGCCGAAGCCGTTGACGGCCCGGGTCGCCTTCGTCACCGGCGGCGGCTCCGGTATCGGCCGCGCAACCGCACTGCGGCTGGCGGCCGAGGGCGCGTGCGTCGTCGTCGCCGACCGCGATCTGGCCGCCGCCGAGGCCGTGGCCGTGGCCAAGGAGATCGGTTCCACGGCGGTCGCCGTGCATGCCGATGTGTCCTCTTCGGACGCCGTCGAGGCGGCGATCTCCGCCGCGTGCCTGGCTTTCGGCGGCATCGACCTCGTGGTCAACAATGCCGGCCTGTCGGTGTCGAAGCCGTTGGTGGACACCACCGACGAGGACTGGGACCGTCAGCACGGCGTGATGGCCCGCGGCTCGTTCCTGGTGTCCCGGGCCGCCGCCCGCGTGATGATCGCCCAGGGCATCGGCGGCGACATCGTCTACGTGGTCAGCAAGAACGCCGTTTTCGCCGGGCCCAACAACGTCGCCTACGGCTCGGCCAAGGCCGACCAGGCGCACCAGGTCCGGCTGCTGGCCGCCGAGCTCGCCGCCCACGGCATCCGCGTCAACGGCGTGAATCCCGACGCTGTGGTGAGAGGTTCCGGCATCTTCTCCTCCGGCTGGGGCGCGCAGCGGGCCGCCGTCTACGGGGTGCCCGAGGAGAAGCTGGGCGAGTACTACGCCCAGCGGACCCTGCTGAAGGAGGAAGTGTTGCCCGAGCACGTCGCCGCCGCGATCTTCGTGCTCACCGGCGGGGAGCTGTCCCGCACCACCGGGTTGCACGTCCCGGTCGATGCCGGTGTCGCCGCCGCGTTCCTGCGATGACCGGAGCTCATGCCGCCGTCGACCTCGGCGCGTCCAGCGGGCGGATCATGCTCGGACGCGTCGAGGCCGACCGGCTGTCCCTGCGGGAGGTGTCCCGGTTCTCGTACCGTCCCGCCGTTCGGGACGGCGTTCTGCGCTGGGACGCCGCCTTCCTCCGCCACGCCGTGGAGGAAGGCCTGCGAGGCTTGGACGTTCGCTCCGTCGGCATCGATTCTTGGGCCGTCGACTACGGTTTGCTGGATTCCTCCGGTGAGCTCATGGCCGATCCCGTGTGCTACCGGGATTCCCGCACCGACGGCATGGTCGCCCGGGTCCTCGATTCCGTGCCCGCCGAGGAGCTCTACGGCATCACCGGCATTCAGATCCTGCCCATCAACACCTTGTTCCAGCTCGTCGCCGATCCCTTGGCGCAGCAGGCTTCCCGCCTGCTGCTGATGCCCGATCTCGTGGCCTACTGGCTCACCGGCGAGATCGGCGCCGAGTACACCAACGCCTCCACCACCCAGCTGCTGGACGTCCACACCGGACAGTGGTCCACCGCACTGATGTCCCGCCTGGGCATTCCCGCCGGCCTGTTCCCGCCTCTCCGTCAGCCGGGTTCCACCATCGGCGGCAACGTCGTCGCCGTCGGCTCCCACGACACCGCCTCCGCCGTCTACGCCGTGCCCGCCACCACCGACCGTTTCGGCTACATCTCCTGTGGCACTTGGTCTTTGGTCGGTGTTGAGCTCGATCGCCCCGTGGTCACCGCCGACAGCCTCGCCGCCAACTTCACCAACGAGGGCGGCGTCGGCGGCACCGTCCGTTATCTCCGCAACGTCATGGGTCTGTGGCTGTTGGAGGAGTCCCTCCGCGTCTGGGGCTTGGACCGCGAGCCTCTGCTCCGGGCCGCCGCCTCCTTGCCCCGCCGCGCCGTGATCGACCCCAACGCCCCCGAGTTCCTCCCGCCCGGTGACATGCCCTCCCGCATCGCCGCCGCCTGCCGCGCCTCCGGCCAGCCCGTCCCCGCCGACCCGCCGGAGATCGTCCGCTGCATCCTCGACAGCCTCGCCCAGGCCTACCGTGACACCCTGCTCGACGCCCAGCGCCTGTCGGGCAAGGAGATCGACGTCGTCCACATCGTCGGCGGCGGCTCCCGGAACTCCCTGCTCTGCCAGCTCACCGCCGACGCCTGCCGCCTCCCCGTCCTCGCCGGCCCCGTCGAAGCCACCGCGCTGGGCAACCTCCTCGTCCAGGCCGGCGTCCCCGACCCCCGCCCCCTCGTCGCCGCGACCCAGGAGATCCGCCGCTACGACCCGGAGTAGCACCGGCGCGCGATGATCTTCCCGGCGGGGTCATCGCGCAGTCCTGGTGGGCGACTCCCGCGCGAATCCCTGGCTTGAGGTAGAAGCGGCGATCAAGCCCCGGTAGGCAGCACGCTTTCCGCGAGCGCTTTCCGTTGCCTGGGTGTGTTTCGCGAACATGTCATGAACTGGTGTCGGGTCAATCGCGGGGTGATGGCCAAGATCGTCAACGGCGGTGTCAAGATCATCTACAACGGCACGGTGCACATCTACCGACACCAGTGGCGGTATGCGGGGCAGATGACTGTGCTGGTGGTGGCTGTGCCTGGCGGTGACGGACGGGGCGAGCTCGCTGGCGGACGGGACGGGGCCGGTCCGGCCGCTGGACGACGAGCAGCGGGTGGACCCGTGTGCCTTTGCCGTAAGGCGGAGGCGGCGGTGGCGAAGTTCGGGCTGACGGAACTTGATGAGCACTACGGGAATTTCGACCGGTGCGATCTGGTGGTGCACCGGGCCGACCGCAAGCGGGAGATCGACGTCGAGTTCCAGTTCCAGAAGACGGCCACGCTCAAGGACACCGCACCGAAGCAGCAGTTCGGATCGGTGCTGATGGAGAACGACGAGCTGGACGAAGACGGGTGTGACCGGGTGCTGATGCTGGCCGGCGGTACGCCATGGACATCGCGGCGAAGTCGGACGAGGGCGGCGAGTTGCTGTGCGCCATCGCGAGCGAGGCCGCGCGAGCCGCGCTGGCGACGTACACGGACGGCTCCCTGGAGCAGGGGCGGGACCTTTCCGTCGTGGTCGCTGGCCAACCGGAATGCCTGCACTGGCCTGGATTCCCCGACGCTCACCCGGCTCGGCCTGCCGCTGACGAGCGAGACCCCGAAGTTCGGCGGCTGGGCCTGCGAGTGGGGCACCCGACGACCGCTGGGCCAAGGTCTGGTTCGACCGGGGCCCGCCGCCCAACGCCGATCAGGACGGCGTCCCGGCGCAGTTCGGCGCCCGTAACGGCTTCATGTCGACACCGACGGACGGCAGCGCCACGTGCGAGATCGTCATGACCTACCGGAACTTCACCGGCGGCGGCCGCGGCCTGGCGGAGGCGGTGCACGTCAGCGTCGGCGGCGCGCTGGGCGAGGATCAGGCCCGGATCGCCGCCAACGACGTCGCCACCAACATCTAGCGCCCGCCGACCAGACCCCCGATAACGGCCGCCGCCGGCGCCGCCACCGGCCGTCCCGACTCCGACCACGTGACCTCGATCGGCGCCGGCCGGTTGATCTCCAGCGCCGCGTGGGGGCCATTGCCCGATTTTACGGTGAGGGTGTGGTCGTGGCGATGACCCAGCGGTTGCTGGCCAAGGGATCGGCGGCGACGGGAAGGGGACCCGCGCCCAGACGGGTGGTGAAGTCGAAGCAGGTGTTGACGGTGACGCCCCAGCCCAGCGACGCGAGCAGGGCGGCGGAGTCGGGGCGGGGGTGGTCGGCGAACAGGCCGAGCAGGTCGATGCCGGTCTCGGCCAGGGTGCCGGTGTAGATGGGGCTGGCCCGCACCTCGGGACCCTCGACGGCCAGCTTGGCCTCGTAGAACAGCCGGCTGCCGGGCTCGGAGAGGGTGCTGAGGGTGCGCATCAACGAGGTCTCGGCGGTGGCGGACAAGTACGGCAGCAGGCCCTCGGCGACCCAGGTGGTGGGCAGGCCGGGGTAGAAGCCGGCGTCGATGAGGGCGGCGGACCAGTTGCCGCGCAGGTCGACCTCGACGGGGGTGCGCTTGACCAGGGGGACGGCGCCGACGGAGGCCAGGACCCGGTGCTTGAAGCCGAGCACGGCGGCGCGGTCGAGCTCGAAGACGTGGGAGTCGGACGGCCAGTCGAGGCGGAAGGCCCGGGTGTCGAGGCCGGCGCCGAGGAACACGGTCTGCGGCGTGCCGGGCACGAAGTCGTCCAGAACTCTTGTGCGCAGGCCGAAGTAGCGGCCGAGCCGGCCCCAGACGGGGCTGTCGTCCACCGCCGCCGACCACGACACGGGCCAGTCGAGCCCGGCGGCCCGCACGAAGTGCTCGGCGAACTCGTCGCCGGCCAGCGAATCGGGACGGGCGGCCTCCTGCGCGCGGGCGGCGGCAACCAACAGGGCGGTCAGCCCGACATCCCCGGCCATGACTCCTCCTTGGGCAGTCGAACTGCTCACGCAAGCAGGGCCTCGACCCGAGCGCAACCGCCCCTCACCGGAAGGTATGAGCCGGTTTTTTCCCGACCGGACAAGGCAATACGGCAAACGGGGACGACACCTCGGCAGCCGGGGGACATCCGGCGGCCGGTCCTAGCCGAACGTGAAGTCGTAGGCGTCGATGCCGGGGGTGAAGCCGAGGATCATGGTCGAGCGCTGATAGGGCCCGTTGTCCACCAAGGTGTACAGCTTGGGCACGCCGGAGACGGCGATGGTCTGGGTGGTCCTGCCGTCGACCTGGACGGTGAGTGTGCCGGAGCCGCCGAGCACGAGGTACACGTCCCGGGCCTGGTAGCTGAGCTGGAGCTGGGCGCCGGGCCCGGAGGTGAGGTACTCGGCCTGCCCCTGCCAGGCGCCGGCCAGGGCGAAGGTGTCGGGCTGCACCGAGGCGGGGAACTGGAAGAGCTGGTTGTTGCTGCCGCTGGGGGTCTGGCCGCTCGCGTGCAGCGGGGCGTACTGGGAGCCGAGGTAGGTCTCGGGGGTCTGCTGCTCGGCCGGGGTGGTGTCGGCGACCTCGGTGGCGGCGGGAAGGTCCACAGTGGACGATGCGCTGGTCAGCAGCTGGCGGATGAGCTGCTCGGTGCCGCTGTAGTCGCCCTCGCCGAAGTTGACGTGCCGCAGGTTGCCCTCGGCGTCGATCAGGTAGTCGGCCGGCCAGTACTGGTTGCCGTAGGCGTTCCAGGTGCCGTAGCCGTTGTCCACGGCCACGGGGTACTGCACGCCGAGCGCCTTGGCCTGCGCGGAGATGTTGGAGACGCTGTGCTCGAAGGCGAACTCCGGCGTGTGCACGCCGATGATCTCCAGCCCGGCCTGGTGGTAGGCGTTGTACCAGGATTCGACGTGCGGCAGGGTGCGCTGGCAGTTGATGCAGCTGTACGTCCAGAAGTCGATCAGCACGACCTTGCCGTGCAACCCGGCCAGCGTCAGCGGCTTGGAGTTGACCCAGTCGGTGATGCCGGCGAGTTCGGGCGCCTTGCCGCAGTCCTGCAGCGTCGCGTTGCCGGGGGTGCAGGTCACGCCGGGGGAGGTGGCCTGGTTCTGCGAGCCGTTCAGTTTGTGCAATTCGCCCTGGGCCTCGGAATTGCTTTCGACGGATTGCTGCAACGCGCTCGTGTATCCGGGCACGGCGGTCTGGAGGCCGTCTGTGAGGTTGAAAGCGATGGCCACGGCCACCAGCAGCATCACCACACCGCTGGCGACGCGGAATCCGCGGGCCCGGGTTCGAATGGCCGACAGCCGTCGGGTGATGGCGTCGCCGGCGACGGCGAGAACGAGCAGCGGCACGCCGCAGCCGATGGCGAAAGCGGCGGTGAGCGCCAGGGCGCCGGCGCTGAACGCGTGATTGGCGCCGATGACCGCGATGGTCGCCAACACGGGGCCGGCACAGGGCACGAAAAGGAGTCCGAGTCCGAGGCCGAGCACGATTCCGTTGCCGTCGGGATTGACCGGGCGGCCGCGCAGGCGAGCGAACGGGCGTTCCAGCAGATCGCCGAACCGCTGCCAGATCAGGCCGACGCCGATCAGCACCAGCACCACGATGCCGGCGTCGCGCAGCAGCGTCTGGGGCAGCCCCAACGTGCTCAGCACGAGCGATCCGAACAGCGTGGACAGGGCGAAACTCAGCACCAGCCCGGCGATGACCAGATACGGCCGCCACGTGCGGCGCTGCGGCCCGCCCGAGGTGAGCACGATCGGAAGCACCGGCAGCACACAGGGGGAGAGGCTGGTGATCACCCCGGCCAGGAACCCGACGACGACCAACGTGACCATGAAGGCAAGGCTACTGCCCCGGTGTGCTCCGCCGAGTTACCGATCTCTTACGGCGGGTGGTCCAAGGGCGTGCTACCGTACGCATCTGATCGGTTTCCCGTGGTGACCAAGCGATTTTCACGGAGCTTTTACGCCACCTCGGGTGAGAATGCCAGTCGCCATCCGGGCGGATTTCGCGCTTGCTGTTAACAGTTACGGCGGCGTTCTGTCCGGAATTTCGGGTAAGACCGGAACTAGCTGTTCAGTCCCGTGTTTCAAGGTCGAAAACGCGCATACGCTCCGGCGGTCCGATGTGGAGTCGCCCGGAATGAGGTGTGCGCGGATGTTCCGCCAACAACGCCGAAGACTGGTGCTCGTCGTGGCCACGGTCACCGGCGTGCTCGCCGCTACCGGCCCGAACGCGATGGCCGCCAACGCGGCCGCCGCCGACCAGGCCCTGGCCAGCGGGAGCAAGCAGTCGGTGATCGTGGTGCTGCGCAACCAGCACCCCGAATTATCCCCCAAGGCCCAGCGCAACCAGCGCAAGCAGACGGTCGGCCAGGAGCAGGCCCCGCTGGTCGACCAGGCCAAGCAGGTCGGCGCGCAGAACGTGAAGGCGTTCGACGTGCTCAACGGCTTCTCGGCCAAGGTCACCGACGCGGAGGCCGGCAAGCTCGCCACCGACCCGAACGTGGCCGCCGTCGTGCCCGACCGCACCCGGGCCGTGAAGCCGCTCGACGCCGGGCAGAAGCAGCAGATCCAGGCCCAGGCCGCCGCCGACCAGCCGCTGGCGGCCGGCGCGTGCCCGACGGATCCGGCCAAGCCGATCCTGGAGCCGGAGGCGCTGCAGACCACGCACACCGCCTTCACCAACCCGAGTCTGCCGCAGGCGCAGAACATCGTGGACGGCAAGGGCGTGTCCGTCGCGTGGATCGCCGACGGCCTCGACCCGAACAACCCCGACTTCATCCGGGCGGACGGCAGCCACGTCTTCACCGACTACCAGGACTTCTCCGGCACGGACCCGAACGGACCGCAGTCCGGCGAGGAAGCCTTCGGCGACGCCAGCTCCATCGCCGCGCAGGGCCGCGTGACCTACGACCTGTCCAATGTGGTCGCTGCCGCGCACCCGCTTCCCAAGGGCTGCAACGTGACCGTGCGGGGCATCGCCCCGGGCGCGAGCCTGGTCGGCCTGAACGTCTTCGGCAGCGCCGAGCTGGTCACCAACTCGATCATCCTGCAGGCCATCGACTACGCCGTGAACAACGACAACGTCGACGTGATCAACGAGTCGCTGGGCGGCAACCCGTTCCCGGCCGACGGCGTGGACCCGGTCGCGCTGGCCAACGACGCCGCGGTCGCCGCGGGCGTCACCGTGGTCGCCTCCACCGGCGACGCCGGCCCGAGCGGCACCATCGGCACCCCGGCCGTCGACCCGCACGTGATCTCCGCGGGCTCGGTCACCAACTACCGGCTGTACGCCCAGACCGGCGAGCGGGGCGCGCGCACCTTCGCCAAGACCTGGGCCAACGACAACATGTCCTCGCTGTCCTCCGGCGGCATCGACGACCTCGGCCGCGTGCCGGACCTCGTCGCCCCGGGTGAGTCCGGGTGGTCGGTGTGCGACGCCGACCCGCGCTTCGCCGGCTGCACCGACGAGCAGGGCCGCCCGTCCAACATCCGCACGTTCGGCGGCACCAGCGAGGCCTCGCCGTTCATCGCCGGCGGCGCCGCGCTGGTCATCGAGGCGTACAAGAACACCCACAACGGCGCCAAGCCGAGCCCGCAGCTGGTCAAGCAGATCCTCACCAGCACCGCCGCCGACCTCGGCCACCCGGCCTACGAGCAGGGCGCGGGCGAGATGAACACCTACGCCGCGGTCCGGGCCGCCATGTCCATTCAGGACGGCAACGGCAAGCCGGCGGCGCAGGGCGCGGGCCTGCTGGCCACCACCACCGGCGGCGACACGCAGCTGACCGCCGTCGGCAAGCCCGGCGCGAACGTCAGCGAGCCGCTGACCGTCACCAACACCAGCCCGAACACGCAGACCGTGTCCGCGCACGGCCGCGTGCTGGGCAAGACGCTGTCCGACACCACCAGCAGCATCGCACTGGACGCCACCTCGGCGACCGCCCCGACCTTCGTCGACGGCACCAGCGCGACCCGGGTGTACAGCAAGACCACGTTCCAGGTGCCGTTCGGCGCCGACCACCTCCAGGGCGACCTGGCCTGGCCGGGCAACTCGTCGCAGACCGCGACGGTCCGCATGGCCCTGATCGACCCGAACGGCGTGTACCAGGTCGACTCGCGGCCGCAGAACTCCGGCAGCCAGGCCAACCACGGCCGGGTCGACGTCCACAACCCGGCCCCGGGCGCGTGGACCGCCGTGTTCTACGTGACCAAGGGCGCGACCGGGTTCAAGGGCAACGTGGCCTACCAGTTCACCAGCACCAAGTACGTCGACTTCGGCTCGGTGAGCCCGAAGACGCTGACGCTGAAGCCCGGTCAGTCCGGCACCTTCCACGTCAACGGCACGACGCCGGGCCAGCCCGGCGACCTGTCGGCCGCGGTCGAGCTGGACACGCCGCTCGGCGCGGTCAGCTCGGTGCCGTTCACGCTGCGCAGCCTGATCACGACCGCCAACGGCGGCGCGTTCAGCGGCACGATCGTCGGCGGCAACGGCCGCGACTTCGCGCCGGCGCAGACCCAGACGTACTGGTTCGACGTGCCGGCCGGCAAGAAGGACTTCGGCCTCGACGTCAGCCTCGGCGGCGACCCCAACCAGGTCGTCTACGCGGCGCTGCAGTCGCCCAGCGGCCAGGTCGTGTCGCTGTCGACCAACCAGCAGCCCGGCGCGTCCGGCGCCGTTCGCACCAAGACCCTCCAGTCGTACGTGCGGGCGCCGGAGAAGGGCCGCTGGGAGCTGGTGATCAACGTCAACCAGGGCGTGAGCGGCACGGCGCTGTCGCAGCCGTTCACCGGGCACCTGAAGTTCAACACGGTCGACGCGACGGTGACGGGCCTGCCCAGCGGCAAGGTCCAGGCCGGCAAGCCGATCCAGGTGCGGGTCAAGGTGCGCAACAACGGCGTCGCCCCCGAGGCGGTGTTCGTCGACCCGCGCCTGACGACCGAGGTCGACCAGGCCCTGGCCGTGCTGCCGGGCACCTCGGCCAACCAGACCATCCCGCAGCCGGCGACGGCCACCGGGACCGCCTGGCTGGTGCCGACCGAGACCCGGTCGCTGACCATCCAGCAGAACGCGACCCTGCCGGCCGACTTCGACGCGTCCGGGTTCAGCGGCGTGGCGGAGGTCTACGGCTCGCCGCGCGGCAACTCCGCGACCGGCAGCACGGCCGCGCCCGAGGTCACGCAGGGCCAGTGGCTGGCCATCGCGACCCCGGTCGGGCCGGAGGACGGCGACGTCGCCGGCTCGGTGACGCTGGCCGCCCAGGTCCACGCGCAGGACTTCGACCGCACGGTCACCAGCACCACCGGCGACCTCTGGCGGTTCAGCGTCGACACCCAGGCGGACTTCGCCCCGGTGACGCTGGCCCCCGGGCAGTCGACGACCATCACCGTGACCGTCACCCCCACCGGGGCGAAGGGCACGAAGGTCAGCGGCATGCTGTACGTGGACAACTTCAACGGCGTGCTGCTCAGCGGTGACGAGCTGAGCGGGGTTCCGTACAGCTACACGATCGGTTAAGCCTGTTGCGCTTCGGGGACCCCGTCGGACACTAGAGGTCCGACGGGGTCCCCTCGCGTTAGGAGGAACCGTGCTGACCGACCACCTCGCCGCATGGGCCGCCAGCAACGCCGACGACGCGGCCGTGACCTATGTCGACCACAGCACCAGTCTCGACGGGCTGTCGGTCACCGCGACCTGGGGATCGCTGCACCGCCGGGTCGCATCCACCGCCGCCGCGCTGCGCCGCGTGGCCGGCCCGGGCACCCGGGCCGTCGTGCTCGCGCCCCAGGGCGTCGACGACGTCGTGGCGCTGCTGGCCGCGCTGTGGGCCGGCGTCGTCGCCGTGCCCCTCGACCTCGCCGACCTCGACGACCATCCCGCCCACGTGAGCGCCGTGCTGTCCGACTGCCTGGCCACGGCCGTGCTCACCACCACCGCCGCCAAGCCCCGGGTGCAGGCGTTCTTCGACGCCCCCGTGGTCCTCGTGGACGCCATGCCCGACGACGAGTTGCCGCAGCACCAGGCCGCTTTCGACGAGGTGGCCATGCTTCGATATCCCGTCGACCCCGGCGCCGACCCGTTCGGCACGGCCCTGAGCCACGGTGATCTCGCCCTGGCCGGGAAGCGCGCCGTGACGGCGTTCCGGGCCGTGACCGGGCGTTCCGTGACCGTGAACTGGCTGCCCCTGTGTTACGACCTGGGCTTCGTGCTGGCCGTCGCCGCGCCGCTGACCGGGCGGCTGCGGGCGGTGCTGCTCGAACAGTCCTCGGTGCTGGAGCAGCCCCGCCGATGGCTGCAGGCGTTGGCGTCGGGGCAGGACGTGATCACCGCCGCGCCGGACTTCGCCCTGGCCTACTGCGCCTCCCGCACCACCGAGCAGGACCGCTCGTGGCTGCGGTTGTCGCAGGTCAGCACCATGCTGGACGGTGGCGAGCCGATCAACGCCAGCACCGTTCGGGTGGCCGTCGACGTCTTCGGGCAGTGCGGGCTGCCGGCCCAGTCCCTGCGCACCTGCTACAGCGCCATCGGGGCCGTCGGGCCGGTGACCATGACCTCGGCCGCCGTCCCGCCCCGGCGCATCACCGTCGACCGGGAGCAGCTGGCCGCCGGCAAGGCCGTCCTGCGCACCGACGGCCGCTCCTCGCTGCTGGTGTCCAGCGGCACTCCCGTCGAGGGCGCCGTGCTCATCGTCGACCCCAGCGCCAGCTGGCCCCTGCCCGACGGCATGGTCGGCGAGATCTGGATCTTCGGCCCCGCCGTGGCCGCTCGGCAGGAACTGGTTTCTTTGGACGGTCGCGAGTGGCTGCGCACCGGCGATCTCGGCTTCCTGCACGAGGGCGAGCTCTTCGTGCTCGGGCGGCAGGAGGACCTGCTCACCGTGGACGGCCGCCGGCTCGATCCCCGTGAGGTCGAACTGGTCGCCCGGGCCGCCCATCCCGCCGTGCGCCCCGACCGCGTCGTCGCCCTGTCCTTCGGCGAGGCCGTGGTCATCGTCGCCGAACGCTCCCAGCACATCCCGCCGGCTGACCTCGACCGGGCCGTCGTGGTGGACTCCGTGCGGGCCGCCGTCGCCATGCGTTTTGACGTCCGTGTCCGCGACGTCGTCCTCGTCGAGTCCGGCCGCATGCCGGCCGGCTGGTCCGGCCACCCGACCCGCGCCGCCATCCGTCGCCGCTATCTCGACGGAACCCTGTGAGACCGTTGCTCCGGTTAGGCGACTCGTTTTGCGTCGGCCCACGTCCTAGCCTGGACCCTCGACGCGCGGGGGGACGGGCCGTGAACAGAGCCAGGCGAGTTGTCAAGCTCTGGGCGTCACTTGTGCTGACGACTACCAGTGGTTGGAGCCCGCCGGGTTTCTACTGGAAGGGCCCCCGCGGCAGGGCGAAGTGCGCAGTTTGCGGTCGGGCAGGCGCGGCTCTCCTTGAGGGCCATGTCGTCGTGTGCAAGGCTGGGCATCAGTATCTCAGGGCCCAATGCACGCCACCGAACATGCAGTGCCAGTACGCCGCTATTCGGGACAGGTACGGGAAATGGGGTTGTTGGGCCGGGCATGGGTATGCGGCCCCGATGTGTCCAGACTGCTGGGGAATTGGTGTGTCGGTCAGATCGGACCTGTGGATGTGCGCGCAGCGTCGCGATCAGTTCGTAACTGACTTCGTGCTGTGCGAAGAGTGTGAATTCGGATATCTTGTCTCATTGGTTCGGTCGAAACTGTGGGTGTGCGAGTTCTGTGGCAAGGAATCCGTGCACCGTGGGAGGTGAATCCTGGACACGTCGATAGTCGGCGCGGTTACTAGCATTGGTCGCTACTTCGTGGTGGTCAGCCTGATGCCGGCTGGTGTTTTCGTGCTCTACGCCTATCTGCTTGTGCGGTCCGGGGCGTGGTCCGGTACAGTCGACCTGGCGGCCGCTGTGGACTTCCGTGTTCAGGATATCGTGCCGGTCGGTCTGACCGCTATCATGCTCGCGCTCACCTTGAATCCGCTCCAGATGGGCATTATCCGATTTTTTGAGGGCTATTGGGGAACTAGTCCGCTGGCCATTCGACTTGCTCACATTCGCACGCTGCACCATCGGCGTCGGATCGCCGAGCTTGCGGGAGTTGATCTAGTCCGTTCTATGGATGAGTCTGAAGAAGTGCTGAATCGGGTGCGGTTCGGCGAAAGTCAGCGTGCGCTCGCTGGGTATCCGTCGGAGCTGGAAATGATACTACCGACTCGGCTTGGGAATGTCCTTCGCCGCTACGAAACGGCGATCGGAACGCCATACGGGCTCAACGTGCTGACCTCCATTCCTCGCCTGGGTATGGTGGCCAGTGAGCGCGAGGTCGCCTACGTGGACAATCAGCGAACCCAACTTGAGCTGGCTACCCGGACGAGCTTTCTGGCGCTCGCGGCCGTTCTTGTGACGCTGGTGCTGACGTGGCGAGACGGTCCGTGGATGCTGTTCGCCCTCCTGCCGTACACGGTCGCCTTCCTCGCTTACCGCGGCTCAGTCACCATCGCACACGAGTACGGCACGAGCATGGCGGTGATGGTTGACCTGAGCCGATTTACCCTCTACGAGCGGATGCGCCTGAAGCTGCCGGAGACGACCGAGGACGAGCGAGCCACCAACCGCCGGTTGTCGGAATTCTTCGAATTCAGTGACCGCCCGGTCCTGGAACACGACCTGCCGCCAGCTGACGGTGGCACGAGTCGGACCTGACACGATGCACCGGTGTCCTCAATGAGCAGCGGTAGACAGGCCGCCGAAGATCGGCCGGCGACGAAGGTGCTGTTCGACGAGGACGCCCCGGACGTGGCGGTGTCCATGGACCCCACGGTCCGGGCGGCCCCGCTGCGCTGGCAGGACCGGCTGCTGTGGGCGTGGCCAGCGCTGATCATCTGTGCGATGGCCATGGCCAGCCGGTGGGGCTCGGCCGGGGTGCTCGCCGCCGGCATCGGTGGGACGATGACCGTGGTCGCCCTGACGGGCCTGGGGGGTGATGACCGTAAACCCACGATCGTCTTCTTGACTGCCGCAAGCGTCGTGCTGGTCGGTGTCGTCGCCTTGACGATGCCAACCACGAGTCCGGGCCAATTGCGCGCGGGTGAAGATCTGAACGGTGCGAACCTGAGCAAAGCCATGCTCGACGGGGTTAGTGCGCCAGGGGTGTCGCTGGTCCATGCCATCCTGGACAATGCGCATCTCGCCGGAGCCAAGTTGTCCGGCGCGGATCTCAGCGCCGCCCACCTCAGCGGCGCTGACCTGCGGGGCGCGGATCTGTCCGGAGCGAACCTCCGCGCCGCGACCCTGACGGGGGCGTGCCTGTTGGGGGTCAACCTGTCCGGCGCGACGCTGGACGGCGCGACATTCGCCGGCGCGAACGTCATCAAGGTCACTGTCACCGGCGACGAGATGCAGCACGCTCGGGACTGGCCCGCGTCTGCGCCGCCAGGCAACGTCTGCCCTTGACCAGACTCGATGGCAGCCTTTGACGTCACGGCAAGGCGAACCGAGCGTCCGCTTGGGACGGTCGCCGCCCGATCGGGCAGCGGATCAGGGATGATGACGCCGAAGACCACTGTGAGTAGGTCCCAGGTCGCGAAGCCCAGGCCCAGCAGGACGAGGGCCACCACGAGCGTCACCATCAACCGGCGGTGTCCCCTGGACCGGTTGGCCGACTCGGCGAAATCGGTGACACCGGCCAGATAGCCCTCCACGGTGTAGCCGTTGCGGACCCGCTCCATGCGGTCCAGATGCTCGGCGAAGGCCTTGGCCTCGGGATCGTCGCGGTCCAACCCGATCAGGTCGTCCTCGAAGCGGTCCTCGGGGCCCGGCGGCTGGTGCCCGTCCATGCCCGACACGGTACTCAGCTTGGCACCAAGACGGTCGCGCCTTAGTCTGGCGCTCCGACGCAGAGCCGAACAGGATCGCCCACATGTCCGTTCAGCCCCCCGACGGCGCCCACCCCCAGTCGGCCGTAGACATCGTGGACCGGCTGGAATGGGTGTCCGGGCTCTACCCCGGCTACCGCCGGGCGCACGCGAAGGGCTCCTGCTACCGCGCGGTTTTCCTGCCGACGGGGGCAGCCGCGGAACTGACGACAGCGGCGCACCTGCAGGGCGATCCGGTGCCGGCGACGGTGCGCTTCTCCAACTTCTCGGGAAACCCCTACATCTGGGACCGGACGCGGTCGGCCCGCGGCCTCTCGGTCGCCTTCCACCTGCCGGGCGGCGTGGCCACTGATCTGGTGTCGGTGAGCCAGCCCGTGTTCGTCGCGGCGACACCGCAGGCGTTCCGCAACTTCCTGGAGGCGGCCGAGCCGAACATGTTCACCGGCTCGCCCGACCCCGAAGTCGTGCGCCGCTACGCCACCGAGCACACGGAGGCCATGCGCGGCCTGCGCGCCGTCAAGAACACGCCGATTCCCGTGAGCTACGCGACGATCCGCTACTGGGCGGTGCACGCCTTCATCTGGCTGGACAAGATGCGCCGCCGCACGGCCGTGCGCTACCGCTGGGAGCCCGAGGCCGGCGTGCAGCAGCTCTCGGACGAGCGAGCCTCGGAGAAGTCGCCGACGTACCTGAGCGACGAGCTGGCCGAGCGGCTGGCCACGACCACGGTGGCGTTCCAGCTCAAGGTGCAGATCGCCGAGCCGACCGATCCCACCGACGACTGCACGGTGCTGTGGCCGCACGACCGCACGGAGATCACCGCCGGGCGGCTGCTGGTGACCGGCCCGGTCGAGGACCAGGCCAAGTGGGACCGGCGTATGTTCGACCCGACCCGGCTGGTGCCCGGCATCGAGTTGTCCGACGACCCGGTGCTGCGGTTCCGCGGCCAGGTGTATTCGGTCTCGCACGGCAGGCGCACCCAGGGGAAGTGAGCATGGCGATCGTCGCCACCAGCAACGGACAGGTACGCGGCGTCGATCTCGGAGAGGCCCTGGCATGGCGCGGAATTCCGTACGCGCAGCCGCCCACCGGCCCGCTGCGGCACCGGCCGCCGCTGCCCCCGTCGCCGTGGATCGGCGTGCGGGACGCCACCGCTTTCGGCGCGCGGGCCATGCAGACCGTGTTGCCGGCCGGGGTGATTCCCGGTCCGCGACCGGCCGCTGTGGACGATCCACAGCGGATGAGCGAGGACTGCCTCTACGTCAACGTGTGCGCTCCCGCCCGGCCGTCCGCGACGCCGCGGCCGGTGTTCGTGTGGATCCACGGCGGCGGCTACATGACCGGAGCCGGGCCGGACGGTATCGGCGACGGCGAGACGTTCGTGCGCAACCACGACGTGGTCGTCGTGACCTTCAACTACCGGCTCGGGGCGTTCGGCTTCTTCGACGACACCAACTGCGGTGTGCTGGACCAGGTCGCCGCGCTGCGGTGGGTGCGGGACAACATCGCCGCGTTCGGCGGGGATCCGCGGCAGGTCACCGTCGGCGGGGTGTCCGCCGGGGCCAAGAGCGTGGCCACCCTGATGGCCGTGCCCGCGGCGTCTGGTCTGTTCCAGCGGGCCATTTCCCAGAGCGGGGGCGGTGATCACGTGACGACGCCCGCGGTCGCCCGCGCCAACGCCGACCGGTTGGGGATCGACCGGCGGCGGATTCCGGTTGTGCCGGCGGGGGAGTTGCTGGCCGCGCAGCAGACCGTGTCGCCGCCGATGTACGGCGTGTGGACGTGGCGTCCCGTGGTCGACGGCTCCGTGCTGCCCGACGTTCCCGTCCGCCGGATCGCCTCGGGTTCGGCCGCCAAGGTCGCTTTGCTTGCCTCCAGTGCAGTCAACGAGGCCGGGACCTTCGTCGGTCTCGACCCTCGCGCCGCTTTGCCGGCTCCTCGCGTGTTGACCGAGGCCTTCGGTTCTGCCCGTGCCGGCGAAATCCTTGCCGTGTATGGGGATGATCTGGCTGGCGTGATGACCGATGAGCGGTACGGCATTCCGACGCTGCGGCTCGTCGACGCCCAGTCCCGCTACGCGCCCACTTGGCGCTACCTGTTCGATGGCGCCCTGCCCGGTGCCGTTCGGGCCGCCCATGGCACCGACGTCGTCTTCGCGTGGGCCGTCGGCGGCGGCGACCTCGGCGACCCCGCCGCGACTTCGCTGTCCCGGACCATGCACGCCGCTTGGGGTTCTTTCGTCCGCGACGGCAAGGTCCCCTGGACCCCCTACGACACCATCTCCCGCCCCACCATGATCATGGCCTCCCCGCCCCGCCTGGAGGACGACCCCGGTGCGGTTCGCCGCCAGGCCTGGGGCGACCTGACCTGGCCCTCCAGCACCTGGTTCTAACCCCCGCGAGTAACGGGGGCCTGTGACGGCCGCTGTTGATGCGGGAAAATAGGCCGGCGTCCGTCCGGGACGCCGACGTGACTGTGATGCCTCGA
>NZ_JBFBAM010000043.1:77047-79182 GCF_040682195.1 Kutzneria sp. NPDC051319 | reverse complement strand
GAACCGCCTCGGCTTGTCCTGGGTCTTGACCGCCACGCCGTCGGCGACCAGCTTGTCCAGCGCGTTGCTCACCGCGCCGCTGGACTTCCCGCCCAAGGCCTTGGCGATCGCGGTGGGACCGAACTGCTCGTCAGGGTGATCACGCAGGTGGTCCTCGACCATCCCACGCAGCGCGCCGGGTGCCAGCCGCTCCGACCTCCCGGCCTTCCCATCGTCGGTGACCGTCCCCGTGGCGTCCTCGGGCGTCGTGCCGCCGTCGGCAGGTTGGGCCGCCTCAGTGCTGGCGGGTTCGGCATCGGCCGGTTCGGTCTCCTCGCGCATCGTGTCGACGGTCATGTCCTGCGCGTCCTCGGGTACGGCGTCGGTGGCCGTGTCGTGGGTGTCCTGCGCGCCTTCGGCGGCGGGGTCGATGGATTCGGCGATGGCCGACTCGCTGAGGTTCTCCTCGGCGGGCGCAGCGGCGTCGGTCGGATCCAGGTCGGTAGGGGCGCTTGTCGGCTCATCCTGCGCGGTCTGTGCCGGGGCGCTGTCCTCCACTGTGCTCTCGGCTGCGGGCGTGCCGTCGGTCGACGTCTCGGTGCCGTCGTCGGCCGGGACATCGGGGGTTGTGTCGGTGGTTTCAGCGATTGCCCACAGGTCGGCGGCGCGCCGACCGCCCTCACCGAATCCGACGCGCGTGACGGTGCGGGTGACGCTGCCCTCGCCCTCCCACTTCACCAGGATCTTCTGCGCGGTCGACTTCCCGATCTTCGCCACGCCAGACAGGTCGGCGGCGGTGCTGTTCGGGTTGGTGTGCAACGCCTCCCACAGCTTGTCTTCGCTGTCCGTGCGGACGGTCGCGGCGGTGTCCTGGTCGGGAACTGACCGCAGCGTGCTGTCGGAGCCAGTCGTATCGGTGGTGGCGGTAGTGCGGGTGCGGGTCTTGCTGAACATGACGTCCCTCGATTCGCGGTTCGTGATCGCTGGTGTGGTCATGCCCCGGCCGGAGCGGGTGTGCCCCCGGTGCGCTGCCGGTGTGTGCGGGCTACACCAATATGGACGCTTCCTTCGGCCCATGAAGTCAAGCGGCGTGGGAAACAAGATGACCGTCTCGTGTGGAGCGTTGCGTGGGGCTGGGAATCGTTACGCCACACGGGTCCACTTCACCACTGCCGCGCACAACGTCGTTGACAACCCCCACCGCACGAAGCGTCCATACAGGTCGGCCGATCGGCCACGACCGCCACAAAAACCGAAGGAGCACATAGACATGCCGACCGACGACGTCACACCACCGATAGCCGAAACGGTCCCCGACGGGGCCGTGGACGGATCCCGAACCGAACCCGCACCCGAACACACCACCGCGCCCCCCGGGCCGTCACAGCCGCAACACGAGGCCTCGGCACAGGAATGGCAGGGGCTGCCGTCCGATGCCCTGATCCTCGCCCCGACGGCGTCGGCCACCGGCACACCGATGCGGTCCCCGGACGACGTATGGGCGATGCTCGTGGTGGCCGTGCACATCATCGGCGTCACCGACCCCGACCGCGCGGGTGAGGTGGCCCTGTTCGCCGGACAATGGGTCGATGATCAGCCCCCGGCCGACGACCTATACGACGGGGATCTCGTCGTACGCCTGACTCACCCGGTCGATCCGACCTACCCCTCGTCCTGTGACCACGTAATCGACGTCGAAATGCTGCTGGCCCACGAGGGTCGTTGGCAGCGAGTCGGCCAGTGGTTCGGCGTCGACGACCGCTGGCCGCTCATCGTCGCGCCCACCGCCGCCGCCGTGATGAGGCTGCACTGCGATCTCAGCGAGGCGGTCGCGGGGCTCGAGGACACCCTGCCGCTCGACGCCGGGGCGGGCGGCGAGCTGGGGGCACGGATTCGGGCCGACGGAACGGTCGTCCTCACTGACGGGCGGGTGTACGCGACCCCGTCCGGTGCTGCCAGTGCCCTGAGCGGCTACCCGCAAAACGGGTGGACGGTGCTCAGGACACCCGACGGGCGGACCTTGGACGAGATGCGCGCCGAACTACACGCACAGCGCGGGAACTGACACCGCGCAGACCGTTTCCTCCGTCGTTCACACCGGGTTGTGGGGGGCGGCCGGGGGGGGGGGCGGGGGGGGGAGGCGCGCCCCCCGGGAC
>NZ_JBFBAM010000043.1:0-77037 GCF_040682195.1 Kutzneria sp. NPDC051319 | reverse complement strand
CGGGGGGTTCTCTCCCCCCGTCCTCCCTTGTCCTCCTGTCTACCCGTCGGTGTTCGCCGGCCGGCCGTCGGGGGCCGCGCGCCCCACAACCCGGCCACCCGGAAGGGGTCGGCCATGACCTACATGAGGTCCACGGTGGATTGTTTTGCCCTGTGGGGCGCACGTGCCGGAATCGGCCCCGGTTACACATTGGAGGCCGCCGCCGTCAGGCTTATCGAGGACATCGCCGAGTTGCGGGACGACGGCGGCATCCCGGACTACGTGCGCACCGTCATCGGGATCTTGCCGCAGCAGCGGGTGTTGGAGATCCGGGTCGAGGGCCTGTCGGTCGAGGCCGACCCGGACCGCACCACCATCCGCGAGGTGACCAACACACTGTTCGAGTTGGCCAGCTACTTCAACATCGTGGCCCTCGACGGTGTGACGCCGCCGCTGTTCACCCAACGCATCCTGCTCGTGGGTGCCGACGGCCGTCCGTTCAGTGCTATGGTGGGTACGGCCGTCGGCGACGTGGAACCCGTTACGACGCAACCGAACCGGCCGGGCGCGTAGCCCCCGCGTAGTCGTCTCCTTGATACCGGTAGGGCTGGATTTTCACGACCTGCCCGAAATCCGGCGCGTCGATGATCATCCCGCCACCGAGGTAGAGCCCGACTTATGTGGGTGATCCTGTCAACTGCTGACGCAGTCGCTCGTTGGGGCGCCGCGTATCGGCGTGGGGCGTCGTGGTTCACACGCCGTCGGGACCGAGCGCTGTGGTCAGATCGTGCAGGGCGGCGTCGTACTGGCGGCGGTCGAACCGGAACGGGCCGAACCCGGTGTAGTCGCGTGTCGTGCGGTGGGGTTGCTCGAAGCAGTCCCAGATCACCACATCGTCTGTGACGGTGACGCGGGCCATGAGAGGCCAGCACCCCCACTCACCGCATTCGCATCCGAGGACAGGCGTCTTCGGCCCCATTGCGTTGGTGGACCGTCCACGGAAGTGGTCGTCCATCGGACCGAACCTGAAGAACTGAGGAATCAGGCCGCCGTAGGCGTCGCCTGCGGGCTGCATCTGGGCGCCAGTCTCGAACCTGTCGATCAGCTCGGTGAGTGGCACGCCGTCGACACGTGGCACGACCTCAAGCACGCCACGATCAGTGTGAAGACGACAGTCGAACTGGATCTCGTTGCCGGGCATGCCAGTATTCTCCCAGCTCAACTCGCCCGTCCGGTGCCTGGGCTGGTCTGATGGGCGTCGTCTTTGCCGCAGGTGAGCCTGCGGACGCCTACGGATCTACCCCGGTCTCACTTCCGTTGCATCGGTGCAGGTCAGGTGCAATCTGGATGAGAAGTTGCAGCGGATTTGAGACGCTACAACTGTCGCCCTGGAGCCGCTGCAGGGCGCGTTGCGCCGACGAGGTGTGACTTCCAGATGGGCTCGACGCGCACCGACAGGCCGACATCGGGAGCGTCGATCATGTCGGTGGGCGAGACGGCGATGCCGACATGGCTGACGTCGGCGGTGCTGGTGCCGAAGAAGACGAGGTCGCCTGGCTGTAGTGGTTGGCCTGCGGGCAGAAGCGGCCCTGCGTTGTACTGGTCTTGCGCGACTCTGGGCAGGATGATGCCGGCTGCGGCGTAGGCGGCTTTGGTCAAGCCGGAACAGTCGAAGCCCGGATTGCCGTTGCCGCCCCAGATGTAGGGCTTGTCCAGTTGCGCGCGGGCGAAGGCGACGGCGACCAGTGCGGCGGGGCCGCCCGTGGTGGAGCGGTAGCGCTGGGCGATGTCGAGGACCTGAGCGACGTAGTCCTCGGAGTGGTTGTAGCTGAAGACGGCGGCGTGGACGTCACGGCCGTCCTGGGCGCCGTTGGCGCACAACATCCTCGCTGCGGCGTAGATGGCGTCGACCGGGTCGTAGGGAGTGGCTGGCGTGACGCCACCGGGCGGGATCGGTTGCGAGTACTGAACAAAGGTGGTCGGGAGAAACTGCATGGGGCCTTGCGCGCCGGCGTAGTTGGAACCGCGATGGACTCCCGGCAGTGTGGACCGTCCATGGTCGGACTCGACCTTGCCGATCGCGGCCAGAACCGCCCAGTCCAGACCCGGGCAGGTCTGGGCGGCCTGGAGATAGAGCGAGAGGTAGTCGGCGGGGATGTCAGCCAGCGCGGCCTGACTGGGGCCTGCGCCGCTGGAGCCGCCGAGCAGTGACGAGGCCGCGCCGACGGCGGCAGCGATGAGGACGACAGGCACGAGCAGGAACACCGCGGCGATGACTGCGATCTTGGCTGTAGTTGACATGCGCGGGACACCTCCCTGGTTGGGTGGCGGGTGTTGCGTGGTTCAGCTGGCGCTGGAGTCCAGGCGGTCGATGAGACCGTCGAAGATCTGCTGGCGTGCGACCTGCCCCTTGCTGGCGGCGTCGTCGCGTTGCTTCTCCAGCGTGGGACGGAACTCGATGGTGGTGACGAAGAAGGTGCAGGACTCGCAGATCGACTCGAAGTGGCAGTCCAACTCGACCGGTCGGGCGCAGTAGCCGTTGCCGAGCATGCGGCGGTGCATCTCGGCGCGCAGCTTTCGCATTTGATCGCCCTCGGCCTCGGCGGGCAGTTCGCGGGGTTGGTCGTAGAGTGCTTCGATCTTCTCGGTGACCGCGAAGTACTGGTCGGCCACGGTCTTGTTGGCGATCTTGGCGTAGACCTGGGTCATCGATAGGTCCTTGTGTCCCAACAGGGCTGCGATGGCTTCCATGCTCATGCCCCGGTTGACTGCCTGCGTGGCGAGGGTGTGTCGTAGTTGGTGTGGGGTGATGTTGCCCAGGCCTGCCGCGCGTGCGACGCGTTTGAGGGCCTTTTCGACGCGGATGGGGTTGATCGGTCGGCCGTGGTCGACGAAGAGCAGGTTGCTGCGTACTCGGGCTGGACGCGCGGCTAGCCAGGCGTCGATGAGGTCCTTGAGCTGCGGGTGCAGCGGCACGTATCGGTCGGTGCGCATCTTGCCCACTGGGACGCGGAGCCAGTAGGCCGACCCGATTTGCACGACGGCGTCGATGGTCAACCCGATGAGTTCGCCGCGGCGCAATCCGGTGCGGGACAACAACTCGATCACCAGGCGCGTGAACGGATCGGGATCGGAGCGCGCTGCGGCGAGCAGTGTGGCGGCGGTGCCGTCGTCGAGAAACCGTGGTAGCGGGCGATTCTTGCGGGGGTAGTCGCCGGGGAACAGCAGGCGCGATCCTGGTCGGTCCGGGCTGTCCCACTCGACGAGCCGGTCGAAGAACACGCTGAGGGCGTTGAGGGTGTGGCCGATGGTCGCCGGCGCCAGGTGGCCGCCGCGGACGCTCTTGCGGCGAGCGAGGTGACGTTTGTAGGTCTCGATGTGGGTGCGTGCGATCAGGCTGACACTGGTGACCTCGGGGTGGCGGCGCAGCAGGAACAGGGCGAACTCTCGCAGGACGCGTTCATCGCGGGTGCAGGTGGAGGGGCGCGCGCCGGCCAGCTTGGTCTGTTCGAGGTAGGTGCGCATCGTCTCGACCATCGGTGAGGGGATTCGCGCCCACTGGGTTGCGCGCCATTCACGCCGCGCCGGTCGGGTCGGCGCTGGAGCTGGTTGATCGGTCATCCCGGCGTGGAACATGATGTTGTGCACCGCCGGCCAGCGTTCCCCTGTCGCCGGTGGTACTGGGGTCTGGCCGTGTAGTCGTTCCCGCGCCGCGCGGAGTTCTGCCTGGGCGTGCTGCAGGTGCGTCGCGGTCACCTGGTGCGGTCGTATGCCGGCGAGGGCTGCGGTCTTGGCCAGCGTTGCCCAGGCCATCGTGATCAGTTGCTGGCTGTAGCCCAGTCCGGCCGCGGTCGAGACGAACCGCTCGTGCAGCTCGCGGTGGTAGCGGGCGGCCCGTTCGCCCAGGTGACCGCGTACCATCACGAGGTAGTCGGCGGTCGCGGCCATGCGGCCGGTCACGACCAGCCAGCCCACGAAGGCCCGCTGATGCAACGACAGCTGGGTTTGGCGCTGCCAGCCCAACCCGGCCCAGTTCTCCAGGCCGGTGTGGTAGCAGAAGGTTCGGGCGGCGGTGATGAACGCCGGAACCACCGAACTGCGTGCCTGTCGCCGATCTCGCTCGTACTCGGCGACCAGCGTTTCCTGATCCGCTGACAGCGGCAATCGAGGCGGCATGGTCACACCTGCCCATCCAGGTCGTCGAGCGTCGCACGCAGGTCGGCGTCGACGCGGTCGCTGGCCTGCCGGTATTCCTCGGCGAGCCACTCGCGGGACAGGTGCAGGTAGATCCGGGTCGACTCGATGGAGCGGTGGCCGGCTTGGCCTTGGACTGCTTCCAAGGCCATACCCGCCTCTCGAAGGCGGGTGAGTCAGGTGTGGCGCAGCTGGTGGCAGGTCACGTGGCGCAGCCCGGCCCGTGCTCGCGCGCCGGAGACGATCTCGTCCAGACCATCGGCGGACAACGGTTGCCCTCGGCGCGGTCCTTTCAGGACGACGAACACACGGTTGGTGTCGGTCTCGGGGCGTTCAGATTCCAGGTATGCGGCCAGGGTGGCGAAGAATCGGGCCGAGACTGGCACCCAACGTTGGTGGCCGCCCTTCCCGTCCGCGATGAACACCCGGTGCTCGCCGGGGCGAATGTCTTCCAACCGTAGGCCCAGCACCTCACAGCGGCGCAACGCGCCCAACAGCATCGCCTCGATCATGGCGCGATCGCGATGGGTCCGCAGCGCTGCGCTGAAACGGTCGACCTCGTGCGGGGCCAGTATCCGGGGCAGGACGCGGGGAACGCGGATCAGCGCACGTCCACGCCGGTTGCCGTCGCGCCGCTTGCGGGCAAGGGTTCCTCTCGGAACGGGGTTATGTGACACCAAACCCTGCACCATGAGGAAGTCGAACAGTCCAGCCACGCTGGAGAGCCGGCGCCGGATCGTTCGTGCTGACAGGCCGCGTTCGCCGTCCTCCAAGCGAACGACACGGGGCCCACGTCGAGGCGCACGTTGGGCTTCCAGGAAAGCGAAGACGGCACTGGTGTCGACCTCAAGCGGGTCACGGTCTACGACGGTGAAGAAGACCTTCAGGTCGAAGGCGATGGCGAGCCAGCTGTTCAGGCGCAGGCGAGCGCCGACGAATGCCAGATAGCGATCGACCAAGGGATGGCCAAGCCTCAGCTCCTGCAACCCAGTTTCGTCGGACACACGGACCAAGCAAGGCGACCACGACATGAGCAACCTCCATAGTGGACTGTCGTCATGTGTCAACCAACCACGGAAAGGGATCACCCGCATATCGTGACGTGGTGAATGTACGCACTGGTGCCGTAGAAGACGAGATCTCCGGGCAGTAGCGGCTGCCCGTCCGGCACGCGCGGTCCCGCCCGGAACTGCGCGTCCGCCGTGCGCGGTAGAGTGACTCCAGCCGCCTTGTAGGCGGCCGAGGTGAGCCCGGAGCAGTCGAAACCTCCGTCAGCCCCGCCATTACCGCCCCACACATACGGCAATCCCCTTTGCCCACAGGCATAATTGATCGCCGTGACCGCGCGGGCATTAGGGGCCTGGATGGCGTTGCAGTCGCCCGTGCCGACCGACGCGGCGGCATCGGCGTACTTCTTGGCCTGATCGAGCACCTCCTGCACGTACCAGTCGGTGTGGTTATAGGAGAAGATGGCCGCGCGCACGTCGCCTCGACTGACTCCGTTGTCGCACAAGTAAAACGCGGCGGCGTAGATGGCATCGTGCCGGTTATACCGTGATGGTGGGGTGGCGCCACCGGGCGGCAGTTGGTGTCGCGCAAGAACTCCATCGAAACTCGCTTGCTCGAACTGCATCGGCCCCCCGGCTCCGGCGGCGTTGACGGTGCCGGCTGCGACGTCGGGCAGGGTGGAGCGGCCGTGGTCGGTCTCGATCTTGCCGATCGCGGCGAGGATCGTCCAGTCCAGCCCCGGACACACCCGGGCAGCGGCCCGGTACAGCGCGAGGTAGTCGGTAGGGATATCCGCCAACGCCGTCGCACTGGGCTGACTGCTCCCGCCACCGAACAAGGCCGAGAGCGCACCGGGCAACAAGGCGGCGATCAGCACCGGGATCGCCAGGATCACGCCGAGAACGGCGACACCGACCTTTCCGATCACGGGACCTCACCGCCCGCCGCTGCTCGGTCCGCGGGAGACGGCCGACGGCTGGACTGGCGGCATCGGCGCCGGCGCCGGCACCAGCAGCTGCAACGGCGACTCAGCTGGCAGGACCGACTCGCCGCAGGGCTCACCGTCGGCGGCGGGCGCCGCGACGTGGGGCCAGGCGCCCAGCAGCTGGTGCAGCTCCCGCCGCGCGCCGCCGAGCCCGCCGGGGTTGCCCAGGGGCAGCCACACCTGATCAGCTGGGCTGGGGTGCTCGGCGTCGGGGTTGAGCAGCTCGACCGCGGCGGTCGCGACCGGCACCGCATCGGGGTTGTCCAGCGCGTGCCAGGTCCGATGCAGCAGCCGGCGGGCGGCGGCTTCCCGGCGCGAGGTCGGCAGCCACACCAGAAGCGGCGTGGTGATCCCGGTTGCCTGCGCGAGGGCGGCGTACCCGGCCAGTTTCCCGGCGAGCTTGGCCAGCACCTCGGTGCCCAGGTCGTACTCTAGGAAGAACTCGACCTCGCGTCCGGCTCTGGTCCAGCGCCCGTAGGCGTCGGGTTTGATCAGGTCGCCGAAATGCCGCGCGCAGCGGGTCTCCGACCACCACGCCCTCACCGTGGTGCGCGCGTCGGGGGCGCTGTGCCGGGCGCGGTCGACCAGGGCGGTGAACCATTCGGCCACGCCGACGGTGTGCGCCAGGCGCAGGGAGTGCGCGACGGCGAAGGCGCGGTCGTGCCGGTAGCCGAGGTCTTTGACGTCCAGGCCGTCCTCAGCGGCCAGGACCGCGGCGCCGGCGGGGGCGAGCACGTAGTGCATCGGCGCGGTGCCGGAGGAGATGAACGGCTGGAACCGGTCCACCACACCCCACTGGAACAGCTCACGCATGCGCTGGCGCCCGGAGCGGAAACTGGGGAACGCGAGGGTCGTGATCTGGTGGGCGGTGAGCACACGGTGCTCCCACAGCATGCGAATGATCCACCGGTCCCGGCGAGTGAGTCGCCAGGCCAGCACCGCTTGGTGCTCGGCGGTGTTCGCAGCGCGCGGGGTTGGCCGGGCGGGCTTGTGGCCGCGCAGCGTCCGCTGTTGGGTAGGGCTGGAAATCATGGCGAACCTCCGAACAATGGTGAGAAGTAGGAGCATTCGTGTTGCGTACTGGGATGTGCGGGCCTGAATCAGGGGTGACGGCGTGGATCGGTGCTGCGTGGCCGGCTGCCGGTGTGGCTGTCTCGGGATGCGGGTCGCGTGTTCCCCGAGGGTGTGGCGGGGCGTTGCGTAGGCCGAGTTGCGGACTGCGTGCCCGGCTGGCGCGGAGCGGTGCCGGCGGCGCGGGCGCGCTGCGTCGCCTGCAGAGCGTGACGAGCCAGCCCGCGGATTTCTCGTGCTCGTCCGGGAATCGCGCGGGGCAGCGGCTGTGTGAGCATGGTGAACGGCTGAGCTTCCTCGCCGCCCAGGACCAGGCGGACGGCGGCGTGGTAGACGCCCAAGTGCGCGAGGTCGTGATCGGACAGCCGCGGCGCGGTGTGCCGGGACAGCTCGCGCGCGTCCTCCGGGGAGGCGTTGAAGAAGACCTTGCTGCGAGCGTTGGTGGACATGCCCTCGCGTAGCTCGCGGGGGAGCTGCCCGAGGTGTTGGTGGGCCAGGGTCATCGCGACCCGGAATCCCCGCGCCTCGGCGAGCATGTCCTCGATCGGGTAGGGCAAGTTGAGGAAATTGTGACACTCATCGATTGCGAGGGAGGCGTCTTTGCGTTGGCGTTGCGGGGTTCGTGCGCGGCCGGTGGTGGCCTGCCATGTCCGGGCCACGACGAGCGAGCCGACCAGTCGAGTGGTCTCTTCGCCTAAGCTGCCTTTGGGAATGCGCACGAGGCAGATGCCGCCGTCGAGCACACTGGTCATGTCTACTGTGGAGTGCCCGCCGGCGATCGCATCTCGGACGAATGGCCGCAGCAGGAAAGCGCGGAGTTTGTTCATCAGGGGCGAGATGACCTGGCTGCGGGAGGAGTCGGTCAGCTCCTCGTACCAGGACCAGAATCCCCGCAGCACCGGGTCAGTGACGCCGGCGGTGACCCGCGACCTGAACGCCGGTTCGGCCAACAGCTTCGGCAAGTCCGCGAGCGTGGCGACGCCTTCCTGAGCGCGCAGGGTCAGGCACGCCGCGCGCATCACGTCGTCGGTGCGCGGCCCCCAGAACGCCGAGTAGACCCGCCGGAACACCGAGACGAGGTTGTCCACGGTGAGGTCGGTTTCTCCACCGTCCAAGGGGTTCAGACACGGCGGCCGGGACTTGCTGTCGGCGTCGAACAGCACGACCCTGTCACCGGCAGAGCGGGGAAGCCGGGACAGCACGTCGGTGACGAGGTCGCCTTTGGGGTCGATGAGCACGATTCCGCGCCCGGCCTCGGCGTCGGCGAGGATCATGTTGCCCAGCAGCGTGGACTTGCCTGAGCCGGTGGCGCCGATGACGTGCAGGTGGTGGCGGGCGTCCTGCACACGCAGCGCGACCGGGCGCTGGTGGCCAGCGTCGGAGACACCGAGGGGTTTGGCGAGCGGGCCTGGGGTGGCAATGCCGGGCGGTGGGGCGATCGCGCGTGCGCCGGCGCGCTGCACGCCCGGGATCGCCTCATCCACGGGCAGGTGGGCGATGGAGGCCAGCTCGTTCACCGACAGCAGATCCCCTTTCCCCAGCCTCCGGTCGGTCAGGACGAGGCCGGGGTGGCGGAGCCGGCGGCGGGTGTAGTGGTTGTGCTCGGTGTAGGAGGCGAACGACGCGGCCAGCGCGTGGGCCCGGCCGCGGGCGACGTCCCGCGCCGTGCGCAGCTGGGCGTCGCCCGCGTCGGCGGGCAGCAGGGTCGCGACGGCGTAGCGGATGAGCGTCTCGTACTGGGAGCCGCGTTGCTTGGCCACGATCGCCCGGTTCTGCGCGGCGTATTCCAGCGAGGTCTGCGGATCAGTGTGCAGCGCCCCCGACGCGGTCCTGCCGCCGCTGGGCCGGCTGGTCTTCATGCCCGGGGTGACGAGATCGAGCAGCCGCCCGACCGGGCGGGTGGAGGCACCAGCGTGGACTCGGCGGGCCGAGCGGCGCGCGCGGGCCACTCGGTGCCCGGTGACGGGGCGGGCCAGGATCTGCACGCACGCGTACTCGTGCCGGCCCAGCCCGACCGGTGCGCCGATCAACGCACGGATCGGGTCGGCATCGAACTCGGTCCGGATCGGCAACGCCTCGCTGCGCGCCAGCCGGAGTTCCCCACCGATCACCAGCCGCCGTTGGTCCTCGCTCGGTGGCGGCAGCGGCGGCTCGGCGGGGCTGGCCACGCGGGTGTGGGCGCCGGGCCAGGCGGCCTCGACGGCACGCTCCACGAGGCCGGGTGGGATCACGCCAGGCACCCATAGCCGGATCGCGACACCGGCCTCGGAGAACACGTACTCGCACGCCACATGCGGCTGCCCGCTCCACCACCGGCGCCAGCCTGGGCGCAGCAGACCGACGAGGTTGGACCACAACGCGGCCCCGCCGGCGGGATCAACGACTGGTGGGGCAAGCACGGTGACCTGCCGGGCGTCAGCGACCAGAGCCGCGTGTCGGCGCCGGGCCAGCGCCCGTCGCTCCGCGATCACCGCGAGCGTGGCGAACACCGCGAACACGGTCACGGTGGGCCACCAGATCTGCAGCCAGTGCACTACCGGGGTGAGCAGCGCGAGCAGCGCGCCAGCGGGGTCGCGCAGGTAGTCGCCGAGCCATCCGCCGGGCGCCCCAGTCGAGGCCGCGCCGCGGGAAACCCCGTCGATGTAGGAGGCGGGATGAACGAGGGCAGCCAATATCCAAGCGCGCATCGAAGGTCCTTCCACGAAAGCCCGGCAGAACGCCGGGCCGCAACGGCCCGCGCGGCGGGACGTCAGGCGGCGTCGAGGTCGATCTGGTCGTCAGGGCCGAGGGAACCGAACTCGTCCGTGTCGGCCGTCTGCTGCGGCTCGCCGGCGGTGGTATCGTCAGCCCAACCCAGGTCCACATAGGACTGATCGCCGTCGGGGTCGTCGGCGTCGGTGTCGGCCGCGTATCCGGCCAGCTCGGCTGGATTACTCGTGACCAGGTAATGCTCGGTGGGTGAGGCGACGCTCTGGAACGCGACTCGCTGCGTTCCCGCGGACAGCAAGCCCTGTCCCCGATCCGCGGACAGCAGGAATTGCCGTTCCCCGGCAGACAGGTCGAAGGTGTGGGTGATCTCGTCGATCGCCTGCGACGCCTGCCGGAGCAGGATCTGGGTCGCGGCGTTGGCGACGACCGCCTTGCCGAGATCACTGCCCAACACGTCGGCGGTGTCTTGCGTGCAGACGGTCAGCCCTGCCCAGTGTTTCCGGGACGCCTTGGCCATTCTGAACAGAAACTCCGCGCCGGACTTCTCCTTCATCAGCAGCCACGCCTCGTCCACCACGACCAGACGCGGGCGGCGGATCGCGGGGTTGGACACCCGCCGCCACACCGAGTCCAGTACCAGGAGCGTGCCGATGGGTTTGAGTTCGTCGGGCAAGTCCCGCAGCGAGAACACGGTCAGGTGGCCTTCGGGGTTGGTCGTGGTCGGCCCGTCGAACAGTTGCTTGAACGCGCCGTCGACGAACGGGTGCAGCCGCGCGGCGAGCTCGACGGCCGCGTGGTCGCCGTCGACTCCGCCAGCGGTGGCGAGGTGGTCGCGCAGCATCCGCAAGGTCGGCGCCGGCCGGGTCCACGTGCGGGCGTCGGCGGTGATGCCCACGGCCTGATAGGTGGCGGCGATACCGCGGTCCAGGGCGGCGCGCTGCGCGGCGTCCAGGTCGCCGCCGACGAGCACGGCGATGACGGTGTGCAGGAACAGTGACCGCCGTACCAGAGCGTCTTTCGGCGCGGTCAGGCGGCCGTCGGGGCGGGTGTGGATGGGCAGGTCGAACGGGTTCAATCGCACGCCCGCCGCGCCGAGGTGCACGTAGGTGCCGCCGACCGCGGCGGCCAGCCGGGCGTACTCGTCTTCGGGGTCGACGACCGCGATCTCGATGCCCCGATACAGGCTGCGCAAGAGCTCGAGTTTGACCAGGTAGGACTTACCGGCGCCGCTGCGGCCGAGGATCACCGAGTTGTGATTGTGCATCCCCTCGCCGAACCGGTCCCAATGCACGAGCCCCTGGCTGCCGATGTTGTAGCCGTAGAGCACCCCCGACGGTGCCGCGACGCTGGTCGGGTCGGCGGCCGGGAGATCCGGGGAGGTGAACGGGAACGCCGCGGCCAGCGCCGAGGTGTCGAACGTTCGTCGCATCCCGATCAAGTCCAGGCCCATCGGCAGTGTCGACACCCAGCCCTGCAGCGACCGGTAGGTGCAGTGCTTCGCGTCCAGCAGCAACGACGCGCACAGCGAGCGCACCGCGGCGACCTCATTGGCCAGCGCTCGCTCCGACGCGGCGTGCACAGTGAGGTACAAGCCAACGCGGAACAGTCGCCCCTCGCCCCGTGCCACGCGAGAGCTCAGGTCATAGGCGTCCTCCGTGGCGGCCTCGACCTGCGGGTCATACAACCGGCCATGTTCGGCGGTGTGCCGGCGCCCGGACTCGAGTTTGGCGAGCTGCTTTTTCAACCGGGACGCGGCGGTGGCCGGATCGATCGGCTCGACATGCACGGCGACATCCAGGCGGCCGGCATAGGTCAGCAGCGGCGCGAGCCAGCCGGGATACACCTCGCGCGGGAATCCGGTGACCGCGAAGCTGGCGACCCACTCACCGCCGACCTCCAGATGACGCGCCCCGACCGACAGCGCGTCCGGGGTGAACGCGGCGGCGCGGGATGCCCGCTGTGTCGGAACGTTGCGGCGGCTGCGCCGTTTCCGTGCTCGGGTGGTCATGACCACCGCCCCCTCTCGTCCTCTTCGTCGCCGTCGTCGCTGTAGTCCCAGTCGTCGGCGTCGTCCTCGTCGCCGTAGTCGGCGGGGTCGGCGTCGCCGCGCTGGAACCGGGTGTCGCTGAACTCGTCGTCGGACAGGTCGGAGGCGCCGGCGGTGGTGATGACCTCGTCGGCGCCCGCCAACGCCGCCGAGGGCGGCAGGAACGTGTCGGGGTTGCACGCCGAGGCGAGCACCGCGGTGGCCTGACCGGCATCGAGCGCGGTGACCACGATCCCAGCTGGCGCCAGCAGTTCGATCGCCTCGCCCAGGCGGCGGACGAGCCGGGACTCCGCCGCCCGCCGCACCCCCGCACTCGCCCCACCTGCCGCGGCAGTGGCGCGGCGCCGGCCCCGGGTCAGGGAAGCGAGCACGGCCAACGGACCTGGCCCGCCGAGCCCGTCGGTCGGCGCCGCGGCGGCCGCGCCACCGACGGGCTCGCGCAGCACCAGCAACACCTGCCGGCGCAGCAGATCGGTCTGCTCACCCAGCTGCGCGAGATAGTCCGCGTGCTCCACGGCGGCGGCCTCCAATGACGGATGCGGCAAGCCACCCGCGCGCTCCCGAAGCTCCGCGATCTGACCGGACAGGTCCAGCCGCTCGGTGCGCACCAGCACCTGCACCGGAGCGGTGAGCGAATGCAGGTAGCGGCCGAAGCTGGCGACCAGGGCTTCCTGCTCGGCCGGTGTGCGCAGCGCGAAGTTCACCGTGGACGCGACCGCTACTACCGCCAGACCATCCGGGCCGAGTTCTACGACACCGGTCTGGGTGACCGCTTCGGCGGGCAGCCGCAGCGCCGCGGGCGAGACCGGCTCTGGTGCCGCAGTGGTGCCTCGCCTGCGCGTTCGGCCGGCGGTCGAGGTGGTGCGCTGGGTCAGCCAGTCGGGCGCGGGCTGCACGCCTTCGGGTGCGGCGACGCGGTGGCGTGGTGCGGTGCGTTGGCGGATCGCGGCGAGCAGCATCCGGTCCATCGAGATGCCGTCGCGTTGGCCGAGCGCGAGGATCACTGCCCCCGCGCCGACCGGGATAGCCAGCGCGAGAAACACCGGGATCGGCAGCAGCGTGCGGGTGCCCGACCAGGCTGCGTACAGCAGCAGGCCAGCCACGGCCAGGATCGCGAGCTGGCGGGCGGTCAACGGCCCCAGAACGCGGTCATGCAGGTCGACGTCAGCGGGAATCCGCACCGCCGCCGAGCTGGCCGCGGGAGCGTCTCGGTAGCTCATTGGTCGGTGCTCCTGGTCGTGTTCAGCCCGCCTGTGCGCGGGGCGGCGCGCAGTTCCTCGGCGACCTCGCGCTCCAGGGCGGTGATGTCCTCAAAGGTCAACCCGTCAGGGCTGTGGTTCGGCTTGCTCATCGCGTGCCTCCGGATTTCGGCGGGGTGCGGTGCGGGCGTTTCGGCAGATCCAGCGGGAGCCGGAGCTGCCGGCCCGCCGCAGGCCGCGGAACTGGTGGTGCCGGCGACGGGGCTGTCGGTGCGGGGCGCGGCGAGGACGGGACGCGGTGCAGGCCCTCCAGTGGCAGCGGGTACTGCCCGGACCGCAGCGGCCGATTGCCCTTGTAGGGGTCGAACGGCAACTCCAACTGCGTGCCGCGCGGCCGTGGCCGGGGTGGTGTCGCCGGTGGCGGCGAGCTGGCTGGGCGGGGAGTGCGGGTGACGCCCAGCGGTAGCGGGTACTGGCCTGCGCGGCTGGGCCGGTTGCCCTTGTACGGGTCGAACTCGAACTGCAGTTGCTGGCCGCGATGACGACTGCCACTGGGTCGCGGCTGGCCGGTCGAGGCCGGCGCAGGGGCCGGCGTGACCCGCTTGACGCTCAGGGGGAGCCGGTACTGCCCGTCGCGTCCGAGGACTGGCTTGTTCTCTGGCCAGTCATCGCCCAGCGGCAACGCTAGTTGCACGCCCCGCGGGGCCTTGCGCGGCCCGGTCGTGTTCGCGCTGCTGTGGGCGGGATGGCGCGGGTAGGGCGGCGTGGGCAGGCGGCCGCGTTTGAGCCCGGGCAACGGGAGGATGTACTGCCCGGTCGAGGTGGTCCTGACCTTGGCGTAGGGGTCCGGTGGTGATGGCTTCTCGCGTAGACGCACGCGCGGATTGCCGGCGCCGGCACGGAGCAAACCGAACGTCTTGTACGCGACAAACCCTCGGATCAGCGTGCTCATCAGTCCGCGGCGCCCGCCGCCGCCTCGGATGGCGCCGAGGATCCAGAACGGGATCTTGAACAGGACGAACATGACGGCCAAGCCGACCAAGATGTTGGTCAAGGCGTTGGCGTTCGGGCCGAGCGGGGTGAACGTGGGTGTCAGCAGCAGCCGCACCCCGACAATGAGCGCGAGGGACTGTCCGACCTGGATCACCAGGCACCCGCCGAATGCCTTCCACCACGTGTAGGCGATGCCCTCGGTGTGCGGCAGGCCGTGCGCCATCAGGAACAGCGGTGCCCCGGCGATGAGCACGATCGTGAGCGTGACGCGGACGATGAACGTGAGCAGGACAGCGACCACGGCGCCGGCGAAGATGAGGTCCAGCAGGAGCTCGAAGAACCCTTGGCTTGCCAGCGACGCGAGGTAGATGTCTGTGAGTGCTTGGGCGGCGCTGTTCACGTCGACGCCGTCGCCCATGACCGCCGTCGACAGCGCGTTGGCCAACTGGATGCCGGTGGTGGCCAGGACCATGCTCAGCGCGCCGGCGACCACGCCGACGACGAGACGGGGCGCGATCTCTCGGATCGTGTACCGGGCCTGCAAGGACTCGAACGCCATCACGATCACGCCGGCGATCAGCACGATCAGCACGTAGACGGCCAGCAGGATTTGCCAGGACTGCGACCACAGGTCAGCCAGGCCCGGTATCGAGTCCGGTGTGGGGGTGGTCAGCAGCGTGTGGCCGAGCAGGTCCAGCAGCGGGTTGAGTGCGGCCGACACCACCATGCGGAAGAAGCCGGTCAACATCCCGTTCATGCAGACGCCCCACGTGCTGGGGTCGAACAGGCTGCACTGCGCGTCCGGGCTGTCCCCGCCCTGCGCGGGCACGGTCGGTTCGGTCGAGGACGAGGGCAGGCACTGCACGCCGACGCACGGGGTGCTGGCCGTGGCGGTCGGCAGCCCGCTGGGCAGGGGCAGCGTGGCGGGCGGCGCGGTGGTGACCGTCGGGAGAGCGCACGCTGGGAGTGCGGAGCCGGGCGGGCAGGTGTCCACCGGCGGCCCCGGCAACGGCGGCGCGGCCACGCGTGGTACGGCGGCCGCTGGCGTGGTGAGGGTGGCGGCCGCGGCGAGCGTGCCGCCGCACAGCACGACCACGCTCACGGCCAGCACGGCCAGCGCCCGGCCTCGCGTCACGCGGGGCAGCCGCCCCCGGCGGCGTCCCGACCCACCACGTCGGCGGCGGCCGACGTCCACTGGTGAGCAGATCGGCGACATGCTGTCGGCGTCGGTGGGCGTCGCGCGACGGACGGCTGCGGGCTCGGGTGCACGCAGCCGCCGAACGGTCGGCGGTGCGGTCGAACCGCGGTGGCGCGCAGGCGTGGTCGTGGCCATCGCTCAGGCCCCCACGAAGTTCTCGAGCACCGAGAGGACCACCGGCGCGAGGATGGCCAGGCAGTAGCCGATCCCCGCTGCCTTGAAGCTTGTCTTGGCCTTCTCGATCTCTCCGGGATCGCCACCCCCGAGCAGGTAGCGGACACCGCCGATGGTCAGAAACGCCGTCGCGAGGCTGGCGAGGATGCCCACGATCCAGGCGCGGATGTTGTCCAAGACCTGGTTGACACTGCCGGCCAACGCGACCACCTCGGTGGTCTGTGCGTGGGCGGCCGGACCGGACACCAGCAGCACGACAACGGCCAGTTCGGCGATCAGCAGCAGCCGCGTGCGCGCCCCACCGCGTCGGCGCGCCACCGCTGGTGAGGTCGGAGGTGTGGGTGAGGGCTCACCGATCCGACGGGCAGCGCCGACACCGCTGACGGTGCCGAGGCGCGGCGCCGCGGTGTGCCAGGTGCCGGGTCCGCGACTGGGTCGGGGTGTGCTCGGGCGGCGGTCGGAACGGGTGTGTGGCCGTAGCTGGGTCATGCGCATCGCGACGCCTCCGGGGTCGTGCTCGACGGCGCTGCGGGCCGGTCGGGCGGGGCGGTGGTCGCGGGGGTGGCTGGTGTCCTCCCGCACCCCTTAACTCCGGAAAACTGGCCGTCTGGGGACATGCAGCGGCGCGTTTTCTTCGCCGCGCGCTCGCGAACATCGGTCACGGTCGGTGACTGCACGGTCGTGACGGCGCTGGCGCGGGAGGCGGTGGAAATGATCACGGCGTCGGTGGCCCAGTCCGCCGGATCCCGCTCGCCTGACTGGCCGGGCGCGCTGTCCACGACCTCGCCGCGCAGGTACGGCACGAGGCGCGCCTCGGCGCGCTGGCGGGCTTTCTTGACCGCCTCGTAGCGCTGGCCGCGCAGCTCCCCGGCGGTGACCAGCGGGACGCCTTCCAGCCGGGTGGACGCGATCAGCTCCGCCTCGTCGGCGGTGATGACGCCGTCGGCGATCGCGCGGGCGAGCACGAAGTCTTCGTGCGCCCAAGGCGGGCGTGGCGGCGTCGAGTGGAACGTGCCGCCGGTGGGGGTGGGCGCGTCGTAGATCTCGCGGATGGCGACGTGGCCGGCGCGGTGGGCGGCGAACCGTAGCCGCGCCATGATCCGCGGCTTGCGCAGATCGATGGTGGCGAGTTCGGCCACGAACCCGGTCAGAATCGCGGAGTGCACGTCGCTGCGGTCACCGACGAATCCGGCACACAGCTTCGTAGCCAACATGGTCAGCGCGGGCAGCGCGACCCCGACGGCGGCGATGATCCAGGTGCCGCTGCCGGTCCGGGACAGCAGCACCAAATGGGCCCAGACCGCGTCGCGCAGCGAGTGCGGGCACTTGGGGTGCAGCAGCCGGTCGCACACCTCGTTCAGCGGGACATCGCGGTTGGGCAGGCCCGGGAACAGACGGCCGTCGATCGCGACCGGGTTCGGTCCGGTGATCAGCCATTCGTAGGTCGTCTGGGCGATATCCAGCGGTGTGGGCTCACGCCCAAAATCCGTGCGGGGAAAGGCGTGGTTCGCGGCCATGACGGGCTCCCTGAGTGGAGTTGGAGGAAGAGACTCCACAAGGACGCCACAGGGGGTACTACCAAACTCTAACGGAGCTACTACCACGCTACTACCGAACTACTACCGATGATCTTCGGTGATCATCTCACCTTTGATTTATCGATCGTTGAGGCAGGCGTGAGGGGGATGTCAGCCTGCAATTCTGTGATCACGTAATGATCGTCCGTAATGCCCGCCGAGCTGGCGTCTTGGCGGTGCGGTAGTAGTTTGGTAGTAGTTCGGTTAGAGCCGTCATGCGGTCGCGCGGTCGATCATGGCCGGCGTGGCTGTGGGGTGAATCCTCTGCTGAGAAGAATTTTCTACGAACCGCAGACGGTGGTGCGTTCCGGCGGAGTTCTCCGTCGTCGCACGGTGTCGCTCGGGAGTCTTTCCGTGTCGCCGGAACTGGGTGTCTGGAAGGCCGTGGAACAAAGTCCCGGCGGTGCTGTCCCCAAAGGGCCTGAATTTCGGAGTTAAGAGGTGTACGCGCCACTCCACCCATGGTGGCGCACCGCCCGGTCCTGGAGGACTCCCGTGACCCGATCCGACCGTCCAGCACCCCACGGCCCCCGTCGCCGCGGCGACTCACCACGCCCTCACAACACCCGGCCGAATGCCCGCCGAGGCGCCGACCGACGCCCCTACCCGACCGCCTCGACGACTACCCGGATCAGCCCCGCCAAGCCCGACCGGGCGGCGGCGACATCGCGTTCCCAGGGCACGAAGGCCACCCCGATTCCGGCAACGGTATGGGCCGCCGGCGACGACCCGATCGACCTCGACACGGCCTGGCCGACACCGATCGTGGCCACGATCGTCACCTCGTTCACCGCCGTCGGTGAGCGGGTCGTGCTCCTGCCACACGCGACCACCACCGACCGCCGACCCCGGGGCGTGGTCGGCGAAGACGGCGTCGTCACCCACGCCCCCGGCGCCGAGCCGGACCCTGCCCTCGCCGACGCGCTGGCCACCATCGACAGCCTGGACCGAACCGGCCAGGCGGTGCATGTGGCGGCGGATTCACGCGCCTCGCGCACCGCGTCGCGCCCGTTCTGGGCTGATCTTGTAGGCGGCCCCGACACCGCACTGCCCGACCGCGCCGCGCCGACACCGGCGGGGGTCGACGCCAGCACGGTCGACGACACCGCAGCCCCGGTTTCCGGCGCGGACCTGATCATCGCCAGCCTGCCTGTCGAGCACACGGGCGATCACACCAGCGATCTCGTGGCACAGGTGGCGGCGCGGTGGCTGAGGGTCGGCGGCATCCTCGCCGTGCTCACCCACTGTGACTGGTCGCGGGGCGAGCTGATCGACCCGACTGGCGCGATGGTGGCCTCGGCGCAGAACGCCGACCTGCTCTATCTCCAGCACATCGTCGCCCTGCACGCGCCGACGCGCGCTGGCCACGTCGACCTCGCCCTCGGCGACGCGGCCCTCGATCAGGCCGTCCGCGCACGGCACCGCGCCGTGGTGCGCGGACTTCCCAGCCCGCACCGCCGGGTGCATTCCGACGTCCTTGTCTTCGCCAATCCGCACGACCATCAGACGCCTCGACCGGCACCGGCGGACGCGGCGTTCCAGACGGGAGTCATCCGATGACCTCCGCCTCGATGTCGCATCCCTCCCGTCCCGGACGACCCCGCGAGGAAGGCACGCCCGTGGCTGACGACCAACTCCGGCACCCGCATCACGGCGCCCGCACCACCGCCGACACCCGCCGCGCCGACCCGGGCGCGGAGTCGACCCAGCGGATCCCCAGGGCGGTCATCGACGCCATCGGCACCGCGCTCGACGACACAGCGGTGTCGGTGTGGACGACCGCGCAGACCTCCCCGGCTGCCCAGCGCAAGAACCGCTACACGCCCGAGTCGACCGCGCACCCGGCCAAGATGTTGCCCGCCGTCGCCGCCCACGCGATCGCCCACTACACGAACCCGGGCGACCTCGTGCTCGACCCGATGTGCGGGATCGGCACGACCCTGGTGGAGGCGGTGCACGCCGGGCGCCGCGCGGTTGGCGTCGAGTACGAGCCCCACTGGGTCGACATCGCCCGCGACAACCTCGAGCTCGCTCGCACCCGCGGGGTCGAGCACGACGCGCGGGTGTTCCACGGCGACGCGCGCCAACTGTCCTCGCTACTGCCGCAGGACTACGTCGGGCAGGCCGCGCTGGTCGTCACCAGTCCGCCCTACGGGCCTTCCACCCACGGGCAGGTCTCGGTGTCGCCGACGGCCGGTATCCAGAAGTACTACCACCGCTACGGCAACACCCTCGACCGAGGAAACCTCGCCAACATCGGCCATCACCGACTGCTAGCTGGGTTCACCCGCATCCTCGCCGGACTGGTGCCGTTCCTGAGGCCGGGCGGGCACATCGCCATCACCATCCGCCCCTGGCGCGAGCACGCTGAGCTGATCGACCTGCCCGCCCAGATCCTGGCCTGCGGCCGACAGGCCGGGCTGATCCCGGTCGAGCGTTGCGTCGCATTGCTCGCGCGAGCGGCCGAGCATGATCTGGTCGGTCGCGGTTCGTTCTTCCAGCGCGACTTCATCCGCAAGCGACGCGAGGCCGGCCTGCCGCTACACCTGATCGCGCATGAGGATGTGCTGGTCTTCCGGACCTCACAGGTGCGCCAGAGTTCGTCGACTCGCGCCGACTCCGGGGTTCGGCGGCGGCCAGCGCCTGCCTGTCTGCCACGGGTCTCCCGTCACTCTAGCGGTGACGGCCAGGCGTCTCGGCGGGCAGCATGAACACCCGACCGCGCGGATCAGGTACCGCCCTCGCCCCCGCCTTCACGGCGGCGGCGAGGGCGGTACGGGCGGCCACGCCGCCGGCACCATCGGCCCCGGCGAGCCCAGGTCCGGTCGCCGGCTCGCTCTGCACCAGCACAGCGCAGTCAACGCCGGAGAGGAACGTCCTCATGCGACACCCCACCCGCCACGCACCCCGCCGACAGCAACCGCCAACGGACGACAACGCCATGGCATCGACCATTGACAGCAGGCCCAGCACGCCACGTCTACACACCCCCGCAGAGGCGGCCCTGCTGCTGACCGTGCCCGAGTCCTGGCTACGACGCCAAGCCGGACAACGCAAACTGCCCTGCACCTTCCTGGGGCGGCATCTGCGGTTCTCCGACGCCGACCTCCAGGCCATCATCACAGCCGGCTCCCGCCCCGCCCGGACCACGAGCCGTCGCCCGCGACGCGACGGGTCCACCACTGCCAGCAGGTAGCGCGAACGTGGTGTCCTTTGCGGACAGACGGACGTTTTTTCGGGACGCCCTTGCCCTTCTGCCCCACACGGAGCGTCCATGCATCCCGTCACGTCTGCGACCCCCACACGACTGCGAAAGAGGTCACCACCATGGCCTGGATTGAACAATCCGGCGACAACACCTGGCGCGTCCGCTACCGACGCGACGACGGCACCATCGGCGCGATCCCCGGCTTCACCACGTCCACCGCCGCGCAGGACTACGCCGACGACATGGAATCCGAACAGCGCCGCGGCACGTGGATCGACCCCGCCGCCGGACAGAGCACGCTCGGCGAGTTCGTCACCACCAACGACTGGCTCGACTCCCTCGACATCGACTCCCGAACGGCGGACAACTACCGCAGCATGCTGCGCAACCACATCATCCCGCGCTGGGGCGACACCGCTCTGGCGGAGATCTCCAACCTCAAAGCCCAAGCCTGGAAGAAGAAACTCCGCGCCAAGCCACTGTCCCAGGTCAGCGTCGACGGCATCCTGAAGCTGTTGTCCTTGGTCCTGGCCGACGCCGCCGACGAGAAACTCATCGCCGCCAACCCCATCCGCGCCCGCCGCCGCGGACGACGCCGCCACTCCGAGCGGCGCAGGGAAAAGATCTGGGCGCAGTCCGACCCGGTGCTGCGCCTGGCCGATCAGATCGCCGCCTACTACGGCCCCGGCGGCGCGGTCATGGTCGTCACCGCCGGATGGACCGGCGCACGCTGGGGCGAGCTGACCGGGCTACAGCGCCCGAACCTGCACCTGTTCGACGACGACACCGGCTACATCGTCGTCGACCCCGAGATCGGCGCGCTGCACGAGTCCGCCGCCGGCAAGCTATGGCTCGGCCCACCCAAGACCGACGAGTCCGCCCGCACCATCACCCTCGCCCCGTTCAACGTCCGCCTGCTCCGCGCACACCTGGCCACCCACACCCACCCGCACGTGTTCGTCACCCCCGACAACGCACTGCACCGACGCAGCAACTTCTCCCGCCGCGCCATGCGCCCCTGCGCCGACGGCAACCTCCACCGCAAAAACCCCGACATGCGGCTGCAGCCGGTCGCGCCGGGCCTGACCTTCCACGGGCTACGGCACAGCCACAAGACCTGGATGATCGAAGACGCCATCCCCGAGATCGCCCAAGCCTTGCGACTTGGACATGTCATGGGAGACAAGGTCCGCGAGACCTACTCCCACGTCGCCGCCGCCGTAGAGGCCCGCCTGCTGCAATGCCTGCAAGACCGCTGGGACAAGACCGTCCTCAACTCCACCGAGGAGTTCGACACCACCTGGAGGCAGGCTGCCTAGCCTGAATCCGTCACGCGAGCCCGCGCACCGCACGGGCTCGTGGTGCTTCCGGAACCGATCGCCGGCCGCGGCCTTGGCGCGGCTACTTCTCATCAGCCAGTTGAGGACGTGACGTCGAACCTCGCCGTAGCTTCCGTCTGGATCTCCCGCAGCCTTTCGAGCGCCGCCACAGCCTGATGCCCGAAGTTCACGCTCTCGGTCACAGAAAGCTGACCCCGGCGGCCAGCGGCCATTCCCACAAGCGACGCCTTCAGGATGTCGATCTGGTCCACCGCGCGCTGGGTCAGCAACGATCTGTTGCTCGGCACGACTTCGTCGAGGCGAGCGCGGAAGACACGCAGCGAGGCGACGGCGCTGTCGATGTTTTCCGTTTGCTGGGGCGTGCTCACAACTAAGTCAGCGCACCCCGATGCCAACAGCGCCAATGGCCACGTCACATACTTCGCTTCTTCTTCCCCGCTTAGCGAAACGCCGCAGTCGATCAGCCACTTGGCGTTGACCAGACCGACCAACGGAAGATCATGCGGTGCCTCGTCCTCAATGGCGGGCATGTCGAACTCGGTGCGAGTGAACGTCACCGGGGTGAGTCCGTCGATGTTCAGCGCGACCCGGTCCGCGTTCGGCACAGCACCGAGCGCTCCAGGAGCTACTGACAGGGCGCGCCTCGCCGTGTCGGCCGGGCTGACTCCGTCGCTCGGGGAAGCCGAGACTGTGACGTGCTTGTCGACCACGGACACCGTGACATCACGCAAACCTGACATGCCCGCAAGGAGCGCAACGGTGTGGTCCCGTTGGCGATCGCTCGTGGGTACAGACGCAATGGAGGCGGCGATCGTGGGGTCCTTGTGCAGCCACAGCCAAGGCAGCAGTGCGAGCTGAAGTGCCAGGAGGATTTCTTGCAGCGAAACGAGAATCTCGTAGAACTCGTCATCGGACACTGTCACCGCGGTGGACGATGTCACCCGCCCGTTCTCAATGATCCGTTCCGTGGCTACGACACCGGTGTCCGTGATCTCGATGTCGGCGTGTGCACTGGCGTTGCGGAACACCATGTCGACATCGCCCTCCCGCATGACGCCGAGGCGGCGCAACTCGTCGACGACCTCCCCTGCCTTCAGTCCATCCACGACGTCTTGGCCATAGGTAGCGTTGTCGGGCTCGCCGCGCGCGACGCGGGCAGCGACGACCGTCACGCCTCCAAGGTCGCGGAGTGCGCCTTCAACGAGCTGGCGATACACCCCGGTGAGTGTGTCCATGATGCGGTGTCGCGGAAACTGATGGCGCCACTCCAGGCCAAGCCGCTCTCCCTCTGCCATCAGGCGCTCTCCGCCGCGCCGGACCCGGCTGATCAGCAATCCGGGGTCCGTGACCCACGAGGTGGTCCGGTCAGCATTGTCAACGACATTGCGCAACGCCTGGGCACGCCGGGCGAGCAGATCGAGGTCGACGACCCGCGCCGACGATGCCAGCAGAGGAAACATCATCAGCGCCTGCTCGTTCGGCAGGGACGACATCCCGGGAATACCAGCGAGAGCTTGCCGGACGAGGGCCGCTCCGTCGGCGATCGACATGCCCTGCCGGCCGGCGCTCGACCATGCCAGCGCGGCGATATCGAAAGAACCATCAAGCTGGAAAGGCCCATCGCTGGGCGCTTCTTGGATACGACGGATGAGTGCTGCAACGCGCTCTGCATGCCGCGCACCTGCAGCAAAAGCTGCGCTGCTGGCGTCGCGTTGATGCTGGGCGGCAACAAGATCGGGGGCAGTGATCGTCGACGTCAGCAGCACCTGCCCGCGAGCGTGCTCGGCCGCTGCCCGCGTCAACTCGCGGTGCACAGCCCTCCACTCGATCGGCGGCATCGTTGTCCGGAGCGTGGTGACGAAGTCCAGCGAGGCATCGAGGGCCTGCACAAGCGCGGTGAACGCCATTAGGCAGCCGGGCTCGTCGGGATCCCAGGTGCCGGTGGCCAGCAGGTCGGCGACCGTCTTGTAGGAGGCGCGCAGCGTCTTCAACGCTGGCTGGAGCACATCGGTCAGATGCCGGTCATCGCTGCGGGGTGTTCCCCTCCGCTCAAAGTCCAGCGGAGGATCGGTCACGGAGTGCATCCGCTCGTCCAGCCGCTGAAGGCGGCGCCGAAACGCGTCGCGTCGTCGACGAACCGCGCCTCGAACGTCCGCGACCGCATCGGGATCAAGTGGCGTGCCGCAGTCCGGACAAGCCCCTGATGAACGGACCGACTGAGGCCGCTGGCACACCGTGCAGGCAACCGGAAGGGCCAACCGCACCACCAGGGTCGAGGGCTCGAGCATGATCGACGCGACCTCCGACTCCAGCAGTGGCATCAACGCGCAGCCTACGGCCTCACCCGCACAGGTCGGCGAAGATAGGTGGCTGGTGAACGACCTGAGCGCGGCTACAACCCGACCGCTCGGCGCCACCGGTGCAGCAGCGCCTCATCCTCGCCGCACTCTTCGAGGCACCAAGCCGCCGCTAGCGCGCGAGCGTGCAGTACTCCGATCGCGCGTCGTCGCCAGCGGCGCGCAACTTATGCTCGGCACGCACCTGCTGCGATCAAGTGACCGCCACCGGTTGCGGCGACTTGCCCAACTTTCTGCTGTGCTACCGTCAAAGACGGCACAGCTACGGTGCCGTTCCCTCCCGTCTGGTTGGCCCACGCCCAGCCGACACAGTGAGGCAAGGGTCGGAGGCCCGGCGTAGCGGATCCATCATGGCGTGTCCTGCCGACATGTCTCGATGGTCGCGTGGGGGCTGTCGGACAACGACGCAGGGACTGCCCATGAAAGACCACGACGCCAGGCGACTGAGCAATCAGCTCCGCATCAACTACACCGCCGCATTGCGGCTGGTCAAACAGGCCCGCCGTTACGCGTCCCAGTACAACGTGTCCTATCCCGAAGCCGAGCGGCACGTCCTCACGCAGTCACGAAACCACCAGCGGCTCACGGACAGTCTCCACGACGCGGTCGACCGCGCTTGCACTGATCTCCTCTACCAGGAGGTCGATGCTGACAGCGACGGACGGATGGGTCACCGGACACCGTTCAGTGATCTGACACTGCCCCACTCCACCGTTGAGAACATGGCTGTCGACCACATCGACCCCGACTACAACGCGATCGCAGTGTCTATCGATGATCAGTACGAGGGCGGAACGCGGCTCATCACGGTCCGTGTGCCCGCGGTAGTGGTGTTCGACGGGTACGTCCACAGGAGCGTCGGCTACCACCTGCAAGACACCGCCGACCCAGACATCCATGTACGTGACGTGGACTGGAACGAGCACATGTCGCAGGTCTCGCTCGCGCGCAACACCGTCCTGGAGTTCCACGGTGTGCTGTACGGCGAGTTGTCCGAGATCGACCACCTGGTTTTCGCAGGAGCTGCCGAGCCCGACTTCGCGCCTCCCTACCCTCACTAGGCCCCGTAGGAGGAACTGGCGACCCGTGCGTCACCAACGCCGGACGGTTCGGCTGGCCGGGCCGCCAGTTCCCGTCGAGACGCAACGCACGCTGCCACGAATCCATTATGGATGGTTGGTGAGCGTCGGCGTCCAGCTCGCGCGAGTGATCGACTGGGCCGCCGAAGCCCACCGTTGACGGTTGTAACCGTCTACCCATCCATTGATCGCGACCTGGGCGGCGGCGACGGGCTCGCGGATCGCCAGGGGCTGACATGGACGATCGGCGCACCCGGCCAACGGCTAGCCGGGCCACAGCCGTGACAACGCGGGCCCGCCTACCCCATAACCGCCAGCCGACCGTGCCCGCCCGCCTACGGGCGTTCTAGAGATTCGCCGCTGAAGAATCCCCGGTCGGGTGACATAGAACTGGAGCAAAAACCTGACCCCATTTCGCATAGGGTCAGACCCCTGCTCCAGTTTTGCTCCAGTTAGGTCATCCACTGTCCACTTGGGACGAAAAATCAAGATCGCCCCCAAACCTAGTTTTCCCAGGTCAGGGGGCGTATCTAAACTATTCAACAATTGTGGAGCTGAGGGGACTCGAACCCCTGACCCTCACACTGCCAGTGTGATGCGCTACCAGCTGCGCCACAGCCCCGAGCCGAGATTTGGAACCCGGGTTGGTAGGTCCCTCATCTCGTGGTGCAAACCCTACACGACGGGTCCGGGAGAAGTGAAATCGGGGGGTGGGCAGTGGGGTTCGGGCAGGTCAGGAACGTGAACGGCCCGTCACGCCGGGGGCGTGACGGGCCGTGAGAAGGATCAAGGGATCAGGTGTTGAGGAGCTTGTCGAGCCACTGGGGGTCCTGGAGGGCCTTGAGGTCGGTGGTGCCGTTGAGGACGGTGGGGGTGCCCTGGAGATTGACGGGGGGCGCGGAGGCGGTGGTGGCCTGCTGCTTGACGAGGTTGCCGTAGACGCCGGCGGTCACGTCGGTGGAGAACTGGGCGGCGGTGATGCCGAGGCGCTTGCCGAGGCTGATGAGCTGCTCGTTGGTGTAGCCGGCCCCGCCCTCCTTGGGCTGCTGGGCGTAGAGGCTGGCGTGGAAGTCGGCGAACTTGCCCTGCTTGGCAGCGGCGATGGCGGCGTTGGCGGCCAGCAGGGAGTAGCCGGGGGGATTGGTGTTGTTGTCGAGGATGTTGAGCAGGTGGTATCGCACCTGGAGCTTGCCGTCGGCCATGGCCTTGGCCATCTGGGCGCCGCTCTGCTTCTCGAGGTCGCCGCAGTAGGGGCAGGTGAAGTCCTCGTAGACGTCGATCTTGGTCTTGGCGGTGTCCTGCCCGGCGGTGACGGTGCCGTCGTCGCCGGCCTTGGCGGTGTACTCGGCGTCGGCCTTGGTGACCTTGATCGCATCGGCGCCGGTGGCGGCGGGCGGGGTGGACTGCCGGGTGGACAGGACCACGCCGACGATCACGGCGATGGCGACCACGATGACGGCCACGGTGCCGATGGCGATGTTGCGCCGGTCGTTGCGAGCGCCGCGGGCGGCCGCGACGGCCCGGGCGGCGTTGGCCTTGTTCTTGTCACGCTTGTTGTTGTTCTGGGCCGCGCCCACGATGAACCGTCCTCCTCGTCAAGGCCGGCCAACTCGGTGGCCGAGTCCTGGCGAAATGCTACCGACGACCCCTGAGTGCTACCTGAGAAGTCCTTTCCGCAACGCCGACAGGCACTGTTCGAGGGCCTCGGAGGCGGCGGGGATGAGGGGCGCGTAGCTGGCGAAAGAGTGCACAAGGTGATCAAAACGGACGGTCTCGACGGGCACGCCGGCGGCGGCGAGGAGCCGACCGTAGGCCTCGGCCTCGTCCCGCAGCGGGTCGTGCCAGACGGTGGCGATGAAGGCCGGCGGCAGGCCGGACAGGTCGGCGGCGAGGGCGGGCGCGAGGGTGACGGGCGGCTCGCCGGTGATCGAACCGGCGTAGTGCCGCAGGAAGGCCTCCATGTCGGCGGTCGACAGCACGGGGGCGTCGGTGTTCTCCGCCCGTGAGGGAAACTCGCCAATGCCGCCGACGGCCGGGTAGAGCAGCAGCTGGAACCGCAGCTCGGGCCCGCCGTTGTCACGAGCGAGCTGGGTGAGCACAGCGGCGAGGTTGCCGCCGGCGCTGTCCCCGGCGACGGCGATGCGGGACGGGTCGCCGCCGATTTCCCGGGCGTGCGAACCGACCCACCGCAACACGGCGAAGGAGTCGTCGACGGCCGCGGGAAATGGATCCTCGGGCGCCATCCGGTATTCGACGGAAACGACGACGGCCTGGGCGGAGCGGCTGATTCGGCGGCACAAATCGTCGTGGGTGACCACGCTTCCGGTGCACCAGCCGCCGCCGTGCAGGAACACCACCACCGGCAGGTCGACGGCGCCGAGAACGGGCTTGTACACCCGCACGGGCACGGGCGTCGCCAGGTCCGTGACCTCGCCGACCTGCACGACCGGCTGCATGCGCCGCCAGCGCTGGTCGAGGTCCTCGCGGATCTTGACGACGTCGGCGCCGGGCGCGGACACCCGGGCCACCGGGAAGGCCTGGACGAACCGCTCGAGTTCGGGATCGATGTGTGGCACACCGCTAAGGCTAGGCAACACTGTGCAAGGCTTTCCTCAGTACCGGCTCAATCCATTACCCTCCGAACGTGACCCAGGTTGACGAAACGGCGCAGAACGAGGTCGGCCACACCCACAACGACCTGTCCGGCGGCTGGCTGCGGCCGGCGGTGTTCGGTGCGATGGACGGCCTGGTGACCAACATCTCACTGGTCGCGGGGGTCGGCGGTGGCGGGGCGAGCTCGCACGTCATCGTGCTCACCGGCATGGCGGGCCTGGTCGCGGGCGCGTTCTCGATGGCGCTGGGCGAATACGCCTCGGTGCAGACGCAGAACGACTCGGTGCAGGCCGAGGTGGCCACCGAACGTCGGGAACTGCGCGAGAATCCGGCCGCGGAAAAGGCCGAGCTGATGCAGATGTTCGAGGAAATGGGTCTCACCGAGGAAACGGCCCGCCGGGTGGCCGAGGAAATCCACCAGGACGAGGAGTTGGCCGTCCGGGTGCATATCGAGCAGGAGCTGGGTGTCAATCCGGACGATCAGCCGTCTCCGGTGGTGGCGGCGGTCTCCTCGTTCCTGTGTTTCTCGATCGGCGCCTTGTTCCCGCTGCTGCCGTTCCTGCTGGGCTGGGAGTCGCTGCTGGCCGGCCTGGGCATCGGCGGCATCGGCCTGTTCGCGGCGGGCGCGGTGGTGGCCCGCTTCACGACCCGCCCGTGGTGGTGGAACGGCCTGCGCCAACTGCTGTTCGGCGTGATCGCGGCGGGCGCGACCTACCTGGTGGGTCTGCTGATCGGCGTGACTGCGGCAGGCTAGCGGGGTGCAGCTTCCCGATCTTCCGGTCCGTGCGGTACTCGACGACCTGAACGCCGCCCTGGCCCGGCACGGCACGGCGGTGCTGGTGGCCCCGCCGGGCACGGGAAAGACGACTTTGGTGCCGCTGGCGCTACCAGGTCGTGTTCTCGTTGCGGAGCCGCGACGGCTGGCGGCGCGGGCGGCGGCGGCCCGGATGTCGGAGCTGCTGGGCGAACAGGTCGGCGGCACGGTCGGCTACGCGGTCCGGGGCGACCGCCGCACCTCGAAGCAGACGCGGGTCGAGGTCGTCACCAGCGGCCTCCTGCTGCGCCGCCTGCAACACGACCCGGAGCTGACCGGCGTCGACGTCGTGCTGCTGGACGAGTGCCACGAACGCCATCTCGACGCCGATCTCCTTCTGGCGCTGCTCCTGGACGCCCGCGAGGGCCTGCGCCCCGACCTCAAGGTGCTGGCCACGAGCGCCACCGTCGCCGCCAAGAGACTGGCGGAGATCCTGGGCGCCGACACCCCGGTCATCGAGGCCCACGCCAGAACCTTCCCCATCCAGACGACCTACGTGCCGGCCGCCCGGAACGAACGCCTGGAGCAACACGTGGCAAGAACAGTCCACAAAGCACTGTCCGAAACGGACGGTGACATCCTGGTCTTCCTCCCCGGTGTCGGCGAGATCCGCCGCGTCTCGCAGCAGCTGCAAGGCCTAAATGTCCTTCCCCTGCACGGAAGGCTGGCCACCGAGGCCCAGGACGACGCCATCCGGAAGACCGCGGACCGACGCATCGTCCTGGCCACGGCCGTCGCGGAGTCGAGCCTGACGGTGCCGGGCGTCCGCACAGTGGTCGACGCCGGCCTGGCCCGCTCGCCCAGGGCCGATCACCGCCGCGGCCTGTCCGGCTTGATCACCACCCGGGTGTCACAGGCCGTCGCCGATCAGCGCGCCGGCCGGGCCGGGCGCGAGGCCCCCGGCCACGTCTACCGGTGCTGGCCGGAGCACGAGCAGGCCACGCTGCCCCGCTACCCCGAGCCGGAGATCCGCACCGCCGAGCTGACCCGCCTCGCCCTGGAGCTGGCTTGTTGGGGCACCCCGGATGGCAGCGACCTGACCTGGTGGGACGCGCCCCCGCCGGGCGCCCTCGCCGCCGGGCAGACCACCCTCAGGAACCTGGGCGCCCTCGACGACAACGGCGTCACCGACCGCGGCCGCCGCATCTCCGAGCTGGGCCTGCACCCCCGGCTGGGCCGAGCGCTGCTCGACGGTGCCCGTGAACTGGGCGCAAAGCCGACGGCCGAGGTTGTGGCGCTGCTGGACGACGACTCCGTCACCTCCTCGAACGACGTCGAGACGGCCGTGCGCCGGCTTCGCCAAGACCAGCCCCCGACCTGGAAACGCGAGGTCGGCCGCCTCTCCAAGTTGGTCGACGGCCCCACCGGTCGAAAAGACGACCCCGCCCTCGTCGTCGCCCTGGCCCACCCGGAACGCCTGGCGAAAAGGCGTCAGCCGGGCTCGCGCAGCTACCTCATGGCCGGCGGCACCGCGGTCGAGACGGACGGCCCCACCGACAGCGAGTGGCTGGCCGTGGCCGTCGCCGACCGCGAACCGGGTCGCGCCCACGGCCGGGTCCGCCTCGCCGCCCGCGCCGACCAGGAGTTGGCTGAACGCGCCGCCCCGGCCCTGCTGTCCGAGAAGGACGAGGTGACCTGGACCAACGGCGACGTCGTCGCCCGGCACGTCCGCCGCCTGGGCGCGATCGTGCTGGCGGAGCGTCCGATCGCCAAGCCCGACCCCGAACTCCTCCTGGAAGCGCTGAAAGAAGGCCTCCGCAAAGAAGGCATCGCTCTGCTCCAGTGGAGCCAGGACGCGGCCAGGCAGCGCCAACGAATGGAGTTCCTGCACGTCAACCTGGGTGATCCCTGGCCCGAGGTCTCGGATGACGCCATCATCCGGAACACCGATCTGTCCGCCGCCCGCAAGCGCACGGACCTGGCCCGGATCAGCGCCCAGCACGTGCTCCAGACCATGCTGCCCTGGCCCGCCGCCGCCCGCCTGGACGAGCTCGCCCCGGACCGCATCGAGGTGCCGTCGGGCTCGAAGCTCAAGGTCGACTACACCGCCGACGGCCCGACCCTCCCGGTCCGGGTGCAGGAGACGTTCGGCTGGACCGACACGCCCCGCATCGCCGACGGCCGCGTGCCGGTGGTGCTGCACCTGCTCTCCCCGGCCGGCCGCCCGGTGGCGGTCACCGGCGACCTGGCCTCGTTCTGGCGGACCGGCTACCCGCAGGTGCGCTCCGAGCTGCGCGGCCGCTACCCGAAGCACCCCTGGCCGGAGGATCCCACCACCGCTTCGCCCACTCGCCGCACTAAACCGCGCTGATCGGGGCATCCTGGTCGGCGTGAGCAACTCGACCACGACCGACAAGCTGTTCAAGGTCGCCATCGCCATCAAGGGGCTGGACGGCCTCGGCCAGCTCGTGCTGGGCATCGTGCTGATCTTCATCCCGCCGACGCTGATCACCGGCCTGGCCAACGAGGTGGTGACGCGAGACCTGCTCGGCGATCCGAGCGGCACGCTGTCGACGCACCTACAGACCGCGGCGCACGACTTCGCCGACGGCAGCAGCCGCACGTTCGCGATCGGCTACCTGCTGTTGCACGCCGTGATCAAGCTGGGTCTGGTGGCGGCGCTGCTGCGCAAGGTGCTGCCGCTGTACCCGGTGGCCGCGGTGGTGTTGGGGGCCTTTGTCGTCTACGAGATCTTCCGGGCCGTCCACACCCATTCCATCGCGCTGCCGATCTTCGCGGCGATCGACGTAGTGATCATCGTCCTGGTGATCCGCGAATACATCCAGTTGCGACGTGAGCGAGCCACGGCTGCGACGGATGCTCACATGTGAATGTGAAAAAGAGGATCACCGCGAACTGTCAAGGATCCTGGCGCGTAGTGGAGTGTGACGTAGTCCAGGCCTGCCCGATTGGACTTGACGGCCCTGGGTTTGTTAGGCAGTGCAGGCCGCCTCGACCTTAAGGGGACCTCACCATGCGCATGCGGGGATCACTACGAGCGACCGCCGCACTCGCCGCGCTGGCCTTGCTCGCCGCATGCGGGACGAGCGGGCCCGCCGACACCCTGACCGGGGCCGCCGGCCAGGGCAAACTCACCATCGGCATCCGGTTCGACCAGCCGGGCATCGGCGAGAAGACGTTGAACGACCTGTATCAGGGCTTCGACGTGGACGTGGCGAAGTTCATCGCCGGCGAGCTGGGCGTGGACCCGGCCAACATCACGTGGAAGGAAGCCGAGCCCGCCGACCGTGAGACCTTGCTCACCAGCGGCAAGGTCGACATGGTCGTGGCCGCGTACACCATCAACGACAAGCGCAAGAAGCTCGTCGACTTCGCCGGCCCGTACTTCACCGTGGGCCAGGACCTGTTGGTGCGCCTGAGCGACAACTCGATCACCGGCCCGCAGTCGCTGAACGGCAAGAAGCTCTGCTCGGTCGCCGGCTCCACCTCGGCCCAGCAGGTGAAGGACAAGTTCGCGCAGAACACCACGCTGGTCGAGTACAGCCGCTATTCCGACTGCGTCACCGCGCTGCTGGCCAACATCGTCGACGCGGTCACCACCGACGACGTGATCCTGGCCGGCTACGCGGCGCAGAACCCGGAGCTGCTCAAGGTGGTCGGCAAGCCGTTCACCAAGGACTCGTACGGCATCGGGCTGCGCAAGGGCGACACCGGCGGCCGCGAGAAGGTGGACGCCGCGCTGCAGAAGATGATCTCCACCGGCGCCTGGCGCTCGGCCCTGCAGGCCAACGTGGGCAGCTCGGGCTACCAGATGCCCTCGCCGCCGGCCATCACCGAGCGCTGAGCCCGTAACCTGGGTCACATGCGACTGCTGATCGGCCTCGAAGAGTATCCGCTCGACCCGCTGCGGGCGCTGCTGCCGGGCTGGGAGGTGTTCCAGTCCTCGCCGGCCGGCTTCGCCGAGATGGCCGACGGCATGGACGTGGTCACGCCGATCGCCGCGAAGGTGGACGCAAACCTGTTGTCGCGTGCCACTTTCGGCTTCGTGCAGCAGTTCGGCGTCGGCCTGGAGACGGTCGACGTGGACGCGGCGACGGCGGCCGGCGTGTGGGTGGCGCGGCTGCCCGGTGACGTCACCGGCAACGCGGACGCCGTGGCGGAGCAGGCAATCCTGCTCACGCTGGCGTTGAGCCGGCAGCTCGACGAGGCGCGGCAGGCGTTGCGGGAACGGAAGTGGGCGCAGCCGGCCGGCCGGTCGCTGTCCGGCGGCACCGTGGCGATCATCGGGCTGGGCGCGATCGGCCTCGCGGTCGCGAAGCGGTTGGCGCCCTGGGGAACCCGGCTCGTCGCCGTGCGGGCCCGGCCGGAGCTGGGTGGGCCGCCGGAGATCGACCGCGTGGTCGGCGCCGATCGGCTCACCGAGGTGCTGGCCGAGGCGGACGTGGTGATCAGCGCCCTGATGTTCGGCGAGCACAACCGGAACTTCTTCGACGCCGGCGCCTTCGCCGCGATGAAGCCGGGTGCGCTGTTCGTCAACGTGGCCCGCGGAGGCCTGGTCGACGAGGCGGCCCTGGTGGCGGCGCTGGACTCCGGCCACATCGCCGGGGCCGGGCTCGACGTGCTGGCCGTCGAGCCGGCGGACCCGGGCAACCCGTTGGTCAACCACCCCAAGGTGATCGCCACGCCGCACGTGGGCGGCGTGACCCAGCAGGTGCTGTTCAACTCGATGATCGCCCTGACCGACAACATCAAGCGCTACGCGGCCGGCGAGCCTCTACTGTGGACTGTGAACGAGCCGTCACAGGTTGCGCAGCGCCGGCCACAGGGCTGACCACGGCCGGTCCCGGTTGGTGGCCAGGTAGATCGGCGCTCCCTGGTAGCCGTTGTGGATGCCGAGCTTGTTGTCCACAGTGGCCACCTGGGTGACGCTGCCGAAGTGCGACCGGATCTGGTCGATGTGGTTGTCGCCGATGTAGAGCACGTTCACCGCGCTCTCCGGCGGCACTCCGAAGTACCAGTAGCCGCGGTTCGGTCCGTAGGGCGCGGGCAGGCCGCGCTCGGGGCCGTACAGGGACATCACGCTGGCCGACCAGTAGGCGTCGCCGACGATCGCCGTGTGCGCGCGGACGTCGTCGGGCAGCGCCCGGTAGGCGGCGGCGACCTCGTCGGCCATCTGCGGCCAGCCCACGCTCTCGAAGGCGATGAAGTCGGCGGTCTCGTTGCTGTCCCGCAGGGAATCCACGGGCCGCAGCGGCAGGGACGCCGCCACGAAGGCGATCGAGACGGCGAACACCGGCCACGCCACCCAGGGCAGCCACCGCCGCCGGCCGTCGAGGCCGACCGCGCCGAACGCCCACAGCACCGGCAGAATGCCGCCGGCGTAGTACGGCCGGCCGCCGGTCGCGATGAACACCACGATCAGCCCGACGGCCGTGATGCCGAGAAACCTGAACTCGGGCAACCGGAACGTGCGCACCAGTCCGTAAATTCCGAGCGGCACGCCGACGGCCCCCGTGTACAGGGCGAGAACCAGCAGGAAGCCGCCCGCGCCGCCGATGCTGGCCCGCTCGTCGGCCGCGATCACGCTGCCCATCTGGAGCTGGGGCCAACCGTTGTGGGCCTGCCACAGCAGCTGCGGCACCGAGGTCAGCCCAGCGATGGCCGCCCCGAGCCACAACATCTTGCTGCGCAACAGATCCCGTGGCCCGGCGATCAGGATGGCCACGCCGGCGACGACCCAGAAGAAGACGATCAGCCACTTCACCTGCAACGACACCGCGGTGACAACACCGGCCCACAGCAGCAACTTGTCGTCACGGACGCCTACCCAGCGCACGACCAACCACGTGATCAGCGTCCACAGGAATGGGTCCACTGTGGACGTCGCCAGCAGATGGCCCCCGCCGGCCAGGAACGGCGCGACGGCGTAGCTGCCGGCCGAGATGATCTGGGCCCGCCGGCTGCCCCCGAGCTCACGGGCGATCATGGCCGCCACGAACACGCCGGCCACCGTGACCACAGCGGCCGGAATCCGCAGCACCACCAACGATCCCGGCGCGACGGTGTCGGCGATCAGCGCCAGGAGCGGCACCAGCGGCGGCTGGTCCGCGTACCCGAAGTCGAGATGGTGCCCGGCGGCGACGAAGTACAGCTCGTCGCCGAAATAACCGTAACGCCAGCTGGTGGCCACCAGCGCGATGCCCAGCAGACCGGCGATGACCGCGACCGGCCGCGCGGCAAGTGCGGCAACCACCGGCCCTGCCTCGATGGTTGTGCTTCCCCCGAGTTGCCGCACTTGCCGTCCCCCCATCACGTGTCCCCCCGGCGACCATCCAACCCGGACGGTGGCCGCGCCGGACAGCCCGGAAAGTGCCCGGGGCATGCGACTTTCGTAGGTGCCGGCGCTACCTAAGGCGGATTGTCCGGGTGGGTATGGTCGAGAGGTGACCCGACCGCGTTGGCGCGACGCCTTCTTCCTGCTGTCGCCGTTCGCCACCGTGCTCGGCATCATCCTGGCGATCTGGATCGGCTACGGCCCGCCGACCACGTTCTACGAGTGGACGCAGACGTTCATCCAATTGCCGGGAATGTTCGCGCTGCTGTGGCATCGCCGGTTCCCGCTCGTCGGCCTGGCGCTGTGCGCGGCCAGCGCCATCGCCATGGCGGTCTCCGCCTACATCGACCCGCAGCTGTTCTTCGGCGTGATCCGAGAGGACTCGCAGTTCGTGCCGCTGGCCACGCCGTTCGCCGTCGGCGTCGCGTTCAAGCGGATCCCCCGGTCGCGGCGGATGTGGCTGTGCTCCGCGGTGCTGATCGCGATCTCCGTCCGGGTGTGGGCGCCGACGTTCACCATCATCACCGGCGGCATGCTGTTCACGGTGTTCCCGGCCCTGTTCGGGCTGTACATCGGCAACCGGCTGTCGCTGATCCGGGCGCTGACCGAACGCGCCGAGCGGGCCGAGCGAGAACAGCAGCTGCTGGCCGAGCAGGCGCGGGCCGACGAACGCGTGCGGCTGGCCGGCGAGATGCACGACGTGGTCACGCATCGCGTGAGCCTCATGGTGTTGCAGGCCGGGGCCCTGCGGATCACCGCGCCCGACGAGGCGACCCGGACGGCCGCCGAGGAGCTGCGGGAGGCCGGCTGCCAGGCGCTGGCCGAGCTGCGGGACCTGGTCGGCGTGCTCCGCACCCATGCCGACGACAACGGCGAGGAGCCGACCGATGCCGTGCGGCTGCCCGATCTGGCCGAGCTCGTCACGGAGTCGCAGGGCGTCGGCATGACGGTGGAGCTGATTGTGGACGGCAATCCGCTGCTGACCGCGCCGGTGGTCGGCCGCACGGCGTACCGGGTCGTGCAGGAGGCGCTGACCAACGTCCGCAAGCACGCGCCGGGCGCGAAGACCCGCGTGCACGTGCGTTACGGGGCTGACCGCGTGCGGCTCACCGTGCGCAACGGCCCGCCGGTCGGCAGCGTCGACCACGACCTCGGCGAGAGCGGCTCCGGCACCGGCCTGCTCGGGCTCAAGCAGCGGGTCGAGCTGGTCAGCGGCCGGTTCACCGCGGCCTCGCGGCCCGACGGCGGCTTCGAGGTCGATGCCATACTGCCCGCGTTCGTACCGACGGCGGAGAGTCATGACTGACAAGATCACGGTCCTTGTCGTGGACGACGAGCCCATGGTGTGCGCGCACCTGCGCACCATTCTCGGCTCGGCGCCCGACATCGCGGTCGTCGACGCGGCTCACGACGGCGCCGCGGCGGTGGAAGCCGTGGTGCGGCACCAACCTCGGGTCGTGCTGATGGACCTGCGCATGCCCGGCGTGGACGGGCTCACGGCGATCGAGCGCATCGCCGGCCTGCCCTCGCCGCCGACCGTCGTCGCGCTGACCACCTTCGACGCCGACCAGTACGTCATTCGCGCACTGCGGGCCGGAGCGGCCGGGTTCCTGCTCAAGTCGACGCCGCCCGAGGACCTCATCAGCCTGGTCCGGGTGGCGGCCGACGGGCACACCGTGCTGTCCCCCGCCGCCACCCGCCGGCTCGTCGCCGCCTCAGCCGGCGAACAGGCCGCGCGGGACAAGGCAACGGCGTTGGTGGCCGACCTGACCGACCGTGAGATCGACGTGGTGACCTGCCTCGGCGAGGGGCTGTCCAACGCGCAGATCGCCACCCGCCTGCACCTGTCCGAGGCCACGGTCAAGGGCTATGTCTCCCGCATGCTGGTGAAGCTGGACTGCGCCAACCGCACCCAGATCGGCCTGCTGGCCTACGACGCCGGCCTCGTCACCCGCTGAATGCGGCACCTCCTGGCCGGCCTTCGAGCCCGTGCTCGTCGAATGGCGCGAGCTGGCCACTCTTATCCCACGTCGCGCCGCCTGAAACCGGCCAGGCCGGCCACGGTCAGCGCGGCGGTGACGACCAGCAGCCAGATCAGCGGCACGACGGTGAACTCGCCGCCGGGCAGCTTGGGCAGGTGCGTGAACGGGGAGATGTCCAACGCCCACTGGCTGAGCTGGAACAGCGAGCCGAGCTGGCCGAGCAGCAGGAAGACGACGAGGGCGGCCCAGGCCAGGGAGGTCAGCCGGGGCAGCAGCCCGAACAGGGCGGTGGCGATGCCGGCCAGGACCCAGACGGCCGGCACCTGGACCATGGCTGCGCCGAGAAGGCGGGGCAGCTGCGTGCCGACGTCGCCGTTGGTGAGGCCGACGGCCAGACCGGTGGCGGCGCCGGCGACGGCGAGCAGGAAGGCGCTGCCGATCAGGGCGAAGGCGAGATGGCTTGCGGCCCAACGGAGTCGCGCGACGGAGCCGGCCAGCACGGGCTCGGCCCGCGACGCGGTCTCCTCGGCGCGCAGCCGCAGCGCGGCCTGGATGGCGTAGACGGAGACGGCCAGGCCGATGACGTCCAGGATGGCGGCCATGAAGGAGTCCACAAGGGACTGTTGCCCGCCGAGCTGCTGCAACGCCTGGGCGACCTGCGGGGTGCTGTCCAGGATGCTCTTGAGGCTCTGGGAGATCCCGCCCAGCGCGCCGGCCAGCACCACGATGCCGACGGTCCAGCCGATCAGGATGCCCCGCTGCAACCGCCAGGCCAGCCCGAACGTGCCGAACATCCCGCTCGGACGGCCGGCGCGCTCGGGCAGCAGGCCGGCCCCGATGTCCCGCCGGCCGACCAGCGCGTAGCCGACGCCAAGCAGCACAACGGAAATCGCCACGAACAGGGCGAGAACCCAGAAGCGCTCGCCGGCGAACGGGCGCATCTGCTGCGACCAGCCGATCGGGCTGAGCCACGACAGCCAGCGCGGACCGTCCTCGGCGGCGGAGTCGCCGGCCGCACGCAGCAGGTACGCCGCGCCGATCACCGCGCCGCCGATTCCGTTGGCCGCACGGGAACTCGAGCTCACCTGGGCGGCGACGGCGGTCACGGCCGAGAAGAACCAGACGCAGCCGCCGATGCCCAGTCCCATCGCGAACGATCCGGCGGCCGGCAATCCCTGGGCGGTCAGCGCGAGGCCGATCAACAGCGCGTACGCCAGGCCCGCGCCGAACACCACGATCAGCGTCGCGGTCAGCTTGGCGTACCGGCCGACCACGCCGGCGCCGAGCAGTTCGTGCCGGCCGGTCTCCTCGTCGGCCCGAGTGTGCCGGACCGTCATGAACACGGCCATCAGCCCGACCAGCACACAGGCGACCGCGCCGTACTTCCACTCGGTCATGCCGCCGATGGTGTCGAGCCCCTGCGCCGGGCCGCTCAACGCCAGGATCGACGGGTTGTTGACGATCGACGCCGCGAGCTCCTGCCGTGACTGCACCGTCGGGTACAGCGAAGCGAAGCTGGATGCCGTCGCGGCGACGATGCCGGTGACGACCAGGATCCACACCGGCAGCTGGATCCGCTCCCGGCGCAGCACCAGCCGCACCAGGGATCCCGTGCCCACCAAGGTGTTCACGCGCTCACCTCGTAGTGGCGCAGGAACAGCTGCTCCAGCGTGGGCGGCTGGCTGATCAGGCTGCGCACCCCGAACTCGGTGAGCTTGCGCAGCACGGCGTCCAGCTCGGCGGTGTCGACCTCGAACTGAACCTTGTTGCCCTGCGCCGAATAGTCGTGCACGCCGGCCATGGTGTCCACACCGGACAGTGGGGAGCCCAGCTCGGCGGTGATCGAGGTGCGGGTCAGGTGCCGGAGCTCGGCCAGCGTGCCGGACTCGACGGTCTTGCCGTTGCGGATGATGCTCACGCGGTCGCACAGCGCCTCGACCTCGGCCAGCACGTGGCTGGACAGCAGCACGGTCCGGCCGTCCTGGCGTTCGCGGGCGATGCAGTCCCGGAACACCTCCTCCATCAACGGATCCAGGCCGGAGGTGGGCTCGTCCAGGATGAGCAGCTCCACGTCGGACGCGAGCGCGGCGACCAGCGCGACCTTCTGCCGGTTGCCCTTGGAGTAGGTCCGGCCCTTCTTGGTCGGGTCGAGGTCGAAGCGCTCCAGCAGGTCCTTGCGGCGCTTGGGATCCAGGCCGCCGCGCAGCCGTCCGAGCAGGTCGATGACCTCGCCGCCGGACAGCGTGGGCCACAGGGTGACGTCGCCGGGCACGTAGGCCAGGCGGCGGTGCAGCTCGGTCGCGTCCCGCCAGGGGTCGCCGCCGAGCAGCTCGGCGCGGCCGCCGTCGGCGCGCAGCAGTCCGAGCAGGACGCGGATGGTGGTGGACTTCCCGGCGCCGTTCGGGCCCAGGAAGCCGTGGACCTCGCCGGTGGTGACGGTGAGGTCGAGTCCGTCGAGCGCCTGGGTCCGGCCGAACGCCTTGCGCAGGCCGGACACCGAGATGGCGGTTGTCATGCCACCAAGCTACACTCGTTTCACAAATTCGTGAAGAAGATGAACCCAACGGGGTGAGAGGATGTGGGAGTGACCGCGCGTGACGACGAGGCCGTGTCGAAGTTCATCGAGCGGTTCGCCCTGATGCTGGCCGAAGGCGGCATGCCCCGCATGCCGGCGCGGGTGTTCGTCGGGCTGCTCGCCTCCGAGGAGGGCCAGCTCACCGCGGGCGAACTGGCCGAGTCGCTGTCCGTCAGCCCCGCCGCGGTCTCCGGCGCCGTGCGCTACCTCACCCAGGTCCACCTGATCGTCCGCGAGCGCGAGCCCGGCTCCAAGCGCGACCACTTCCGGGTCCGCGGCGGCACCTGGTACGAGTCGGCCATGGACCGCGAGCGCCTGCTCACCCTGTGGTCCGAGGCCCTCGCGGACGGCGTCGCGGCCGTCGGCCAGGACACCGCCGCCGGCGTGCGGCTGCGCGAGTCGGTTGAGTTCTTCGACTTCCTCCGGGTCGAGATCCCCCTCGTCCTCGACCGCTGGCGGTCACGTAACGCCACGAGCTGACCCGGCGATCTTGTGGGGGTCAGCCCGGTCCAGACCGTAACGTCGACGCCGGTCAGGACGAACTAGATCACCACAGCGACCACCCGCCGCCGTCACGCCGAAGTTGACGGACCATCACCTTCAGTGATCATGCCTGTACCCCCAGCGGGCATGAGCACCGTACAAGCGAGAGGCCAGTTCTCGCCCCCAGGAACTGGCCTCTCGCGCCCCTAAGCCACCAGTCGCGGCGGCGTCGAGTCCACTCCGCCGCCGTCGGCCACCCGCGTGGCCCAGCCGACCAGGCCGGCAATGTCGATCCCGTACGGCTTCTCCCCGCCGTACGGCTCGATGTTGCCGGCTCCCCTGCGCAGCAGGGACATCGCCCCGTTCCGGTTGCCCCGCGCGGCGTGGGTGAGCCCGACGGCCAGCTGCGCCATGCCCCGCCAGAGCTGGCGGTGCGCCTCGTCGGCCGACTTCCAGGCGTCCTCCAGCACCTCGTGGGCGTGGAACGGCCGGCCGGAGTCGAGCAGCTCCTGAGCCTCCGCAAGCGTTTGCGACGGCGCGCGGACGATGCCTTCCGGCTGACGTTCGACACCCGGGGCGCCATGCGCGAGCGGCCGGCCGAGCCCGTCGCGCGGTCGCGCGTTGCGGGCCCGACCGGCCGTGTCCCGATCCCTTTCGGCCATGAGCCGATTCTCTCAGGCCCGCATCACCGTCGCGATGGGGATGCGCGCCGCCCGCAGCGCCGGGATGCTGCCGCCCAGCAGGCCGGCGATCAGCCCCGCGGCCACACCGGCGGCGCCGGCCTGCCACGGGAACGCGAGGTCGTGCAGGAACGAGAACCGGGCGCTGTTGCCGACCAGCACCCCGGCCGCCCGCAGGCCCAGGACCCCTGCGCCGATCGCCAACATGGAGGTGAACAGGCCGGTCAACAACGTCTCGGCCAGCACGATCCCGGCCAGCAGCAGCCGTGGCGTGCCCAACGCCCGGCGCAGCGCGAACTCCTCGACGCGCTCGCCGACCGTGGCCAGGCCGACGTTGAGGATGCCGGCCACGCCGATCAACAGCACCAGCCCGGCCATGCCCAGGAAGATCAGGCGCATCAGCTCCAGCTGCTCGGCGACGTGCGCCTTGGAGTTGATCGTCCGGACCTGGAGCTGGCCGGCCGGCACGCCGGCCGCGGTCAGCCGGGCCTTGAGCGTCTGCAGCAACGCCGTCTCGCTCGGGGCCGTCATGACCTGCAACGAGGTGCCGGCGCCGGGCGGCAGCCAGTTGGCGAGCTCGTCGTAGCGGACGTACGCCCCGGGCGCGCCGCTGCCGTCGTCGACAACGCCGATGATCTGCGGCGTCGGGTCGGCGGTCGCGCCGGTGATCCGCATCTGGGCCGGGATCTGGTAGCGCTGGAACGCCTCGGCCGCCTTCGTGTTGATCACGATGCGCGGCGCGAGCGACGCCGGCGACGTGAAGTCCAGCCACTGGCCGGACTGCAGCCGGAACGGCTGGAACTGCCGGTTGTCGCCGGTCATCGCGGTCAGGCTGAGCTCGACGGCCTTGCCCGGAGGCCCCTGCGTCTGGTTGTCGTCCGGGCTGCACGCCGAGTAGCCCGAGCAGTAGAAGCCGCCGCTGGCGCCCTGGTCGATCGGGCCGCCGCCCTTGTTGATCGGGGAGACGTTCGGTTCGCCGATGAACGCCCGCGTGCCGACCAGCGCTACCGCGTGCTGCTTGCCCTGCAAGGCATCCAGCACGACCGCCGGGGCCTTGTCGTTCTGCGACACGTACATCATCTGCGTACCGTCGACGCCCTCCAGGAGCTCGATGTTGCCCAGCGCCGCCTGCTCGGCGATCTGCGAGCCGGCCTGCACCGCCACGACCGCGAGCACGCCGAGGAACAGGCTCACCATGGACAGCAGCGTGCGCAGCTTGCGGGACCGGATGCCCTGCATGCCGATGATCAGGGCCGACCGCAGCCGGCCGGACAGTCGGATCACGCCGTCACCTGCCCGAGGACACCGTCGGCCAGGTGCAGCACGCGGCCCATCTTGTTGGCGTGATCACGGTCGTGCGTCACGAGAATCAGCCCGCAGCCGCGATCGGTGGTCGACCGCAGCACCTCCACCACGAGGTTGCCGGTCTCCGAGTCCAGCGCGCCGGTCGGCTCGTCCGCGAGCAGGATCTTCGGGTCACGCACCAGCGCGCGGGCGATGGCCACCCGCTGTTGCTCACCGCCGGACAGCCGGGCCGGGCGGTGCTTGGCCAGGTGCGCGACGCCGACCTGCTCCAGCGCGGTCATCACCTTGGCCCGGCGCTTGCGGCGCGGCAGCCAGCCCTGGCCGTTGACCAGCGCCATCGCCACGTTCTGGGCCGCGGTGAGGTGCTTGAGAAGGAAGAACCGCTGGAACACGAAGCCGAACTCGCTGCTGCGCAGTGCGGCCGCCCTGCGCTCGGAGATCTTGGTGATGTCGTTGTCCCGTAACAGGTACTGCCCCTGGTCCGGCCGGTCGAACAGGCCGATCAGGGACAGCAGGGTGCTCTTGCCGGAGCCGGATCGGCCGAGCACGGCGATGCTCTGTCCACTGTAGAGCGACAGGTCCACGCCGTTCAGCACGGTCCGCGGTTCTTCCTGGCCCTTCAGGGTTTTGGTCACACCCGAGAGCCGGATCAGCGGTTCGGTCATCGCGTGGGACCGCCGGCCTGTGGCGCGGCCGGCAGGTTCGGGCCCGGCACGGCGATCGTCTCGTCGCCGGTCAGCCCGGTCTTGATCTCGATGTTCTTGCCGTCGGTCAGGCCGAGCGTGACGTCCTTGGTCTGGCGGTGGCCGTCGACGACCACGTCCACCTTGCCGGCGCCCTGGCTGCCCGCGACCGCCTCGACCGGCAGGACCAGCGCGTTCTGCGTGGTGGCGGTGACCACCTCCAGCGTCGCCGACACGCCGTTGATCAGCTTCACACCGGCCGGCGCCGTGCAGACCAGGCGCAGCCCCGTCGGATCGGACTGCTGTTGCGGCTGCTGCTGTTCCTGCCCCGGCGGCGCGAAGGTCGGGGCGCCCGACTTCGGCGGCTGCGCCTGGGTCGTCGGCGCCTTCGGCGCGGGTGTGCCCGCCGGCAGGGCCGCGACGGTGCCCAGCACCGTGCACGGGAACGGGCCGGGGCCGTCCTTGATCTGCGCCTGCACCGTGCCCGGCGTGGTCGCGATCCGGTACGCCTGCGCGCCGTCGAGGTCGGCGACGATGCCGTAGCCGGCGAACTTGGCCGAGGCCACCGGCATGCCGCCGGTGACGTTGGATTTGTCGTCGACCAGGCGGCCGCTGAACGTCGCGCCCGCCGGCACGTCCACCCGGGTCGCCTTGCCGTTGGCCCAGATGTTGGCCACCGGCGTCGGGACCTTCGGCGTGGCGTCCGGCGTCTTCACGTCCAGGTAACGGATCTGGCCGTCGGCCGGCGACGCCACCCCGAACACCGGATCCAGCGCCACCTTGCCGGTCAGGCTCACCTTGTTGCTCAGATCCTGGTGCGCCGGCTTCACCGTGGTCATCGTCGTGTCGCGGGCGGCGAGGCCCGGCGGCTCCGGCGTCGGGCCGCCGGCCGAGCAGGCGGCCGTGAGCAGGGCGGCCGCGCACACGCCGACGAGGACAGTTGTCCGCACTGATCCCCCATGGTTGGTTCAACGGAAATGGGTCAACCCAACCAGAAGACGCCTACCGACGGTGATGCGTTGCTCACATTTACGGATTCGTCACATGGCGAAGCGGTCCGGATCCGCCGCCGCCCAGTCCGGCGCCCAGCCCTTCGGAGGCTCGCTCAGCAGCTCACCCGGTCGCAGCCAGTGATAAAGCTCGGCGTAGGTGCGCACGGTGACCGGATCCGTTCGGCGGCACAACATGTGCGGTCGCAGCTGATCAGGGCTCCGCAGCCCCATCGACGACATGATCTGCACGGCGCTGTGCACCGTGGACTGCTGGAAGCGTTGCACCCTCAGTGACTTGTCCTCGACATCCAACGCCCGCGCCCGCCGCGGGTCCTGCGTGGTGACCCCGACCGGACAGCGGTTGGTGTGGCAGCGCTGGGCCTGGATGCAACCGACCGCGAACATCATGGCCCGCGCCGCGTTGGTGTAATCGGCCCCCTGGAGCAGGCGTTTGACGATGTCGCTGCCGGTGGCGACCTTGCCGCTGGCGCCGATCCTGATCCGGTCCCGCAGGCCCGCGCCGACCAGTGCGTTGTGCACGGTGATCAGGCCTTCGGTCAGCGGCGTGCCCAGGTTGTCGGCGTACTCCAGCGGGGCCGCGCCGGTGCCACCCTCCGCGCCGTCCACGATGATGAAGTCGGGAGTGGTTCCCTCGTCCAGCATCGCCTTGCAGACGGCCAGGAACTGCTGTCGGGATCCGAGGCACAGCTTGAAGCCCGTCGGCTTGCCGCCCGCGAGTTCACGCATGTGAGCGATGAACCGGACCAGTTCCCGTGGCGTGTCGAAGACCCGGTGGTACGGCGGCGAGTTCACGGTCTGGCCCTGCGGCACGTCCCGCACCTTGGCGATCTCCGCGTTGACCTTGCTGCCCGGCAGCACGCCGCCGACGCCCGGCTTCGCGCCCTGCGACAGCTTCAGCGACACGCAGCGGACGCTGTCGTGCGCCGCCTTGTCCGCGAACTCCCGCTCGTCGAAGTCGCCGTCCTTGGTGCGGCAGCCGAAGTAGCCGGTGCCGATCTCCCACACCACGTCGCCGCCGTGCCGCAGGTGGTACTCGGACAGGCCGCCCTCGCCCGTGTCGTGGGCGAATCCTCCGAGTTTGGCCCCTTTGTTCAGCGCCAGCACGGCATTGGCCGACAGCGAGCCGAAGCTCATCGCCGAGACGTTCAGCAGCGCCATGTCGTACGGCTTCGTGCAGTCCGGGCCGCCGATCCGCACCCGTGGCGGCTGCTCCGGGACCGGCACCGGGGCGATCGAGGCGGCCAGGAACTCGTGGCCGGCCGCGTAGACGTCGAGTTCCGTGCCGAACGGCTCCTCCGCGTCCGTGCCCTTCGCCCGCTCGTAGACGATGCTGCGCACGTCACGGTCGTACGGGCGGCCGTCGAAGTTCCGTTCGATGAAGTACTGCTGCAACTCCGGCCGCAGCGCCTCCAGCAGGAAGCGCATGTGGCCGAGCACCGGGTAGTTGCGCAGCACCGAATGGCGGCGCTGGATCAGGTCGTAGGCGCCCAGGACCGCCGCCGCGAGCAGCGGGACCGTCAGGAACAGCCACCAGGGCGAGAACACCCCGACCAGCGTCGCCGACGCCAATGCGACCAGCCACAGCACCGCCACCACAATGATTCGCACAGAGAAAGTCAACACCGGTTGGCCCGGCCGCGCAGCGCTTGGTGGAATAGTGCGGGCCATGCCGAGGAAGACCGCGACGGCGCGGCGGGCCGAGGTGCTCGAGGAGACGCTCACCCAGATCCGCGCGCTGGGCATGGCCGCCGTGCGCGTCGCCGATGTGGCCGAGGCCAGCGGCGTCAGCCCCGCCTTGATCATCTACCACTTCGGCACCAAGGAGAACCTGCTGTCCGAGGCGCTGGTGCACGCCTGCGCCCAGGATCTGTCCACTTTGGACTCCATCGTCGCCGGCCCCGGCTCGCCCGCCGCCCGGCTGCTGGCCGCCCTGGACTGGTACGCGCCGAGCGGCCCCGCTCGTGGCTGGACCATCTGGATCGACGCCTGGTCCGTCGCCCTGCGGGACAACACTTTGTCGCGGGTCCTGACCGACCTCCAGCGCCGGTGGATCGACGCCATCGCTGCCGTCATCGACGACGGCGTAACCGCCGGCCTGTTCCCTCTCGTCGATTCCGTCGCCGTGGCCGGCCGACTCACGTCCTACCTGGACGGTCTCGCCGTGCGCTCCGTCGTGCACAAATCCCGGCCACCCCGGCGTGAGCTCCGCTCTGGGATCATTCGTCAGCTGGCCTGGGAGCTCTCCGTCGATCCCGCGGTGTTGGCCGACCCTTAGCAAACCTTTTCTTGACACCCTCTCACCGGCCTTCCCATACTGAATCGCAGTTCAGCATGGGAGGTGCCGGTGGCTCCGCTGCTCGAGGTGACGTGGACCGATCCCGTCACCGATCGCCAGGGCTTCCTGGTCATCGACCGACTCGTGCGTGGGGTCTGCTCCGGCGGTCTGCGTATGCGGGCGGGTTGCACCCTCGACGAGGTTCGCGGACTGGCCGCCGGCATGACCCGCAAGGAGGCCCTCTACTACCGGCCTTCCAACCGCTACGTTCCGCTCGGCGGTGCCAAAGGCGGCATCGACTGCGACCCGCACGATCCCCGTATGCGAGGCATCCTCACACGCTACCTCCGAGGCGTCCGCGCCCTGGTGGAACGTCATTGGACCACCGGCGAAGACCTTGGCCTGCACCAGAAACTCATCGACGAGGTCGTCACCGAGATCGGCATGGAGAGCTCCATCCAGGCCGTCTACCCCTTGTTACCCGACCGCGCCGCCGCCATTTCCCGCCTGCGCCGGGCTTTCTCCCTCTCCGTCGACGGCATCGCGCTGCCCGACCTCGCCGGCGGCATCGGTGTCGCCGAGGCCGCCCTGGCCTCGTTGACCGAGCTCGGCCTCCCCCACGAGGGCACCCGTGCCGTCATCCAGGGCTTCGGCTCCATGGGCGGTTCCACCGCCCGTTACCTCGCCCAGGCCGGTCTGCGCATCGTCGCCGTCTCGGACGCCCTCGGCGTCATCACCAACCCCGCCGGTCTCGACGTCGAACTCCTTCTCCGCTCCCGCAACGCTTTCGGCGAGATCCCCCGCTCCTGCCTCCGCCCCGGCGACACCACGCTACCCGTCGACGCCTGGCTCTCCGTCGACACCGACGTCCTCGTCCCCGCCGCCATCTCCTACTGCATCACCCCCGCCAACCAGCACCTCGTCCGCGCCCGCCTCATCGTCGAGGCCGCCAACCTGCCCGTCCTCCCCGCCGCCGAGGCCTCCCTCACCGCCCGCGGCATCCACGTCGTCCCCGACTTCGTCGCCAACTCCGCCACCAACGCCTGGTGGTGGTGGACCCTCTTCGGCGACATCGACGCCTCGATCTCCGAGGCCACCCACCAGATCCGCACCGAGATGCACCGCATCCTCAGCACCGTGTTCGCCCTCGCCCGGTCCACCCCCACCACCCTCCGCGCCGCCGCCGTGGCCTTCACGACCGACCAGCTGGCCAGCATCGACGGATTGGCCGCCGGTTAGGCGACGGCCCGGCGGCTGAGCCAGGGATGCGCTCGTTCGAGCTCTCGCGACACCTGGAGCAGCAGGTCCTCCCGCCAGGGCGCGGCCACGAGCTGGACGCCGACGGGCAGGCCGGTGGCGGGGTCATGGTGGATCGGCAGCGAGATGGCGGGCTGTCCGGTGACGTTGAACAACGCGGTGAACACGGCCATCGGATAGCTGTTGGCGATGGCCAGGGCCGGATTCTCGTCGACGCCGTCGCGCCAGAAGCCGATGGGCGGCGGCAGGCAGGCCATGGTGGGCGTGACGACGAGGTCGAAGTCGGCGACGAACCCCTCGACGACGCGCCGTGACAACCGCTGGGTCCGTTGCAGGCCCTCGACATACGTCCACGAGTCGACGGTCCGCGCCGCCGCCCGGATCAGCCGGTTGTGCGGCTCGACCCGGTCCGGGTCGGCCAGCTCGATCCCGGCGGCGCCAACGTTCCACAGCATGGTGAACGCGGAGATGAGCTCGTCGAACGGCGGCAGCGGCACCGGCTTCTCGACGACGTGGTGGCCGAGCGATTCCAGGGTCCGCAGCGTCGTCTCCACGGCGACCCGGCACGCCGGATCCACGGCGATCCCGTCGATCGGGGCCTTGTCGATCACGCCGATTCTCAACCCCTTGGCCGCAACCGACGTGCGCGCCGAGGTCGGTGGCGACCACCACGCGGCCGGATCGTGCCGGGCGAGCACATCCAGCACGGCGGCGGTGTCGGCCACCGTGCGTGTGACCACGCCGCTGGTGGCCAGCCCACCGGTCTCGACGATGCCGTTGGTGACCAGCCCGCGAGTGGGCTTCAGGCCGACAAGTCCGTTGCAGGAAGCGGGAATGCGGATCGAGCCCCCGCCGTCGGCAGCATGGGCCAGCGGCGCCATCCCCGCCGCCACCGCCACCCCGGCGCCGCTGGACGACCCGCCCGGGGTGCGCTCCGGATCCCACGGATTCCGCGCTATGCCGAGGGTTTCGTTCTCGGTGAAGGGAACCGTGCCGAACTCGGCGGCTACGGTCTTGCCCAGCAGCAGGAATCCGGCTTCGACGAACCGACGCACCACCGGATCCGACTCGACTTTTGGCACGCGGCTCGCGCCCGCCGAGCCGTGGGTGGTGGGCCAGCCGGCGACGTCGACGAGATCCTTGATCGGCAACGGAACCCCGTGGAACGGCGGGAGTTCGCCGCCCCGCATCACCGCCTCCTCTGCCTCGGCGGCGGCCGCGCGCACCTCGTCGTCGGCACGGAAACAGAACGCGTTGAGCCGGGGATCGAGGCCGTTCATCCGGCCCAGGTAGCAGTCGGCCACCTCGACCGGACTGATCTCCTTGCTGCGGATGGCCGCCGCCAGCTCGACAGCGGGCGTGAACGGGTTGATGGTCATCGGAATGGCCCTTCCAGTCGCGGTCCGGCCAGCATCGCCGGCCGGCCGCCCCCGGTCTTGGACGAATGTTCTCGCCCTTCGGCTCGTACGATGGCGGCATGAGGTCCGTCGCGACGGTTCGCGCCGGCGTCGCCCTGTGGGAGATCGCGGTCCCGTCACGACCGACGCGGCCGGCGGGCGTCAGCATGGCCGGATTCCGTGACCAGGCCACGGAACTGGTCGACCTCCGGCTGGTGCCGCACCCCGCCGTCACGCTGGGCATCGACCTCGGCAGCGGCCTGATCGTCGACGACGCCCACGGCCGTCAGCAATGCGGCACCGTGGTCGCCGGACTCGCCCCCACCGCACGGGTGAGCGGCCGCCGGATCGAGTGTCTGCAGATCCGGGTGTCGCCGATCGTCGCCCACACCGCGCTGCGCGGTTCGCCCGAGTTGGACGGCGCCGTGATCACCCTCGACGACCTGTGGGGCCCCGACGCCCGGCGCGTCCAGGAGCGCCTGCGCGAGGCCCCCACGTGGGACGCTCGGTTCGCTATCGTCGAGGACGCGCTGGCCCAGCGGCACGCCGCCGGCCGCCCGGTCGACCCGGAGACCCGCTTCGTCTGGTCCCGGATGACCGCTCACCTCGGCCGGGTCCGCGTCGAGGACCTGGCCATCGAGGTCGGCTGGAGCCGCAAGCGGCTCTGGTCCCGTTTCCGGGCCCAGATCGGCATGACCCCCAAGCGGGCCGCCCAGCTGATCCGCTTCAACGAGGCCGCCCGCCGCCTCGCCGCCGGCCACAGCCCCGCCCTGGTTGCCGCCGACACCGGCTACGCCGACCAGTCCCACCTCCACCGCGACGTCGCCGCCTTCACCGGCGTCACCCCCACCGCCGTCGCCGCCGACGCCTGGCTGGCCGTGGACCACATCGCCTGGCCCTGAGCCTCCACGCGACTCGCTCCCACCCCGCCATGCTTGCCTCTATCGTTTTAGTCACTTAGACTAAAATTAGGGCCGGCGAAGACGAGGGGTGTCGGCCAGCGGAGTGGAGGGGAGCACGACATGGGGTACGGGCACTGGGATGACAACGCCTTCCAGGCGGCGAAGACGTTTCGGGCCAGGCGAGGGCTGGACGACTTCGGGTACACGGCCGACATGAGGGCGCAGCACTGGTCGACGTGGCGGGCACATCCGGCGCTGGATCCGAGGGACACGTTCCGGGAGAGCAGAGACAGCGCGGACCACGCGAACTCGCTGCCGATCGCGGTGCTGTTCGACGTGACGGGGTCGATGGGGATCGTCCCGAGGATCATGCAAGGCAAGCTGGGCCGGCTGCACGGACTGTTGCGCAGCAAGGGATACGCGGACGACCCGCAGGTGCTGTTCGGCGGCATCGGGGACGCGGACTGCGATCGGGTGCCGCTGCAGATCGGCCAGTTCGAGTCGGACAACCGCATGGACGAGCAGCTTCGGCACATCCTGCTGGAAGGAGGGGGCGGCGGACAGAAGTCGGAAAGCTATGAGCTGGCGGCGTATTACATGGTCCGGCACGTGGCGACGGACGCGTGGGACAAACGCGGCAGGAAGGGCTACCTGTTCCTGATCGGGGACGAGCTCAACAAGCCACGGCTGTCGGCGCGGCAGGTCCGCGAGGTGATCGGCGACAACGTGGGTCAGGACATCTCGGTGGAGTCGGTGTACCGGGAACTGGCATCACGGTGGCACGTCTTCTACATTCTGCCCAAACAGTCGAGCTACTACGGCGATCCGGAGATCGCGGCGCACTGGGCGACACTGCTCGGCGAGCGGTTCCTGCGGTTGGAGGACCCGGGCGCGGTGTGCGAGCTGATCGCCCTGATGGTCGGCGTCGGGGAGGGGCGCATCGACGTCGGCGGCGGGCTGGCGGACCTGCGCGACGTCGGCTCGCACGCCGAGGCCGTGGCGGTCAGCCGCGCACTGGAGACGCGGGTCTGACCATGGGGCTCGGGGATCAGCATGTGATCGTCATCGACCTCGGTTTCGGCGACGCCGGCAAGGGTGCGACGGTCGACTGGTTGTGCGCCAACGGGTCCGTGAGCGCGGTGGTGCGGTTCAACGGCGGCGCGCAGGCCGCGCACAACGTCGTCGCCGACGGCCGGCACCACCGGTTCGCACAGTTCGCCTCCGGCACTCTCGCCGGCGTGCCGACCCTGTTGTCACGGCACATGCTGGTCGAGCCGATCGCGCTGGCCGCCGAATCGGTCGCACTGGCCGGACTCGGCGTGCCCGATCCCTTGGGGCTGCTGAACATCGACGGCGACGCGTTGCTCACCACCCCCATCCACGTGGCGGCGAACCGGGCGCGGGAGGACGCCCGGGGCACCGCCCGCCACGGCTCGTGCGGCATGGGCATCGGCGAGACCGCCGCCTACGCGTTGGAGCACAGCGCCCCCAGAGTCGCCGACTGCCAAGACATTCCTCGGCTGACCCGCCGCTTGGACGCCCTGGCCCGGCACTACGCACCCCTGATCGGCGACCGAGTCGGCTCCATCCGTGAACTCGTCTCGCTCTACCGCGAGTTCGCCGCCGCCGTACGGATCGTCGGCCCGGACGCACCCGCCACCTTCGCGGGCCGTGGCCGCCTGGTCTTCGAAGGGGCGCAAGGGGTTCTGCTCGACGAGTGGCGCGGCCTGCATCCGCACACCACGTGGTCCACAGTGGAGCCCCGCCACGCCTGCGCCATGATCACCGCCTTGGGCGAGCGCCCGTACGTGCTTGGCGTGACCCGTACCTACATGACCCGCCATGGCGCCGGTCCTTTCCCCACCGAGGACCCCGACCTCGCGCTGCCCGAGCCGCACAACTCCACCGGCGAGTACCAGGGCGCCTTCCGCGTCGGCCATTTCGATCCAATCCTGCTGCGCTACGCCATCGAGGCCTGCGGCGGCATCGACGGCCTCTCCGTCACCCACCTCGACCAGCGCGCAGGCATCCGTTCCGCCACTGCCTACCTCACCGACGACGGCCTCATCGACTCCGTGCACTGCGGGCCGTGGCAGGACCTCGCCCACCAGTCACGTCTCACCCGCCTACTCACCTCGGCCCGCCCCGTCCTGGAGGACCTGCCCACCGACGCCGCCGACGCCATCGCCGCTCGCCTGCGCGTCCCCGTCGCCCTGACCGCCCACGGCCCCGACCGCGCCGACCGCGTGCCCACGACCTTGGTCGGTGCGGCAGGATAATCCGCTGTGTCGCCCCAGATCCCCGTTCCCGACCAGTCCGCCGTTTCCGTCGACGTGCTGACCTTGCGGTTCTGGCCCGACGACGAGACCATCCACCTCGGCATCGCCCCGCGCGCCGCCGCCCCGTTCGTCGGCCGCCTCGCCCTGCCCGGTGTCCTGCTGGCCCGCGGCGCCCGCCTCGCCGACGACGCCCGCCGCGCCGTCACCACCAAGCTCGGCGTCCCTTCCGACGCCGTCCGCGCCGTCGGTCAGTTCATCACCTTCGACGAGCCCCACCGCGATCCCCGCGGTCCCACCCTGTCGATCGCCATGTGGGCCGTCATCTCCCCCACCGACTGCTCCGCCGACTGGGCTCCGCTCGACGCCGTCCCCCCTTTGGCCTTCGACCACGACCGCATCATCGCCCACTGCCGTCCTCTGCTGGCCGCCAAGCTCTGGTCCGACCTCACCTTCACCCAGGCCCTGCTCGGCGACTCCTTCTCCGCCACCCGCGCCGTCACCGCCACCGCCGCCCTCCGCGGCGCCCGCCCCAACGCCGCCAACCTCAACCGCCTCATGGCCGGCATCCCCACCCTCCACCGCACCGCCCACCAGGCCCGCCACCACTCCACCGGCCGCCCCGCCACCATCTGGACCTTCACCGAAGAGCCCTGACCGCGCGAGAGCGAACGCTTCGGCAACGACCAGATCCGAGGGCGATGGCGCAGCCGAGCCCGAAGGGGGGTGCAGGGGGCGAAGCCCGCCCTGCCCGGGGGTGTGGGGCGCGAGCCCCACAGATGCGACGAGAGCCCCCGGTCTGCCGCAGGCAGACAAGGGGCTCCCAGGGTCGAGTGGACCTCCTTCGCCGCTATTCGAACCGCCTTGACCTCTTAGAACCACTGGTCAGGGTCATGGAGAAGATCAAAAACGGGCCGGCGTCCGACGCCTCGGAGGACCATCTCCCGCCCGTGGCCGGCAATGTGGCGGCCGTCTGGCGGATCTCCGACCGGTTCACTCCGGACGACATCGAGGCCCCTCGTTGCTGCCTATCTCGCAGGTAGCACCGTCAAGCAGCTGGCTGAGCAGTACGCCATCGGTACGACGACGGTGAAGCGGCTGCTCAAGAAGCACGGGGCGTGGAAGACGCCTATCCGTAGTAACGGACGGGCCGGATGAGATGTCACTCAGCTGGCCCAGAGAACTTCGGACGGTCACCATCGACACTCCGGAAGCTAGCGACAGGGCCAAACACGACCATACGCGGTAGAATGTTTTTATGGCAGGATCGACTAAGCGTGTGTCGCCAGCGGTTTTGCAGCCGCTCAAAGAGGCACTAACACTGGCGTATTGGTTCAAGCCCGACCTGCGCGCTTTCTTGAACAACACGCTTGGAGATCGCCACCTGGTGGCACAGTTCGACTGGCAGGGCGACTACAAGCGCACGATCGTTGCCCAGCTCGTCGACAGCCTAGCCTCACAGCAACATAAGTACTTCAACGAGCTACTAAGCCTGATCCTCGATACCGCCGCCATCACGGACCCATCATGGCTCAAGCGCGTTGAAGACGGCGAGAAGAAGTACGCAGACGCAGTTGCCGCACTCAAGACGCTCCGCGAACAGGTAGAGCCATATCGACGCATACGCAGCGAAGAAGAAGAGGCCACACGGCGACGCGAAGCCGAGCGAGCCGACGCTGAGACCAGGCGCGCGATGACCGAAAAGCTAGAAGAGCTACGCACCCTGTTGTACGAGATCGTCAAGCAAGAACCACAGGCCCGCGGCTACTCGCTAGAGAAGCTCCTCAACCAACTTTTCGCCCTGTTCGACATCGACGCCAAAGCGCCTTTCAAGGTGTACGGCGAACAGATTGACGGAGCATTTACCTTCGACGGCACAGAGTTTCTACTGGAAGCAAAGTGGCAAAATCTCAAGTGCGAACCAAAAGACCTAGATATCTTCGCCAGCAAGGTTAGCCGCAAGCTCGACAACACGCTTGGCCTATTCCTGTCGATGAACGGTTTTCAACAGAGCGCTATCGACCTACATTCACAAGGTCGACCCCTCATGATCTTGATGGACGGCGCAGATCTGAGTGCGATAATCGACAACAGGATTAAGCTTTCTGAACTACTTACACGCAAACGGCAGCACGCTGCCAGAACCGGCGAGATCTACCTTGGCGCCTACAACATTCTTGGCTGAGTTCACAATAAGGAGCATGCCCACATCGGGATACGCTCAAGCCATCCAAACGATCGATACAATATCAACCTTGCGCACCACGGCTAGCGTGTCACGATTAATTACGCGTCCGCAAGTACGACAGGCCAATTGTCTCGTTTTCCAGGCATCATCGGTCGGCTCAACTTCGTGATCATGGGGATCGACAGGCGCAAAACCATCGCCCGACGTCGTATTGCCGCAAATACACACCCAAGAATCTTCATCCCCAGGCTCGTGCGTGACGTATTCAACCTTGCCTGCCATATCCAGTATTTTTGAGCCACGACACAACGAAGTCAACCCCTCCGGCAATCAAACGTGAGCGTTACGGCACCACGCAAGGTCAGCGGGAAGTTCAGATTGTTTTAACATTCAGGTACCATAATGGCAGCAGGTGAGGTGCTTCGCAGGTCGCCAGTAAGATTCACGTCTACTACATAGCCATGCCCCCGCGCTGTTTTTTGCATGCCAGCCGGCCGGGTACGGGGTTGAGATATCAACCATAAACAAGGCACGACCACCATGCAGCACTCAAATCGCGACATACCAACAAATGTAATCCGCAAAAATCCACAATCGTTCGAGCCGGCGACACTACCACCCTACGGTACTCGCCGCATCCCACTCGGTCGCTACCGCGACACCGAGCCGGAACCAGAGTTCACAATAACCTACGAACCGGCATTGCCATATGAGGCAGCGTTTGACCTTATCAAATTACCTCTCGATAATGGCAACTACACACTTACGGCACAGATTCAAAGCTTCCATCATGCGCCCATCACCGTGACCGTATGCCGAAGTTCGTAACCCCGGAGCAGACCCTAGTAAACAATAGCGGCCCCCGCTAGCGCACCGTAGCCCACGGCCGTATGCTGCACAGATGGACGAAGGTGAAACCGCAGCATCACCGCCCGACCCGACGCATACCAACAAGATGCGGGTATTTGACGACTTTCAGCGAACGGACTCGTCCCGTTCACAGAATAGCGAGAGCATGTCCGCCTTCCTCAACCGAGCCCACACGCCATACTTCGAGGCGGTCAGGCAGCTCGTTGAAGATTGGTTCACACGACTCTGCCCAAGCGCACAGGCCGACGTACGAGGCCGACTCAGGGATGATGACAATCTCCAGTTTCGATCAGCATTCTGGGAACTCTATCTACATGAGACGCTTGTAAAATCGGGATATACCGTCGAGTGCCACCCTGAGATAGCCGGAACTACACGTAGGCCGGACTTTCTCGCCACGAGCGCGGGTCAGTCCTTCTACCTTGAAGCTATATGCATGGCCCGACCTGACGAAAAGCAGGCTAGCGAGAGGGACAAGAACCGCATATATGACGCGATTCAGGGAATCAACAGTCCAACCTTCTACGTTTCCGTGCATGTTGAGAGCGTCGACAAGTTCAGTCCTCCAACAGGACCACTGCGCCGCGAACTCGAAGCGTGGCTTGCCGGACTCAATCCCGATGTCATCGGCCGACAAATCGAGGCCGACCACAGCTTCGACGATATAGAGACCTACGAGTGGCGAAACCGCGGTTGGCACATCAGCTTTCAGCCAATCCCGAAGTCACCAGAGAACCGTGGCAAGGAAGGTATTCGACCGATCGGCATGTACGACTACGGTGCCAGCTTTGCCGACGACAGGACTCCCTTCAGAGCAGCAGTGGCAACCAAGGGGAAGGCTTATGGCACGACGATGGACCTTCCGTTCATCGTAGCTGTTGGCACGTCGTTCCTCGGCCCCGACGGGATTGACGTCTCAGACGCCTTGGATGATATACATGTCGGCTACTTCCGCAACAAGAGTGGATGGCACCACCCAAATGTCTCTGGCGTACTCGTTGCACAGGACATACTCCCAACGAGTGTAACCAAACAGATTCCAACTTTCTGGGGTCACCCAGCGGCGAGTCATCCGGTGGACTGCCTACCGGCATGGGGCGAGAATGCGTTTCGAGACAACCGAAGGCAGTTCACGCCGCCACGTCGTCCCATACACGAGCTATTGGGGTTGCCGGAGCAGTGGCCACCAGGGAAGCCCTTTGATCAGCAATCCAGCGATTAGAATAGGACGCATGAACGAATATACACATCCTGTCGCCGACGACATACTTGAAGAACTTGCCAACCGGATGGTCGAACTCATTCCATTGCTATGCAGCATAAATGCTGCCGATGGCGAGAGCTGACTCCGTCTCCATTTGTACATCACCGAACACGGCGGCTACACACCGGTCGAAGCGTCCATCGTTGAGCAGTTGGTCAACGGGCTTCAAGGTTCAGACGCAGCGGAATAAGGACAGCCCGCTACGGCGACCTGGCTTCTACATGACAACGGGCATATACGGGATCACCAGGAGCTTGACGCCAATGTTGCGCTCAAACAGCCCGAGTGCAACATCGAGCGCACCTTTGCCGGTTCCCATGTCCGTGGGCTTCATGTCGTGAATCCAGTTGTTCCGCGCACGACGCGCCTTCGTGATGCCATTATACTCAGCATCACTAAGCACTCCGCCGAGCGCCAACATCTCGATGACGATCGACGCAGAGTAGTCACGGCCTTCCAGGATGTCTCGACGCTTCCCAGTAACCGGCGGCCCATCCGGCCGCAGCGGAGGCCGCCGAAGATACTCCTTATAGATGATCTGAATCATCGTTTCGGATGCTGTCCACGCTGTAGTGACGCCAAGAGCGTAGTTGTGATCGCCGAGAGATTCAGTGGCGAGCGAGATCAGATCAATCAGGTCGAGCGCTTGCGATCCCGCAGCCATGATCGCGTCAAGCAACTCGCACGCCCGCACGAGCGTTTCAGCCGGTATTGCCCAGTGGCGACTAATGAAGGTATTAGCAAACCCGAGTCCGGGTACAATGCCGACGGGCGACTGCGCACCACCTACGCTTTCGTTCACATTGTTGGTATGCACTAGGTCACGATGACTAACCCGGAACGTCTCGCGCACGTGGTCGTGCAACTCAACAACTGCGCTCTGCACGCACAGAATCCACGCGTTCATGACCTTCGTACGAAGCAGGATGCTATCTACAGCTTGAACAAAAGACTCATCGGTAAATGTTTTTGCCTCGATCGAGACCGACATCGAGTTCGGCAGGGCGCTGAAGTCAATGAGAACCAACCCGCCACGGTGGCTGATGACCCTAAGGCCGGAAGCAAGCGCGTGCTCCCATGTCACCTCGTACGCTTCGGAGAAGGAGATGGCGGGCGCAAGGATGTCGCGCGGACCTTCCACGAGCATGGCAGATCCGAGCCAGTAGAAACCTGACATCGAGGTGGACGGCATCCAAGGATTCTCACATGCCGAAGTACACCAGGCGAAGCTGTAGGTGGCTGCTGTCAAGACAATCCGGTCCCGACCGCACCGTGATGATCATGGCCCGACCGTTGACGTCTCCCCCACCGTCCGCCACCATGAACGAGCAGATTTCGGCAAGTTCGAGCAAGGAGAGGCTATGCGAGCAGAATTTCTTGGCAAGGACCCGGAGTCAGCTCAGGGCGACTCGCCGACGTTGTTCGCCACCGACCGGACGGACCGAGTCACCTACATCGCACAGGGCTGGAAGGTGACCGACCCGCAGGTGCTAGCGGACGTCGGTCCGGTGCCTGACCACGAGACCCTCATCGAGATCCCCGAAGACGTGCTGAAGTTCTACGCCCGCCGCTACCAGCAGGAAGGTGAAACGCGCTGACGCAGCTCATCAAGCCTGGTCCAGAGTTCGCGGCGCTCTTTCGGGCCTTCGAGCACACGGCCTTCCGGCTGGAGACGCGCGACCGGTACAACTCGCCGGACGAGACGGACTCCTTCCGGAAGTACCTGGCCGGCGAGCCGGATGACCTGCCATGGTTCCAAGGCTGGTTGCAAATGGTCCGCGAAGCCACGCAAGCAGGACGCCTGTTCGCGCGGGTGCGGGTGGTCAGCGTGCCGCTCAGTGACTACAGCCGGTTCGGCCTGTGGCTGGCGGGATACACGTTCGACGCTGGGGACGACATCCGCTACCTGCCCCGTGACCAGGCCGCTGAGCTTCCGCGACACGACTACTGGCTGTTCGACTCACGCAAGCTGGTCATGATGCACTTCGGTGAAGATGACCGCTTCGTCGGTGCCGAAGTCATCGAAGACCCAGCGGTGATCGTGCAACACAACTACTGGCGAGATGCCGCTCGGCACCTCGCAACCCGACAGGACGAGTTTGTCACCCAGCATGAACAGCGGGACTACCAGCGTTGACGAGGCGCGACGCGCCCTCGGGAAGCGACTCCGCGAGCTGCGCACGGCTGCCGATCTCTCCGGCAAGCAGCTCGCGGAGTCGCTGTCCTGGCCGGCTTCCAAGGTGTCGAAGCTCGAGAACGGCAAGCAGACGCCGACCGATGACGACATCCGTGCCTGGACCAGCGTGACCGATGCCGAGCAGGAGACGCCCGGCCTGCTCGCGGCACTGCACACGCTGGAACTCCAGCACGCCGAGTGGAGCCGGCTGCTGAAGGCCGGCATGAAGGCACACCAGACCTCGCTGGCGCAGCAGGACGAGCAGATCAAGCTCTACCGCGGTTTCGAGAGCGCCTTCATCCCCGGACTTATCCAGACACCCGACTACGCCCGCGCCCGCTTTGCCGACGCGATCACGATGCTCCAGGTGCCGAACGACATCGACGAGGCTGTCCGGACCCGGATGCAGCGGCAGGAGATGCTGTACCGCCAGGACAAGCGCTTCCACTTCATCATCACCGAGGCCGCGCTGCGGTACCGGCTGGTTCCCGTGGACGTCATGCTGGCGCAGCTCGACCGCCTCATCGCCCTGTCCTCGATGCGCAACGTGCGACTGGGGATCATCGGCTTCGACACGCAGTACGTCACCGACCCGCGACACGGCTTCTGGTTGCTGGACAATGACTTGGTACGCGTCGAAACCTACTCCGCCGAGCTGAACCTCCGGCAGCCGCAGGAGATCGAGTTCTACAGCGGCATCTTCGAGCGCCATGCCGCCGTGGCGAGCTACGGCGCCGCAGCACGGGCGATCATCAACCGGGTCATCGCCGACCTGAGCCCGGGCGAGTCAGAGCAGGACAGCGCCGACTTCTAGCGCCAGCCCGCCAACCGCCGGCCCCGTCCTTCTTGATGTTGCTTCCTCGGCCCAATGCGGGCGAGATTCGAGAAATACCAAGAAACTTTCTTTCCTTTCGTCGGTGATCTCCTTACCCTCCGACACGGACCCGCCACACCCCGCGTGTCCGTGTCAGTTCGGAGAGGGAGAACCACGTGAGTGTTCGTGTTGCCCTTCTGACGAAGGACCAGCTCGACCGGCTACCAGCTCGGAGCCGCCAGGTAGTCGAATACCGCAAAAGCGGCCTCAGCCTCAACCACATCCAAGGCTGCCCGCTGGACTGCGCCTACTGCATCCGGCACACCTACGGCCTGTGGGACGAGCGGCAACCGCGGGCGATCATGACCGACGAAGCGGCCGTCGAGGAGCTCGTCGGCCATCGCTACTTCACACCGCACGTCACGCCGATCCAGCTGTTCAACCGGGCGACCGAGCCGTTCTTGCCGGCCGTCCGGCCGCACACCTTTGCTGTGCTGGAAGACCTGGACGCACGCGGCCTGACCAACCACGTGCTCGTCATCACCAGGCACAGCCTCAAGCCCGAGGACGCCGACCGGCTTAACCAGCTGCGCTCGCTCAAAGTGACGCTGCTGTTCACGTACTCCGGTATCGACGACCCGAAGATCGAGCCGTACCCCTCGGCCGTGGCTGCGGCTTCCCTGAAGCTCATGAGCGCGCCGGCGCAGCGGAAGTACCGCACGGTGCTGTACTGGCGGCCGCTCGTGCCAGGTCTCAACGACTCACCAGAGCACCTGGACACGGCCTTCCAACTGGCCGCACACGCCGACGCCACGGTCTTCACCGGCCTGTTCTACCGGAACGAGATCGCGGACTACTACCGCGCCAACGGCCTACCGGAGCCATACGAGGACACCGCCCGCCGCAAGATCGTGCCAGAGACGTTGGAGGCACGGGTACTGAGCCGCTTCGGCACCCAATCTCCCTTGTTCCGCAAGACTTCCTGCGCCGTCAGCTACGCGCACGGACTGCCGGACTACAACGGCCACTACGGCATCCGGGAACTGTGCGACATCTGCCCGCTGGGCCAGCTTGTCCGGTGCAAGTCTGCCTACCGCGTGCCGGCGGCCGATCGCATCTGGAAAACGGCCCAAGCCGTCCCCGAGGCGCGGGGTGTGGTGGTCACGGATATCACCGAGCGGGCGGCCGTGGTCTCCGGCCTGGCCACGGAACAGCCGCGCTACTACCTCCAACACGCCCTCGGCTTTCAGGTACACGACATCCGTCACCCCCACCATGAACGGCGGCACGGCCGTGCCGACATCGGTTGGAAGGGTGGAAACCACAATGACTGACTGGACGAGCCTCAGCTACGTGATCGTGGACGTCGAGGGCAACGGCCAGCAGCCGCCCGATCTAGTCGAGCTGGCCGCCGTGCCGATCGTGGCCGGCGTCGTCGGAGAGCCGGTGAGCTGGTTGGTCAAGCCGGCGCTGCCGATCCGGAACTTCGCCGCCCGGCGGTTTGGGCGGGTGGTCGCTCGCCGCAGTCGACCCGCAGGACCTTGAAGCCAGCCGTGACCAGCTGATCGGCAGCCTCGCGGTAGTAGGCGATTTCGGCGTGACTACTGCCGGAGAGATGCTGGAAGCGGTTGTGTGGTCCGCGGTCAATCAGCCGCTCCGCGATGACATCGGGGTCAGCGTCGAGGACGACGGCCAAGTCAGGCCGGTCGACGTGTTCGTTGAGCTGCCACAGGAATGCCGGCGCCACGTCGTCGAAGCGCTGGATCACCAAGCCGGATGCCACGTAGCGGTCGGAGATCACGATGTCGCCGGTGGCGAGGTACGGCCGGATCTCCGTCGCCACGTGGTGGTAGCGGTCAGCCGCGTAGAGACAGGCCAAGGCGTGGCCGCTGACGGTCTCGGTCAGCTCGTGACAGAGTTTGCCGATTGGGCCGGCAGACGGCTCGCTGGTGACGTAGACGTGTTCTCCTTGCGATACCAGCAGTTGCGCCAGGTGGTGAACGATCGTGGTCTTGCCGGCGCCGCTCGGCCCGTCGATGCTGACGAAGATGCCGCTGCCGCTGTTAGAACAAAGTCGCAGGCTCATCGTCGCCTCCTCCAGGTGAATCACCGCGGAGTTCTTCCACGGTGAGGGGGCGGTCATCAAGGACGTTGGCCAGCCGCAGGAACAGGCGGGCCGTCACGAGTGCGTCGTAGGTTGCTCGGTGCGGGACAAGGCTTTCGTCCAGACCTTCGTCGAGCTTGAACGCATCGACCAGCGCGCCGAGCTTGTAGGTCGGCCGGTCAGGCAGCAGCCGGCGGGCCAGCTTGAGCGTGTCGAACACTTCCGGGCAGTCCCAGTCGCCCAGCTTGCGTTGCAAGACACCGACATCAACGTGGGCGTTGTGGGCCACCAGGGCGTCGGCATCCAACGCCTTGAGTACTTCGGCGGCGACGTCGTCGAAGGCCGGCGCGTCGGCGACCGCTTTGTCGGTCAGGCCGTGGATGCGGCCTCGATCCGGGACCGGCTGTTGCCACTCCTCGCTGCCAGCCGGACGGTGACCTCATGACCGCGCCGGTCAGTGTCGAGGAGGCCCTGCGCCGCTTCCCCGAACTCAGCGAGCTCGTCACCGTGCGGGAGGCCGGTTGGTACTTCCGGCCCATCGCCGACGAACACGCCGATCTGCAAGGGATCGTCGGCAGCTTCAGCCGACAGCGCTACACGGACGCGCTGTGGATCTACGACCGCAGCAAGGTCGTCGGCATCCGAGTGCTGGACGAACAGTTCGGCGGTGGCACCGTCTGGCTGAAGGAGAGCAGCGAGCTTCAGGAGGTCGTCCAGGAGCTGCTAGCGCTGCCCGAACCGGGCGACCGCCTGGCGCCACACCTGGTGATAGCCCCAAGTCGGCTGTGGACGCCGTGATGTCCCGCCCCGACATGCCGGACGTTGATCGGCCGCTGGTCTTCGGCTACCTCCGCTTGCCGGACGTGGACCCCATCGCCTACGCCGATCGCCGGCAGCAGCTGGAGGAGTACGCCGGCAAGCACGGCCTTCGCCTCGGCCGAGTCTTCGTCGACGAGGGCTACAGCGACGAAGTCGTCAGCCGGCCGGGCTTCAGCCAGCTATGCATCCTGCTGCGACTGGAAGAGCCCACTGGCGTGCTTCTCCTTCAGCCAGAAGACCTCTCGTCCGACGAAGCCACCACCATGCAGCTGGCCCGCCGTTTCTGGGCAACGGGCGTGGACATCGGGGTGTCGGTGGCGTTCTGTGTGGCCGGTATTACGGTGATCTCCTGCTGGTTGCTGCTGGACTGGCAACGTGAGGCCGGGTGCCCCCGAGCCGTTGCCCGTATGGCACGTAACCACCTGGACGAGAACACCAAGTAGGACAACGGACAATTCAGGGACCCGCTGCCCTCGACTGGCCCGCCTCCGATCGCCGACCAGCCAGCACCGCACCCCTCCGCTCTTGGAGCCTCCAACCGGGAGTGGGGGGTCCAGGGGGGCGAAGCCCCTCCTGGCTGGGGGTGTGGGGCGCGAGCCCCACAGATACGACGAGAGCCCCCGGTCTGCCATAGGCAGACAAGGGGCTCCCAGGGTCGAGTGGAGGTGCCGGGAATCGAACCCGGGTCCTCTGTCGCCTTACCAGGGCTTCTCCGTGTGCAGTCCGCTGTGTCTCTGCTCGGCCCCACCGTTCACGCGGACGAGACGGTGTGACGGGCCCAGTCGCTGTGGATGTCCCGCAGTCCCCCGCGACCGGGTTCTGCGGTTTAGCCTCCTAGCTGATGCCGGCTACCGGGTCGGAGGCGATCCCGGGCCGACAGACACTCCTACGCTACTCAGGCAGCGAGGGAGTAGTCAGCGCGACTGTTAGTCTTGGCGCTTATTGGTTTGCGGCGACGCTTGAGGTGGTCTCTCGCCTGCACCTACACGCTTCCCCTGACTTGACGCACAAAGTCGAAACCGTTCACCCCCTGGTCGTGGGTCTGACACCTCTGAGCATAACGCGTCCGGGCTCCGGGTTCATCCCGGTTCACGCTAGGGCGGAGCCGCCGGCGATGAGGGTGACGGAGATCGCGGCCAGGGCGAGGCCGAAGCGCTGGACGCGGCCGGTGCGTTCCTTGAGGACGAGGCGGGCCATGAGCACGGTCGCGGCGGGGTAGAGCGAGGTCAGGACGCTGACAACGGCGAGAAGGCCGGTGCGCAGGGCGAGCAGGAACGCGGTGTTGCAGACGGCGTCGAGCAGCCCGGCGGTGACGGACAGGGCGATGGCCTGGCGTTCCGGGATGCGGAACTGCCCGGCGACGAGGGCGGCGGCCAGCACGAGGGCGGTAGCGGTGCCGCGGGAGACGACCAGCGGCCACAGGCCGCTGTCGTCGGGGAGCTGGTCGAGCAGCACGAAGTAGACGGCGAAGGCGGCGCCGGAGCCGATGGTGAGCCAGCCGACGCGGGCGGTGAACCGGACGGGCCCGGCCTCGTCGACGGCGGTGCGTTCTTCGCGGCTGACGAGCACGACGGCGACGACGGCCATGACGGCGCCGCCGATGGCGATGCCGCCCAACTGCTCGCCGGTGACGAGCCCGAACACCATGGGCAGGCCGGCGACCAGCAGGGCGGTGAGCGGGGAGACGACGTTCATGGGCCCGGTGGCCAGCGCGCTGTAGAACCAGATGATGGCCAGGCCGTTGGCGGCGCCGCCGATCATGGCGATGACCAGGTCGAAGCCGCCGATGTGGCCGCCGGAGAGCGGGGCGACGAGCAGGAGCCCGGCCAGGCCGATGGGGTAGCTCAGCAGCACGACACGCAGCACGTGAGTTCGACGGGACGCCAGCCCGCCGACGAAGTCGCTCAGCCCGTATCCCAGCGCCGCCACCAGCGCAAACACCATCGATCCCACGGCGACATCATCCAACAACCGCGATATTTGCGGAATCCTTGCCCGCATGCCGAGCGGATCACACTCTGAATACTCCATTCGAGTGAATCTCGACGGCAGGCGTCAGAGTTGGGCCCCGAACGTGTCCATCACAGTGTGGTCGTCCACTCCCGCATCGACGGCCCGCCGGAGGCCCCCGTTCACCCCCAGGTTCACGGACGGGGGCTTCTTCACGCCTGAAGGCCCAGCAGCCGGGCCGGCGTGTCGTGCAGCACCCGCCGCAGGAAGTCGTCGCCCAGCCCCCACGAGGCGATGGCCCGCAGCTGCGTCGCGTAGTCGTACGGGATGTTGGGGAAGTCGGTGCCCAGCGCCACGCGGTCGCCGAGATCGGCCAGCCGCGCCGGCCAGTCCGCCGGCACGGGCGACATGCGCTCCGAGAACGGCGTCCCGACCATGGTGGTGTCCAGAAAAACGGTTTCATACGACGCCGCCAGCCGCAGCGCCTCGTCGAAGTCCGGCATGCCGGCGTGGGCCAGCACGGCCACCAGCCGCGGGTGCCGACGCAGCACCTGCTCGAACAGGTCCAGTCCGGTGTACTCGCCCGGCACCGGCCCGTGTCCACAGTGGATGACCACCGGCACCCCGGCCTCGGCCAGCAGCCCCCATGCCGGCTCCAGCAACGGATCCCTCGGGTCGTACGCCCCGACCTGGACGTGCGCCTTCACGCACCGCGCGCCGGCCGCCACCGCCTCACCCAGATATGAGGCAACCCCGGGCTCCGGGTACAGCGTCGCCGTCGGCACCGCCCCGGGCGTGCGGGACCCGAAGTCCATCGCCCACGACGTCAGCCACGCCCCCATGCCCGGCTTGTGCGGGTACACCAGCGGCGCGAACCCGGTCACGCCGAACGACGCCAGCCGAGCCAGCCGCTCCGCCTCCGGCAGTCGATAGTGGACCGGCCACTCCACGCCATAGTGGACGGCGGCGGCGTCGAAGTACGCCCACACCTTGTCCATCATCCGCGTGGGCAGGAAGTGCACGTGCAGATCGACGATGCCGGGCAGGCCCAACGAACGGACCCACCCGGCGATCTCGGAGTCAGCAGCGGGACTCATCAATCCCTGCGGCCCTTCAGCCACCGGCCCATGGCGCGGCTGGTCTCGCGCTCCGCGTCCTTCTTGGCCAAGGTCTGCCGCTTGTCCCAGGACTTCTTGCCCTTGGCCAGCGCCAGCTCGACCTTGACCTTGCCGTCCTTGAAGTACATGGACAGCGGCACCAGGCTCAGGCCGCTCTCCTTGGTCTTGCCGATGAGCTTGAGGATCTCGGCCTTGTGCAGCAACAGTTTCCGGTTGCGGCGCGGCTCGTGGTTGGTCCACGTGCCCATCTCGTACTCGGTGATGTGCAGCCCGCGCAGCCAGACCTCGCCGTCATCGACGGTGGCGAAGGCGTCCACAAGGGACGCCCGGCCGGCCCGCAGGCTCTTCACCTCGGTGCCCATGAGGACGACACCGCACTCGTAGGTGTCCACGATGGCGTAGTCGTGGCGCGCCTTGCGGTTGGTCGCGATGGCCTTGCGGCCCTGTTCCTTGGGCATGATTCGATTTTACGTCCGCGCGCCAGCCGGTTACTACAGCCGCACGTACAGGCGCAGGGTCACGTAGCCGGTGATGGCCGAGATGACCGCGGACACGCCGACCAGGATCGGCGAGATGGCCACCACGTCCAGCAGGTCCAGCCGCGGCAGCACGCCGGAGGCGATGGGCCCGGACAGGGCGGCGTCGAGGAAGAACTCCTTGAGCACGGCCAGGCCGATGATGCCGAGCACGGAGCCGATGATGCCGGCGACCACGGCCTCGATGAGGAACGGCAGCTGGGTGTACCAGCGGGTCGCGCCGACCAGGCGCATGATGCCGACCTCGACCCTTCGGGTGAACGCCGACACCTGGATCGTGTTGGATATCAGCAGCACCGCCGCCGCGGCCTGGATGAGGGCGACGACGAACACCGCGTACCGGATGCTGTCCAGGATGCCGAAGAAGCGCTGCAGGAACACGCCCTGGTCGTCCACGGTCTTCACGCCCGGCTTGCCGGCGAAGGCCTTGACCAGCACGTCGGCCCGGCTCGGATCGGTCAGCTTGATCTGCAGCGTCGCCGGCAGCGACTCGGGCCGGGTCAGCCGCAGCAGCTCCGGCTCGGCCTGGAACAGCTGCTGGAACCGCTGGAAGCTCTGGTCGCGGTTCTGGAAGGTGACGGTCTCCACGTTGCTCGAGCCCTGGAGCTCGCGCTGGAGGTTGGCGCAGATCGACGAGGAGCAGCTCTTGTCGTTGGCGCTGATGTCGTCGGTGAGGCTCACCATGACCTGCACCTTGTCGGAGTAGATCAGCTGCATCTTGTCGATCATGCGGACGATGAGCAGACCACCGCCGAGCAGGCCGAGCGAGATCGCCGTGGTCAGGATCATCGCGATGGTCATCGTGATGTTCCGGCGCAGCCCGGTGATCACTTCGCTGAAGACGAAACTGGCACGCATCGGGGTTGACGTTCCTTGGCTCGGGGATTCATCAGCGACCGCGGGGGACGGGCGCCTGCGGTCGCTAGCGGCCGACTCCGTAGACGCCCCTGGCGTCGTCGCGGATGACCTTGCCGTGGTCGAGCTCCACCACGCGGCGCCGCATGGAGTCGACGATCGAGTGGTCGTGGGTGGCCATCAGGACGGTGGTGCCGGTGCGGTTGATCCGCTCCAGCAGCAGCATGATGTCCTGGCTGGTGTCGGGGTCGAGGTTTCCTGTGGGCTCGTCGGCGATGAGCACCAGCGGGCGGTTGACGAAGGCACGGGCGATCGCCACCCGCTGCTGCTCGCCGCCGGACAGCTCGGTGGGCATGCGGTCGGCCTTGCCGTCCAGGCCGACCAGCTGGAGGACCTCGGGCACGACCTTCTGGATGGTGTGCCGAGGCTTGCCGATCACCTCCAGCGCGAAGGCGACGTTCTCGGCCACCGTCTTGGTCGGCAGCAGCCGGAAGTCCTGGAAGACGCAGCCGATGGACTGGCGCAGCCGTGGCACCCGCCGTCGTGCCATCTTGGCCACGTCGAAGTTGGACACGTAGACGCGCCCCTTGCTCGGCACCTCTTCGCGCAACAGCAGCCGCAGGAAGGTGGACTTCCCGGAGCCGGACGGGCCGATGAGGAACACGAACTCGCCCTTGCCCATCTCGACACTCACGTTGTCGAGGGCGGGCCGGGTCGAGGTCTTGTAGACCTTGGTGACGTGTTCTAGCCGGATCACGGTCGGCGAGCTTACCCGCGACCGTTACCGGCCTGACATCTAGCCCCGTCCGGGTGAGATTTCGACGGCGTCAGCTCACACGGATTTCATGACATCCGGTCACTGCCCGGAGCTGCGACGCCACCGGATACCGGCCTCGAGGAAGCCGTCGATGTCCCCGTCGAGCACGGCCGTGGGGTTGCCGACCTCGAACTCGGTCCGCAGGTCCTTGACCATCTGGTACGGGTGCAGCACGTACGAGCGCATCTGGTTTCCCCAGCTGGAGCCGCCGTCGCCCTTGAGCGCGTTGATCTTGGCCTGCTCCTCCTGGCGGCGCCGCTCCAGCAGCTTGGCCTGGAGCACGGCCATCGCGGACGCCTTGTTCTGCAGCTGCGAGCGCTCGTTCTGGCAGGACACCACGATGCCGGTCGGGATGTGGGTCAGCCGGACCGCGGAGTCGGTCGTGTTGACGCCCTGGCCGCCGGGGCCGGACGAGCGGTACACGTCGACCCGCAGCTCCTTCTCGTCGATGTCGATGTGGTCGGTCTGCTCGACCACGGGGACCACCTCGACGCCGGCGAACGAGGTCTGGCGGCGGCCCTGGTTGTCGAACGGCGAGATGCGCACCAGCCGGTGCGTGCCCTGCTCGACCGAGAGCGTGCCGTAGGCGTACGGGGCCTTCACCTGGAAGGTCGCCGACTTGATGCCGGCCTCCTCCGCGTAGGAGGTGTCGTAGACCTCGGTCGTGTAGCCGTGGCGCTCGGCCCAGCGCAGGTACATGCGCATGAGCATCTCGGCGAAGTCGGCCGCGTCCACGCCGCCGGCCTCGGAGCGCACGGTGACCAGCGCCTGGCGCTCGTCGTACTCGCCGGACAGGAGGGTGCGGACCTCGAGCTGGGCGATCTCCTCGCGCAGCTTGGACCGGTCGGCGTCGGCCTCGGCCACGCTGTCCGCGTCGTCGGCGTCCTCGGCCAGCTCGTAGAGCACGGCCACGTCGTCCAGGCGGGACCGGACGTTGGTCACGCGGCGCAGTTCGCCCTGCTTGTGGGAGAGCTGGCTGGTGACCTGCTGGGCGGTCTCGACGTCGTCCCACAGGTCCGGACGGGCCGCATCAGCCTCCAGGCGCTCGATGTCCGCGCGCAGCTTGTCGAGGTCCATGACGGCCTCGACGCTGGCCAGGGTCGCGGACAGGTCCTTGAGGTCGGCTTCTACGTCCGGGTTCACAACAAACAAGATTACGTCAGCGCGGAACTACTCGGCGCGGTCGGGGTCGGGGGTCGCGCCACCGACACCGCGAACGGGGGTCCGGGGGCTTGCCCCCGGTGCGGGGACGTGGGGGCCAGGCCCCCACAAGGCACGGCGGGCGACGTGGTCCGCGTTCTCCGCGGACGCACGTCTCCCTGAGCCCGTCCCCAATCAGCTCGTCGGGATGCTCTCCAGGAGCTTCAGCACGGCCTTGGCGTGGGCCAGCGCGAACTCGGCCACCGCCTTGGCGTACGGGTCCTCGGCCGACTTCGCGGCCGACCGGTGGGTCTCCTGCTCCGCCCCGTAGACCACCTTGGCCGACTCGACCAGTCCGGCGCGCTGCTTGGGCGTCAGCGAGCTGGCGTGCACCAGCCGCAGGATCAGCGGCGAGCGCAGGTGGTCGGGACCGGGTTCGGTGGTCAGCCAGGTCTTGAAGGCCTTCTTGCCGGCAGCGGTGATCACGTACTGCTGGCTGGAGCGGGGGCCCTGCTTGCCCAACTTGAGCAGGCCCTGCTCGGCCAGCGCCGGCAGCTCCCGGTAGACCTGGCTGCGGGTCACGCTGAAGAACGCGCCGAAGCGCTCACCGGCCGCCGTGACCAGCTGCCCGCCGGTCTTGGGACCGTCGTGCAGCAATCCGAGCAGTGCAGCGGCAGTTGCGTTCAGTTCAGACACCCCACTACGGTGCCACGGCAACGAGCGGCTGTCCACAATGGTCTGCCGTTCAGTCCACAGTGGCTGATCACCGAATGGCCTTGCGGTTGCGCCGTCCGGAGCAGCCGGCATGCCCTTCGTTACCCAATCGGCGCAAGAATCCGGCCGCTGGAGGGTGGCGAGAACTGGGAGTAAGCCGCAGAATCCCCCGGGTGACCGCTCCGACCACCACACATTCATCCTTCCACCGACGGGCGCGGATCCGTTCCGCCGTTGGGAGGAGCTAGGCGATGTTCGGCTTCCTTGTTCGCCGACTGATCAATTACATCGTGCTCTGCGTGGTGGCGACATTCCTGTCCTTCACGCTGTCCTCGATCTCGTTCGACCCGTTGAGCCTGCTCAGGCAGCACAACCCGCCGCCACCCGCGGCCACGATCGAGGCCAAGCGCGTCGAGCTGCACCTGGACCAACCGATCCCGGTGCGCTTCCTGACCTGGGGCGAAGGCGTTCTGCACGGCGACTTCGGCGAGACCACCAAGGACCACGCGATCACCGAGGAGCTGTGGCGCCGGGTCGGGGTGAGCCTGCGGTTGTTCCTGCTGGGCATCACCATCGGCATCGCGCTCGGTGTGTTGATCGGGGTGGCCAGCGCCGTCCGTCAGTACAAACTTTTCGACTACATATCGACCTTCTTCTCCTATGTGATCCTCGCGACCCCGGTGCTCGTGCTCGGCCCGTTGGTGAAGCAGGTTGCCCAGGCGATCAACAACGCCACCGGCAGCGAGTGGCTCCAGTTCACCGGTGAGTACAGCGGAACGCTCGACGCCGACGCCGGCTGGCTGGCCGCGTTCGACGAGCGGCTGCGCTTCCTGATCGTGCCGACAGTGACCATCGTCCTGGGCCAGATCGCCTATTACAGCCGCTATCAGCGCAGCGCGATGCTGGACGTCCTCGGCAGCGACTTCCTCCGTACGGCGCAGGCGAAGGGCCTCACCCGTCGGCGCGCGTTCTTCAAGCACGGCCTGCGCACCGCGCTGATTCCGATGGCCACGTTGTTCGCCTTCGGTTTCGGCCTGCTGGTGGTGGGCGGCGTGTTCACCGAGACCATCTTCAACTGGCAGGGCATGGGGGCCTGGCTGGTGCAGGGCATCAACGACCAGGACACCAACGTGACCGCCACGGTGACGTTGTTCGTGGCCGTCTGCGTCCTGTTGTCCGGCTGGCTGTCCGACGTCCTGTACGCCCTGCTCGACCCGCGGATCCGGGTGTAGGAGGCCAGAAGCACATGAGCACCACCGTGAACCCGGCCGCCGCGCAGGACGCCGCGGCCGACATCGTGACCAGCAAGCCGGTCTCCCGCGGCGCCTTGGTGCGCCGCCGTTTCATGCGCAACCGCTGGGCGCTGGGTGGCATCGTCGTCATCGTCCTGCTGTACATCGTGGCCTTCAGCTACCCGCTGTTCTCCCCGTACAGCTACGAGTTCCACGACACGAGCCTCACCTACGACCCGCCGTCGCTCTTGCACTGGTTCGGCACCGACAACATCGGCACCGACATGTTCGTGGCGTCCATGCGCGGTCTGCAGAAGTCGCTGACGATCGGCCTGCTGGTGGGCGTGATCTCGACCGCGTTGTCGGCGGTCGTCGGCGCCGCGGCGGGCTTCTTCGGCGGCATCACCGACCGCGCCCTGATGTGGCTGGTCGACCTGCTGCTGGTGCTGCCGTCGTTCCTGATCATCAGCATCGCCAGCCCGCTGTTCAAGGGATCGAGCTGGCTGATCCTGGTCGTGCTGCTGGTCGTGTTCCAGTGGATGATCACCGCTCGCATCGTGCGCGGCATGACGCTGACGCTCAAGACGCGGGAGTACGTGAGCGCGGCGCGATTCATGGGGCAGTCCCCGTGGCGCACAATCTTCAAGCACATCGTGCCGAACATGTCCTCGCTGCTGATCGTGGACGCCACGATCAACGTCGGCAGCGCGGTGCTGCAGGAGTCGGGCCTGAGCTACTTCGGCTTCGGCGTGCAGCCGCCGGACGTCTCGCTGGGCACGCTGATCTCCGTCGGCACCGGCTCGGCGCTGACCTTCCCGTGGCTGTTCTACGCGCCCGCGGTGCTGCTGATCATCACCTTGCTGTCGGTCGCCGTGGTCGGCGACGGTCTGCGCGACGCGCTGGACCCGACGGCGTCCCGCGCCCGCCGGCGCGAGAAGCGAAAGGACAAGTTGGCATGAGCGCCTCCGAGATTTCGCTGGACGAGGGCCTCCTCGACGGCGCCGGAGACGGGCCGGTCCTCGAGGTCGCCGACCTCGATGTCTCCTTCCCCAGCGAGGCCGGCCGCGTGCACGCGGTGCGCGGCCTGAGCTACCAGGTCTCACGCGGCGAGGTGCTCGGCATCGTCGGCGAGTCCGGCTCGGGCAAGTCGGTGTCCTCGCTGGCGGTGATGGGCCTGCTGCCCGATCAGGCACGGATCACCGGTTCCATCCGCTTCCAGGGCCAGCAGCTGCTGGGGCTGTCCGACGTGCAGCTGTCGAAGATCCGGGGGCGCCGGATCTCCATGGTCTTCCAGGACCCGCTGTCCGCGCTGACGCCGGTGTACACCGTCGGCGACCAGATCGCGGAGGCGCTGCTCATCCACGGCCGGGGCCGGCTGACCAAGCAGGCCGCCAACAACCGCGCGGTGGAACTGCTGGACCTGGTCGGCATCCCGAACTCGGGCGCCCGCTCCAAGGCGTTCCCGCACGAGTTCTCCGGCGGCATGCGGCAGCGCGCGGTGATCGCCATGGCCATCGCCAACGACCCGGACCTGATCATCGCCGACGAGCCGACGACCGCGCTCGACGTGACCGTGCAGGCGCAGGTGCTGGAGGTCCTCAAGACGGCCAAGGAGGTGACCGGCGCCGGCATCGTGATCATCACCCACGACCTCGGCGTCGTCGCCGGCTTCGCCGACCGGCTGATGGTGATGTACGCCGGCAAGGCGGTGGAGACCGGGCACGTCAACGAGATCTACCAGCAGCCGCGCATGCCGTATACGCTCGGCCTGCTGGGCTCGCTGCCCCGGGTGGACGCCGCCGAGAAGCTGCCGCTGGTGCCGATCAAGGGCCAGCCGCCGTCGCTGACCGACCTGCCGCCGGGGTGTCCGTTCGCGCCGCGCTGCCCGATGGCCGTGGACGACTGCCTCACCGAGGAGCCGGCACTGTCCGAAGTGGACGGCACGAGTGCGCACCGGGCGGCCTGCATCCGCAGCGCCGAGCTGGCCGCGACCGAGGCCGCCGCCGACGAGATCGAGGGCGTGGACGCCAGCAACGCGGCCGCGATCGAGACGGCCGTCGAGGTGTTCGGCGCGGAGCTGATCGAGGAGCCCAAGGCCGCGCTGCGGCCGCGGGCGGAGCGGCCGGTGGTGCTCGGGGTCGAGTCGCTGGTCAAGCACTTCGCGGTGACCAAGGGCGTCGTGCTCAAGCGCAAGGTCGGCACCGTGCACGCGGTGGACGGCGTCAGCTTCGAGGTGCGCGAGCAGGAGACGCTCGGCCTGGTCGGCGAGTCGGGCTGCGGCAAGACCACCACGCTGATGCAGATCCTCGGCCTGGAGCAGCCGGCCGGCGGCAACATCTCCGTGCTGGGCAAGGACGTGTCCACTCTGGACGGCAAGGGGCGCAAGGCGATTCGCCGGGACATGCAGGTCGTGTTCCAGGATCCGCTGGCCTCGCTGGATCCCCGCATGCCGGTCGGCGACGTGATCGCCGAACCCATGCAGGTGCACGGGATCGACACCGCGCACATCCGCAAGCGCATCCCGGAGCTGTTGGACCTGGTCGGGCTGCGGGCCGAGCACGCCGACCGCTACCCGGCCGAGTTCTCCGGCGGCCAGCGGCAGCGCATCGGCATCGCCCGCGCGCTCGCGCTGGAGCCGAAGCTGCTGGTGCTGGACGAGCCGGTGTCCGCGCTGGACGTGTCCATCCAGGCCGGCGTGATCAACCTGCTGGACAAGCTCAAGGCCGAGCTCGGGCTGTCCTACCTGTTCGTGGCCCACGACCTGTCCGTGATCCGGCACATCGCCGACCGGGTGGCCGTGATGTACCTCGGCAAGATCATCGAGATCGGCGACGTCGACTCGGTGTTCGGCGCGCCCAGCCACCCCTACACCCAGGCCCTGCTGTCCGCGATCCCGATCCCGGACCCGGTCAAGGAGCGCGCGCGCGAGCGCATCATCCTGTCCGGCGACCTGCCCAGCCCGGCGAACCCGCCGTCCGGCTGTCGATTCCGCACCCGTTGCTTCCTGCACGCCACACTGTCCGACTCGGACAAGGCGAAATGCATCGAGGTGGAGCCGCCCCGTGAGTCCCAGGGCGAGGATCACGAAGTGGCCTGTCATTTCGCCCGAACGAAACAGGTGGTCTGAAACCGATGAACAAGAAGCTACTGGGGGCGCTGGCCGCGGCGGCGCTGCTCGTCACGGCCTGCGGCGGAGGGAACTCCGGCGGCGGCAACCTCAAGTCCAACGAGTCGACCGTCGGTAAGAACGACATCAACGCGCAGCCCGCGGACAAGATCAAGCAGGGTGGCATCCTGCAGTGGCCGGTGGACTCCCTGTCGGACAACTGGAACCCGTCCCAGACCGACGGCTCCACGCAGACCGGCGCCTGGATGATCAACGCCATGCTGCCGTGGCTGTTCACCGCGCAGCAGGACAACACGCTGGCGCTGAACAAGGACTACCTGGAGTCGGCCTCGGTGGTCTCGACCAGCCCCGAGGTCGTCGAGTACAAGATCAACCCGAAGGCCAAGTGGTCCAACGGCCGGGCGATCACGTGGGAGGACTTCCAGTCCGACTGGCAGGCCTGCAACGGCAAGAACAAGGACTACCAGTGCAACTCCACGACCGGGCTGGAGAACATCGGCAAGGTCGAGAAGGGCAGCGGCGACCAGGACGTCAAGGTCACCTTCGACAAGCCCTTCGGTGAGTGGCAGAGCCTGTTCTCGCCGTTGACGCCCAAGGAGCTCAACGCCACGGCGGACGAGTTCAACAAGGGCTGGGAGGACGAGCCGAAGATCACCGCGGGCGCGTTCAAGATCGGCAAGATCGACCTGACCGCGAAGACCGTCTCGGTCGTGCCGGACGCGAACTGGTGGGGCAAGAAGCCCTACCTGGACCAGATCCTGTTCAAGGTGGTCTCCCGCAACGCCCTGCCGGACGCGCTGGCCTCGGGCGCGATCGACTGGTACCGCATCGGTTCCAGCGTCGACCTGTACCAGCGGGCCAAGACGATCCAGAACGTGACCATCCGGCAGTCCACCGAGGCCCAGTACAACCTGCTGGACTTCAACGGGGCCAAGGGCACGCCGCTGGAGGACCAGGCCACCCGGGTGGCGGTCGAGCAGGCGGTGGACACCAAGTCGATCGCCAAGGCGCTGCTCGGCCCGATGAGCACCGACCCGACGCCGCTGGGCAACCACTTCTTCGTCAAGGGCACCAAGAACTACAAGGACAACTCCGCGCCGATCAAGTTCGACCTGGACGCGGCCAAGAAGAAGCTGGACGAGCTGGGCTACAAGCAGAGCGGCGACTTCCGGGCCAAGGACGGCAAGGAACTCGACGTCAACTTCGTCATCGACGCCGGCAACCCGATCTCCACCGCGATCTCGGGCCTCGTGCAGTCGCAGCTGAAGCTGGCCGGGGTCAACGCCAAGATCAACTCGGTGCCGGCGGCGGAGCTGTTCAAGAACTACGTCTACCGCGGCGCCTACGACCTGGTCGCCTACGGCCTGTCCGCGCCGCCGCAGCCGATCTCGGCCAACGCCGCCGCGTTCTACTTCACGCCGGGCAACACCCAGCAGAACTACAGCGCGATCGGCAACGACACCATCAACAAGCTGCTCGACCAGGCCGGCTCCGAGCTGGACGAGAACAAGCGCGTCGACCTGATCCAGCAGGCCGACACCGAGATCTGGAAGGAAGGGCACCTGCTGCCCACCTACCAGGTCCCCGGCGCCTACGCGGTGCGCAACACGCTCGCCAACTTCGGCGCGTTCGGCTTCGCGCAGTACCCGTTCGACTACGCGAACATGGGCTTCCTCAAGTGATCAGACGGACGATTCCGTGACAGCTGGCCCGGCGACCACAGTGTCGCCGGGCCAGTGTCGCAACTGGGGAGGAATCACCCAAGGTGCGCGCCGGGCAACACCAGGTGACCGGGGCGGGCCGTGGGCGGACAGGCAAACCGGCCGACGACGCCGTCGGACGGTCACGAGGAACAACGGAGGTCAGTTCGATGGGCAGAAGGAAGGTGCTGGCGCTCGCGGCGCCGGTGCTCGCGGCGGCGCTCACCCTCAGCGCCTGCGGCGGCGGAGGTGGTGGCGGACAACTGCCGCAGGGCGATCAGAAGGCGGGTGTCAACGACATCAACCCGCAGCCGGACGACAACATCAAGGACGGCGGCACCCTCCAGTTCGCCATCGACTCGCCGTCCGCGAACTGGAACCAGAACCAGGTCGACGGCAACGACGTCGCCAGCGCCCGGATGTCCAACACGCTGGAGCCGTGGATCTTCACCGAGAAGGCCGACGCCACGCTCGAGATCAACAAGGACTACCTGACCTCGGCGGACGTGGTGTCCACCAGCCCGCAGGTGCTCGAGTTCAAGATCAATCCCAAGGCGAAGTGGTCCAACGGCCGGGCCATGAGCTGGGAGGACTTCGAGTGGCAGTGGAAGGCCCAGAACGGGACCAACCCGGCCTACCAGCCCAACACCACGACCGGCTACGAGAACATCTCCAAGGTCGAGCGGGGCTCGGACGACCAGGACGTCAAGATCACCTTCGACAAGCCCTTCGGTGAGTGGAAGGGCCTGTTCAGCCCGCTCTACCCGAAGGAGCTGAACTCCGACCCGACCGAGTTCAACACCGGTTGGGTGGACGAGCCGAAGATCACCGGCGCCGCGTTCAAGATCGGCAAGATCGACCTGACCGCGAAGACCGTCTCGGTCGTTCGCGACCCGAACTGGTGGGGCAAGAAGCCGCACCTGGACGGCATCCTGTTCAAGGTGCTGACCCGTCCGACCATGCCCGACGCGATGCAGTCCGGCGCGATCGACGTGGCCGACACCAACGCGCTGCTGGACGCCATCACCCGCTACAAGACGATGCAGAACGTCTCGCTGCGCCAGGCCGTCGCCCCGGACACCGTGCACCTGACGCTCAACGGCGGCGAGGGCCGCATCCTGGCCGACCAGAAGCTGCGCCAGATCGTGTTCGAGGCCATTGACCGCAAGGCCATCGCCAACGCCGAGATCGGCAAGATCACGCCCAACCCGCCGCTGCTGGGCAACCACATCTTCGCCCAGGGCACCAAGGAGTACAAGGACAACTCCGGCGACCTGAAGTTCAGCGTGGACAAGGCGAAGACCGACCTGGACGCGCTGGGCTGGAAGCAGAGCGGCCAGTTCCGGTCCAAGGACGGCAAGGAGCTGGACATCACCTACGTCAGCTCCAGCACGCCGGCCTCCGACGACACCGGCAAGATCCTGCAGCAGCAGCTGGCCCAGGTCGGCGTCAAGGTCACCATCAACGCGGTGCCCACCGCCGACTTCTTCCCGAAGTACGTCAACGTCGGCAACTTCGACCTGGCCACCTTCCGCTGGATCGGCGCCAGCACGCCGGCGTCCGGCCAGAAGGGCGCCTACTCGCTCGACCTGGCGAACCCGGCCAACGTGCAGCAGAACTACGGCCACGTCGGCAACAAGGCCATCAACGACGCCTTCAACAGCGCCGTGGCCGAGCTGGACGACACCAAGCGCGCCCAGGACGTCAACGACATCGACAAGATGCTCTGGGACGTCGCCGGCGAGCTGCCGCTGTACCAGCTGCCGGGCGCGGTCGCCACGAAGAAGACCGTCGCCAACTACGGCGCCATGGGCTTCGCGACCAACCCGATCGACTACATCAACATCGGCTTCACCAAGTAATCGCTGACCGAGAGAGGGGGGCGCGCCGCCCCCGCCGGGCCCCCGCAGGCGTTGGGGGCCCCCCCCCCCCCCCGCCCGCCCCC
>NZ_JBFBAM010000042.1:0-81835 GCF_040682195.1 Kutzneria sp. NPDC051319 | reverse complement strand
CGAGTTACGGAACTCGACACATGCTTGCCCGAGAGCGGGACTCGCGGTTTTAGAGGAGGCGCCAGAGGTGGTCTTCGGAGCCGTTGTCGGACCACTGGGTGACCTGGGCGGAGTCGGCGGTGGACTGGTCCTGCACGGCCATCACCTTGCCGCTGTGCACGTTGACGATCTTGGACCAGCCGTCACCGGCGTCGACGATGCGCCAGAGGTGGTCGGGCGTCCCGTTGTCCACGTACTGCTGCACGTGGGCGCCGTCGTCGGTGGACTGGTTGTGCACCGCCAGGATCTTGCCGCTGTGCCGGTTGACGATCCGCACGACACCCGAACTGTCGGGCACGATCGCCCACAGGTGGTCGGGGGTGCCGTTGTCCGCGTACTGAGTGACCTCGGCGCTGTTGGCGGTGGACTGGTTCTGCACGGCCAACAGCTTGTTGCTGTGCTTGTTCTGGATCCGTACCCACTGCGTGACGCCGGTCTGCGTGCGGGGCAACAGGGCCAGAAAGCCTCCGACGACGGGCCGCGCCCTGAAGTACAGGAACGAGCCGTTGGCCACCCTGTACCAGTCGGACACCGGCACCCGGTCGCCGGTGGTGTTGGCGAAGTTGAACACGCCGTTGATCAGCGTGTCCCGGACCGGGCGGTCGGCCAGCCAGGCGGCGGTCCACAGCTCCCAGTCCGCCTTGGTGTAGTCGTTGCGCGGATCCAGCAGCACGCCGTACGGGGTGGCGTTGGCCTGGTACCAGGCGGCCTCCTGCGCATGCACGGCCTCGGGCACCAGGTCGAGGCCCAGCAGCTCGTCGGGGTAGCCGTTGTACTTGAGGCTCCACGTGTTGTTCAGGTCGTAGGCCAGCTTCAGGTGCGTGCCGGACGGGTCCTGGGCCAGGTCGAACCACTGGCTGATGTAGGAGCGCGCCACCGAGATGTAGTGGTCGGCCTCGGCGGCGTTGCCGAGGAACCGGGAGATCACGCTCATCGCGCCGACGCCGACGATGCCCTTGAGCGCGAGGTTGGCGCTGTGCGCGATGAAGCCGGTGAAGTCGTCGGTCTGGTTCTGCAGACCGGGATCCAGGGTGTTGCCGACCAGGTAGTCGGCCCACTGCTTGAGGATGGCGTAGTGGGCCTGCGCGAAGGCGTGGGCGTCGGCGGCCGGCAGGCGCTGCACCAGCGCGGCCGACATGATGAGCATGTTGGCCGATTCCTCGACCGGCATGTCCTCCTCGTTGCCGTCGTTGTGGCCGGTGGCGTTGGGGTAGTGCGTGCCGAGGTCGTGCTCGGCGAACTCCTTGGGCCAGCCGCCGTGCTCGGCGTAGTCGAACAACGGCTCCAGCAACAGCCGCAGGTACGACGGCCCGAGGTAGAGGTAGCCGGGAAAGGCCGGGTAGATCACGTCGACGGTGCACATGTTGCCGTTGGAGGAGATCTCCTTCAGCGTGGCCCACGGGGATCCGTTGCGGTCCACCAGTTCCGTGGCGCCCATGGCCTGCCGCACGGCCAGCGTGCACAGCGCCGCGTACTTGGCGCCGCCGGCGGCGGTGGCGTCCTGGTTGAGCTGGGCGTCCAAGGCGACCGCACGGGACAGCGCCGCGCCGCGGTCGGCCACGAACCAGTCCATCATGGACTGCCACGTCGACCAGTAGTGCGTCCACCATGGACGGAGCGCGTCGGTCAGGTAAGCGACGACCGGGGTGCGGACATGGCCCAGCACGGCCGTGAACTCGGCCGTGGTGGAGCCGACGGAGCCGAGGTCGGCGTTGAGGCCGAGCACCGGCCAACGGTTGGAGATCTGGCGCGGCATGTCCGTGTCGACGGTGCCAGGCAACGTGCCGGCCGAGGCAGCGTTGCCGCGCACCACGGTGTCCTGCCCGATCTGCCATGTCAGGCCGTCGGTGTTCACGCCGGCCAGCATCACGGTTCCCCACGACGCCTGGTCGTTGTTCTCCGCCAACGGGGTCGGCGAGGTCGGCGTGAACGACAGCGTGGTGGTCGACGCCGTCTGGTCCTTGCGCCAGTTGACGAGCTGGCCGTTGTCGCCGTGGGCCCACTCGGCGGAGATGTCCAGATACACGCTCACCTGGTGCTGCCGGCCGTCGGCGCTGGCCACGCCGACCGTCACGTAGCTGAGCGGGACACACTGCCGCTGCACGTTCTCCGGGTCGACCGGGGAGAAGAACGTCACCGTCAGGGTGACGCCGCCGCCGGTCAGGGTGTAGATCGACCGGGTTGCCGTGACCTGCAAGGACGTCTGCGTCAGCTGGGGCAGCGCCGGCTGCGTCGGCGCGCCCGCGAACACATAGGACGTGCCGTCCACACGGACGATGCCGCACAGCGCGGTGGTGCGGCCGTTCCAGAAGCTCGACCACGCCCCGGGCAGGTTGTCAGCGGCATGCCACGCCGACAGGTACGGAGACCGCACCGCCAGCGGGGTGGCCGGCGGACGCAACGGCGTGAAGGTGCCGGCCGGAGCTGCCTCCGCAGCGCCCGGCACCGTCATCATCGGCAGCGCCCCCGCCGCCGCGATCACGCCTGCGAGTCTCAGCACCGAGCGTCGTGACATGTCTTCCACTGTGCCCCCTTTGATCAGCCTGTTCCATAGTCCGTTGGTGCGGGCCGTCGCGCCCGGTCAAGCCGCCGGCAGCTGCCAGCGCTGGTTCGCACCGCCGTTGCAGTCCCAGATCTCCAGCTGGGTCCCGTCCGTGGTGGAGAAGCCCGGGTCGTCCAGGCACTTGCCCGACTGGACGCTTCGCAGGCTGCCGTCGGCCGCCTGCGTCCACTGCTGGTTTCCGCCGCCGTTGCAGTCCCACAGCTCGACCAGCGTGCCGTTGGCCGTGCCCAGTCCGGTAACGTCCATGCACTGCCCGGAATTCACGAGCGAGCCGTTGCGGACGGTCCAGGTCTGCGCGGCGGAGCCGTCGCATGTGGCCAGCGCGACCTGCGCGCCGGCCCGGGCGCACTTGCCGGCCATGCCGGACGTGATCGGGCCCTGGCGGGCCGGCGAACCGGCGCCGGGCGTGATCGCCAGGTTGTCGAACTGGTCCGTGGCATAGCCGACGACGCCGATGCCGGCCTGGCCGTTGGTCCAGCGCCCGTCGGTGGCGGTGCCCGCGGTGTGGCCGTCGACCGATCCGGTGATGGTGCTGCCCTGGAAGGTCACGGAGAGCGTGTGCCACGCGTTCGTGCCGAGGGCGGTTGTGGTGCCGGAGGCCAAGGTCGTGAGGGTTCCGCTGGTGTCGCCGGAGACGATGGACCACGCCCCGGTACCGCTCACCCGGAAGTAGTAGGCGTCCTGATGGGACTGCGGGCGGGACTGCGCGTTGGCCCGGCCCATCAGCTCCACCGTGCCGGCCTTGGCCAGCCGGACGTCGGCCGAGACGGTGTAGTTGCCCCAGTCCTGGTCGCCGATCAGGGAGAACGCGTCGGAGTCGTCCTGCCACTCGATCGGCCGGATCGGCGCCATCTGGGTGAGGCACTGGCCGCTGCGGCCCACGCACGGCTGCGCCTCGTACGAGCCCTGCATGTCCGAGAGGTACTTGGCTTCCGTGCCGCTGGCGTACTCGAAGCCGTCGCGGTACGGCAAGGCCAGGCCGTGCTCGGCCGGGCTGACCGCGGTTCCCTTGCCCTGCCCGGTGGTCGTGGAGATGGTGTAGATCGTGTTCGGCTGGAGGGTCAGCGTGTAGCTGGCGCCGTTGACGTCGGCGCTGTGCTGGAAGTCGGGGCCGGTGCCGAGGCTGGTGGTCCAGACGTGCGCGGTGCTCGTGTTGAGGCCCCGCACGGAGAAACTCACCTGCTGGGCGGCGGTCGCAGTGGACGTCTCGATGACGGTGCTGTAGTCGTGGCCGTCGGTCAGGGTGACGTAGCTGCCGCTGGTGCCGAGATAGCCGCTGGCCGAGTCGATGAAGTGCCAGCCCGGTTTGGTGAACTGGGTGACCTGCGCCGTCGCCCAGGTGCTCTTGCCCGTGCTGTACGCGCCCGACCACGGCGACGGCGCGACGGCGAGCCCGACCGTGCTGTACGGCAGGTTGGGGTAGATCGCGGCGAGTAACGGCCAGTTCAGGTAGGCGGTCATCTTGGCGTCGAGGTAGCCGCGGGTGATCGACCTGATCAGGGCCGCGGTGCCGCTGTTGATGTCCTGCGACCCGTTCTCGCTGGCCCACAGCGGCTTGCCGGTGGCCAGGGCGTTGGACGTCGTGCCGCACGAGACAGCGTCGCCGCCGTCGCCGCCGTGGCAGGGGTAGTGCGCGCCGACGATGTCCACCGCCTTGGCGAAGGTGGGGTCCTTGACCATGTCGTCGGCTACTTCCCAGCCGGAGTCCGCGCCGACGACCTTCACGCCGCCGTAGCCCTTCGCGGCCAGGGTGGCGTGCAGGTTCTCGTACCAGCCCTTGTCGTAGCCGCGTTCGTTCCAGCCGCCGAGGAAGCTGATGCCCAGGCCGTGCTGCCTGGCACAGCCCAGCCACGTCATCAGGTAGTCGACCATGTCCTGGGACCAGAAGTTCCCGTTGCCGATCCAGCCCGGGGCGGCCCAGGCCAGCCCGTACAGCTCGATGTTCGGGTTGCGGGACTTGGCCTGCTCGGCCAGCCACCACTCGTAGCCGCCGCCGCAGTTCACGGCGCCTTTTGTGTGCTCGATGCTCGGCTCGGAGCCGTCGGTGGAGTTGGCGTCGCCGCCGATCTCCAGCTTGAGGACCTGGAGGTCCGCGCCGTAGCCCGGCTTGAACAGGTAGTCCAGCACCTGGCTCCGCTGGGGTTCCGGGTAGTCGATCAGCAGCCTCGAGTTGCCCCCGCCGCCGCTGATCGCGCCGATGCCGTCGAAGGTCCGGCCGCCTTGGGAGCCGTCGATGGTGATCGACGTCGCCGCGTCGGCCGTCGCCGGCCCGGCGAGGGCCAACGCGGTCACGACGGCCAACATCGCTGTCCAGTACCTGGCCACGGCTGTCCCCATTCATCCTGGCACCGTGGCGGCGGCGCTTTGACATCGTTGTCAGCGATGACGCACCCACCATGCTGCCCGGTCCCCCCAGGGCCGGACAAGGATCACGCGTTCACAGATGTGCACGGCCCCCCGGTCCACAACGTCCGGTTCAGTATGGACGATCGGGCCCGGCGGTCACCGCAGAATGAGGCGAACCGCATCCGCCGCGGCGGCCACGACATGATCCGGACCATGGCCCCCGGCCGGCCACTCGCGGCCGTGACGCACCCAGGCCGTGCGCAGGCCGGCGGCGCGGCCGCCCACGATGTCGGCCTCGCTGTCGCCGACCATCCACCCGTCACCGAGCGCCGAGCCGGCCCGTGCCGCGGCGATCTCGAACAGGCCGACGTCGGGCTTCCGGATGTTCTCGGCGGCGGAGATCGCCCAGCCGTCCACGTGCTCGGCGATGCCGCTGCTGGTCAGGGTGAGCGTCTGCACGTCCTCATAACCATTAGTCACAACGCCGATGCGCCAGCCAGCGGCCCGCAGCTGCTTCAGGCCGTCGAGCACGCCGTCGTAAGCCGGGACCAGCGTCGGCTGGCGGTCGCGGTACTGCACCCACAGCTCGTCGTAGGAGGCGGCGAGCCCGTAGCGCTCGCGGACCAGGCCGAAGTACTCCTCCTTCGGCACCATCCCGTTGCCGTCGGCCGCCATCAGCCAGTCCGCCTCCGCCGGGTCGAGGCCGTGGTCGGCGGCGAACTCCACGGCCCAGGCGAGCTGGCCGGCGTGGCGGTCGGCGAGAGTACCGTCAAGATCGAAGAGTGCGAGCACGAAGCAGATCTTAGGGTGGGGTATGGACTTCGACGCCGTGGTCATCGGGGCCGGGCACAACGGGCTGGTCGCGGCGAACCTGCTGGGCGACGCCGGCTGGCGGGTGCTGGTCCTGGAGGCGGCGGACGAGCCCGGCGGGTCGGTGCGCAGCGCGGAGGTGACGGCGCCGGGCTTCGTGACCGACCTCTACAGCTCCTCGTATCCGCTGGCCGTCGCCTCGCCCGTGCTCAAGGGCCTCCAGTTGGAGCGGCACGGGCTGAAGTGGCGGCACGCCCCGGATGTGCTGGCCCATGTGCTGCCGGACGGGCGCGGGGTGACGCTGTCGCCAGACATCGAGCGGACGATGGCCTCGGTGGCGCAGTTCGATTCCCGTGACGGCGAGGCCTGGCGCGCGATGCACGACCAGTGGTTGACGGCGCGGGATCCGTTGCTGGAGGCGCTGCTCCGGCCGTTCCCGCCGGTGCGGGCGGCCGGGAAGCTCGTGGCCGCAACGGGATCGGCGGAGGCGCTGCGGCTGGCCCGGATGCTGACGTTGTCGGCACGGGTGCTGGCCGAGGAGCGGTTCGCCGGCGAGGGTGCGCGGTTGTTGTTGAACGGCAACGCGATGCACGCAGATGCCGGGATCGACAACGCCGGCAGCGGGGTGTTCGCCTGGCTGCTGGCCATGGTCGCGCAGGAGCTGGGCTTTCCGACACCGGAGGGCGGGGCCGGCGAGCTGACCCGGGCGTTGGTGGCGCGGCTGAAATCCGTTGGCGGGCAGGTGGAATGCGGCCGGCGGGTGACCGAGATCCTGATCGCCCGAGGGACGGCCGTCGGCGTGCGGGACCACGAGGGCAACGCCATCCGTGCCCTCAAAGCCGTCCTGGCCGACGTGCCGGCGCCGCAGCTGTACACCGACCTTGTTGGACCGCAACACCTTCCGTCACGTCTCGTGCAGGATCTTCAGCGGTTCAGGTGGGATCCGGCCACTGTCAAAGTGAACTGGGCTCTGTCGGCGCCGATTCCCTGGACGGCCAAGGAAGGTGCGACCGCCGGCGTGGTGCATCTGGGTGGCGACATGGACATGATGTCCGGGGCCAGCACCGACATGGCACTGGGGCGCGTACCCCGCAACCCGTTCCTGCTTCTCGGGCAGACCACCACCGCCGACCCGACCCGCTCCCCCGCCGGCACCGAGTCGGCGTGGGCATACACCCATGTGCCGCAGGGACAACGCTGGACCAAGGACCGGGTGACGCGGTTCGCGGACAAGATCCAGCAGGTGGTCGAGAAGCACGCCCCCGGCTTCGCCGACCGGATCATCGCCCGGCACGTGCAGGGCCCCGACGACTTCACCGCCACCGTCAACGGCGGCACCGCGATCATCGCCCAGCAGCTGGTGTTCCGGCCGACGCCGGGCCTCGGCCGCGCCGACACTCCCGTCGACCGGCTCTTCCTCGCCGGCAGCTCGGCCCATCCCGGCGGCGGCGTGCACGGCGCCCCCGGCGGCAATGCCGCCCGGGCCGCGGTGGCCCGGGCGAAATGGGGCGACGCCTACAAGTCGGTCGTCGGCGTCGCCCACCGCCTCGTGTTCTAGCCGTTGGGCGTGGTGATCACGTCGAAGTGCGAGCCCTTGCCGCCGCTGAACGCGTTGACGTCGTCGAGGATCGTGCCGATGGGCGAGTAGTTGTTGGCCTCGCCGCTGGTGCACGGGCCGCTGCCGTTCTGGCCCGGCAGGTTGCCCTCGAGAATGCCGAGCGCGGTGTTGTCGACCTGGCTGAACAGCGGGCCGCCGCTGTCGCCGGGGCGGGCGCAGATGTTGGTGTTGATGCCGACGTCGGTGGAGGTGACCTGGCCGCAGCGGGTGCCGGGCAGGTAGTCGGCGCCGGCACCGCTGTCCACGGCCTGCGGGTAGTTGCGCTTGCTGGAGGCCGAGCCGTCGGCGCAGACCACCCAGCCGGCCTTGATGTCGGAAAGGGGGTGGATGCCGGTGATGGGCTGGCTGCCCGAGTCGGCGTTCTGCCCGTTGCACGCCTGCGAGGAGTCCAGGCCGCCGGGGCGGCAGTACAGCAGGACCGTGTTGTGCGGGGTCTGGTTGTTGAGCCACGCGTCGGCGGTGGTCAGATCGACGTACTGCACGAACTGGTAGTCGTACGGGTACGCGTACTTCTCCACGCCGTGCTGGTTCACGATCGGCGTCGTGTTGTGCTGTGTGGGCGTGAAGTTCGTCTTGTTCTGGGCGCAGTGCCCGGCGGTGAGCACCCAGGGGGTGTTGTTGGGGAAGCCGCCGCCGGTGGACCGCACGTTGAAGGCGACCGTGCAGCCGCCCATGCTGCCGTCGTCCCGGGTGTAGTCCAGCCGCAGGCCGCCGCGCATGGGGCCGTAGCCGCTGCAGAACAGCGGGTGGCAGTAGCCCCAGTCGACCGGGCCGCTCAGTGGCGTCGGGATCGGCAGGTCCTTCACAACCACGCCGGGCTGGCTGACAGCGGCCCGGGCCGCGGCCGGCGTGCGCCGCCACAGGACCACGTTGTTGGCCTGCTGGTCGATCGCCGGCAGGTAGGCGGAGTCAGCGCCCGCGTCGACCTGCGTGGCCAACTGGTTGCGGACCGTGGTCAGCTCGGACAGGGAGTTCGCGACGGTGCGGGTCCGCACGTGCGAGCGGTCCGGGAGCTGGGTCAGGTACGGCTTGATCGCCGCCTGGTCGGTGGCGTCCACGGTGAGCACGCCGCCGTGCTGCTGGTCGATCGCCATGCCGCCGTAGGTGGCGGAAGCCTTGGCGCGCAACGTCGTGTCCAGTCGGGACGCGTCGAGCTGTAGCTCCAGACGGCGTAGCGCCTCGGCCGGACTGACGCCGTAGGCCTGCTCCAGATAGCTCATCGACGCGGCCACGGTGGCCGGATCGAGTGTCGGCGCCTGGCTGACGGCGGCCGCGTTCACAGTGGACGCGGCCACGGCCGGGACGGCCACCGCGACAGCCGCGATGAGCACGACGATTCTGCGCACTTCTCCCCCTTCGTCGCTGAGACGACGGGGGAACTTTACAGAGCCCGCAACAGGGCCAGCGCCTGGGCGGACCTACTGCCCGGCTCGGCGTGGAAGACGACGAGAATCTGCCCGTCGGAACCGGTCACGGCCAGCTTCTCGTGCCGCAGGTCGAGGTCGCCGACCAGCGGGTGGGTCAGGTACGAGACGCCGCTGGTGCGCCGGCGGACGTCGTGCCGGGCCCACAGCCGGCGGAACTCCTCGCTGCGTACGGACAAATCCCCCACCAGCTCGGCCAGCGCGGGATCGTCCACATCGGGACCGACCAGGGCGCGCAGCCCGGCCACCGTGCCGGCGATGATCGCGTCCCAGTCCCTCCGGTACATCCCGCGCACGGCCGGGTTGAGGAAGGCCTCCCGCATCATGTTCTTGCCCTCGCGGTAGCTCGGGCACAGCGCGGTGGCCATGGGGTTGGCCACGAGCACGTCGTGCAGACGGCTCTGCACGTACGCGGGCGTGTCGGGCCAGGACATCACCAGCTGCCGGATGCCCTCGGATGCCTTGTCCGCCTTGCGGGTCGGGCGTTTCCGGACCGCGGGCCGGGCCAGGGCGCGCAGGTGCTCGGTGGCCTCTACGTCCAGTTGCAACGCCCGCGCGATCGCCTCCAGCACCTGTTCGGACGGGTTCTGGTCTCGCCCCTGTTCCAGCCGCACGGCGGGCCCGCAGGTACTCGCCGAGTCGCGTGTCCATGCTTCCAGCGTAAGGGGATCGCGTGCGCCCTGCCTGTCCCCCGTGGTCCCAGGATCCGGGGAGCACTGGCTGGCCTATGTGGACGGTCGCAGACTGATTCCCATGACACGTATCACGACTCCGTTCGGATTCGCCTCCACCGCCGGCGAAGTGGCCGCCGGTGTCGACCTCGCCGGCCGCCGCGCGATCGTCACCGGCGGCGCATCCGGCATCGGCGTCGAGACGGCCCGCACACTGGCCCGCGCCGGGGCCGAGGTCACGCTGGCCGTCCGGGATGTCGAGGCCGGCAAGCGCATCGCCGCCGACATCGGCGGGGAGTTCGAGTGTCCCATGTGGACCTGGCCGACCGGCGGACCATCGCCGACTTCGTGGGCGGCTGGGACGGGCCGCTGCACGTCCTGGTGAACAACGCCGGCGTGATGGCGATGCCGGAGCAGCACACGGCCGAGGGCTGGGAGATGCAGTTCGCCACCAACCACGTGGGCCACTTCGCGCTCACCGTGGGGCTGCACGAGGCACTGGCCCTTGGACGCGGCCGGATCGTGGCCCTGAGTTCCAGCGCCAACAAGCACTCGCCGGTGATCTTCGACGACCTGCACTTCGCGTTCCGCCCGTACGACCCGTGGCTGGCCTACGGTCAGTCCAAGACCGCCAATGTCCTGTTCGCGGTGGAGGCGACCCGGCGTTGGGCGGCCGACGGCATCACCGCCAACGCCGTCATGCCGGGCGCGATCTCCACCAACCTCCAGCGCCATGTCGGCGGCCGGCTGCGCAGCTCGACCGACGACTGGAAGACGGTGCAGCAGGGCGCGGCGACCTCGGTGCTGCTGGCGGTGTCGCCGCTGCTCGACGGCGTCGGCGGACGGTACTTCGAGGACTGCAACGAAGCCGAGACCCTGGATGCGCGCGGCGAGGACCTGCTGCACGGCGTCGCGGCCTACGCGCTGGACCTGGCCAATGCCGTGCGGCTGTGGGAAGTGACCGAGCAGATGCTCAGTGCACACCCCGTGGCCTGAACTGCACGCTGATCCGCGGCCCGACCGGCTTCGCCGTCTTGGGCACGGAGTGCTCCCACGTCCGCTGGCACGTGCCGCCCATGACGATCAGGTCGCCGTGGCCCAGCGTGTGCCGGACGCTCTCCCCGCCGCCTCGGGGGCGCAGCAACAGCGCCCTCGGGGCGCCCAGCGACACGATCGCCACCATGGTCCGATCGGTGTTGCGGCCACTGTTGTCGCCATGCCAGGCCACGCTGTCGTGGCCGTCGCGGTAGTAGCACATGCCGGCCGTGCGGAACGGCTCCCCCAGCTCCGGCCCGTAGTGGTCGGTGAGGGCGTCCCGGGCCCGGTCGAGCACGGGATCCGGCAGCTGGACGTGCTCGCGGTAGAAGCAGACCAGCCGGGGCACGTCCACTATCCGGTCGTACATCTGGCGGCGCTCCGCGTACCAGGGCACGTGTCCCACCAGCCGGTCGAACAGCAGATCCGCGCCGGTGAGCCAGCTCGGCAGCACGTCCACCCACGCGCCCTCGGTCAGTTCGGTGCGGTGGACCCCGCGCAGCGACGCCAGCGTGGGCGACTCGGCCTGGTCGAACAGTGAACCCTGCAACGCCATGCCACCGACACTATCGAACGTCTGTTCGAACCGCCAGCCACCGCGGCCAAGTCGTGCGGGTGAGCGGCCGGCCGGGATGGTCGGCGACGTGCACCAGGAACTGCGCGCGGGCCGACACCAGCGGATCGGGATCGTCGACGCTCGGCCGGAATGCTTCGGTCGGCACGTGGTGGACCAACCCGGCGTAGCGCCAGTCCTTGCAGCGGTACGGCCGCCGGATCGCCGTCAGCACCAGATCCGCGGCCTCGGACCGCAGCTCGTCGGGCACGCCGCCGACAGCGAAGCGGCGGAGCACCTGCTCCTTGATTGACCACGGCGAGTAGGCGTGCGCGTTCCGATCCCGCCATTCCCCTGCACGCAGCGCCTCCCAACGCAGGAAGAGCAGGGCGAACGACGCGAATTCCATGCCCGGCGACCACACGTCCAGAAAGGCCGCGATCAGCCCGGCGAAGCCACGGTCATCGTTGGCATGAGCCCGTTGGCATTCGAGCGCGCGAGCACGGACCTGGTCGTCGGGATCGACCAGGCCGTGCAGCCATGCGTGATCAAGCACGCACGCAGGATGCCAGATCTACCAGGGCAGACCGACGTAGTTTTCGGCAATGCTGGTCAGCGCGGCCCTACTGCCGGCGGTGTAGCGCAGCTCGGCCAGCTGAATCTGACGCTGGAAGGCGTCGGCCGTGGGCAGAATGTGCAGCATCGACGTCATCTTCCACGAGAACGCCTCGGCCTTCCACACCCGTCGCAGCGCGGCGTCCGAATAGGACTCGACCAGACGGGATTCGTTGCGCTTCAGCAGTTCCGTCAGCGCCCGGGCCAGCAGGCGGACGTCCGCGACGGCGAGGTTCATGCCCTTGGCCCCGGTCGGCGGCACGATGTGGGCGGCGTCGCCGGCCAGGAACAGGCGACCGTGCCGCATGGGGGCGGCGACGAAGCTGCGCATGGCGGTGATTCCCTTGTCCAGCACGGGTCCTTCGAGCACCGGACTTTCGCCGTCGACGGCCATGCGGGTGTGCAGCTCGGCCCAGACCCGGTCGTCGGGCCACTCGTCGAGGTCCTCGTCCGGGTCGACCTGGAGGTAGAGCCGGGTGATCTCGGGCGAACGCATGCTGTACAGGGCGAAACCCCGCTCGTGATACGTGTAGGCGAGTTCTTCGCGGGTGGGCGCGGCCTTGGCCAGAATGCCCAGCCACGCGAAGGGATAGGTGTGGTCGTAGGCGTCATGGGGCACGGCTTTCCGGCTGGGGCCGTGGAATCCGTCGCAGCCGGCGATCACGTCGCAGACCAGCTCCTGGACCTGCCCGTCGGCGTCGCGGAAGGTGATGCGCGGGCGGTCGGTGTCGATGTCGTGCACGGCCGTGTCGCTGACGTCGAACAGGATCTGCCCGCCGTCGCGGTTACGGGCGTCGATGAGGTCCTTCACGACCTCCTGCTGCCCGTACACGGTGACGTTGCGGCCGACCAGCTCCTCGAACGCGACGCGGTGGTCGGCGCCGTCGAAGCGCAGCGAGATGCCGCCGTGGACCAGGCCCTCGCGGTCCATCCGGTCGCCGAGGCCGACCTCCCGCAACAGGTCCGTTGTGGTGTTCTCCAGGACGCCGGCCCGCACGCGGTGCCGCACGTAGTCCTCACCGCGCTCCTCGATCACCACGGAGTCGACACCGTCGAGATGCAGCAGGTGGGACAGCAGCAGGCCGGCCGGGCCGGCTCCGATGATCCCGACTTGTGTGCGCACGGTGTCGTCCTTCCTGGTTGCGAGCGTCCAGCATGGGAGCCATGCTCGTTCCGGTCACCGCCGGTTTCCGTTGAACGGAAGGGTTGCCCGTTGCCGCCTCGCACCACCGAGCCCGTCAGTGTCGGGGCGCGCCTGATCGCCGTGCTGGACACCTTCTCTGCGCGCGCATCGGCACTGACGTTGTCCGAGATCAGCCGGCGCACGGGACTGCCGCTGACGTCCACGCACCGGCTGGTCGGCGAGCTGGCCGCCGGTGGGCTGCTGGAGCGTGGGGATGACAGCCGGTACCGGATCGGGTTGCGGCTATGGGAGATCGCGTCGCTCGCGCCGCGCGGAGTCCGCCTGCGGGAGAGCGCGATGCCGTTCCTGGAGGACCTGTACGAGGCGACGCACCAACACGTGCAGCTGGCCGTGTTGGAGGGGCACGAGGTGCTGTACCTGGAGCGGATCTCCGGGCGGGACGCCGTGTCGATCATCTCCCGGGTCGGTGGGCGGCTGGCCCCGCACGCCACCGGCGTCGGGGTCGTGCTGCTGGCCCACGCTCCGGCCGATGTGCAGGAGGCGATCCTGGCTGCCCCGCTGCGCCGGTTCACGCCTCGGACCGTGACCAGGCCATCGGACCTCCGACGAATCCTGGCCGACGTCCGCCGCGACGGCTACGCCATCACCGACGGCACCATCGAGACCGTGGCGCTGTCGGTCGCCGCCCCCGTGCGCGGGCCGGACGACGCCGTGGTCGCGGCGATCTCCGTGGTGGTGCCGACGGAGTCGGCCCAGCCCCGAGAGATAGTTCCGGCGGTCGTCGCGGCCGCCCGGGGCATTTCCCGCGTGTTGGGCGCACCGAGCAGTCAGCGGCTGGCGCGCACTGTACGTCGGGAGACCCACCGAAGAGATCTCCCATTGTGAAACAACACTGTCACAAGCCCTGTGACACGGTTGTTTCACTATGGCGACCATCCTTTTCGCGGTGCCGGCGACTAAACCAGCATGCGAATCCCGGCGACCGTTGTCCTCACGGTGGCGTCGCTGACGCTCGTGGGCTGTGGGCACGTCCGCGCCACCGGCAGCCAGCCGTCCCCCGTGGCCGTCACCGCCCCACCTCCCCTCAGCTCCGTCGCCGTGACCAGCACCTCCGATGCCGCGGCCGGCACCTCGGACACCGTCGCGGCGGCTGCGCCGGGCTCGCCCGAGGCCGACGGGCGGTTCTCCCTCGTCGTCTTCGACCGCACGACCGGGCAGGTCGTGATGAGTGAGAATCCGACCGATCACTTTCCGGCGGAATCGGTCGTGAAACTACTCATCGCGGTCACGGCATTGCAGAACGGCTCCGATGCCGGTCTGGTGGCGACGATGTTGTCGGTCAGCGACGACGACATCGCCAACACATTGTGGGAGCAGTACGGCAATATCGCGATCATCGAGCGGATGGCCAAGGTGATGGACCTGCCCGACATCGTCGTGCCGGACGATCCGGGCTGGTGGGGCAACACCCAGATCACCGCCGACGACGTGGTGGAGATCTACCGGTACATCCTCGACCGGGCGCCCGCGCCACTGCGGGACACCATCATGAAGGCGCTGGCCAGCACCACCAGAACCGCCGCCGACGACTTCTACCAGTACTACGGCATCGTCGACGCCACCGAAGGCCATGACTGGGCGGTCAAGCAGGGCTGGGCGTGCTGCAAGCCCGACCGCGTGCTGCACAGCACCGGCGTCATCGGGGACGACCATCGCTACATCATCGCCGCCCTGAGCGCGCACGATGGGCCGTCCACCACCTGGGACCAGGTCGGCGGCGAGCTCACCGACACGATCCGGCAAGCGGAGGCGAAGCTGCACCGCTGACAAAAATCACCCATGTGAACCGGAATGCATTCAGTCATCCGATGAATTCACTGTGGATGTGGGCCGATCGGCCTAAAAACGCCCGGTCACTGTTGCTTGCAAAGGTTCTCCGCCCTAGGTTTCGCCTCAGTTACGGCGAGGAGGTAGGATGTGTTCCGGGTCTTAGCGATGGTGCCCGTGCTGCTCGCCGGGTTGGCCACGCCGGCGGCGGCCCAGAACGCGCCGGCCCCGACGCCGCCGATGGGGTGGAACGACTGGAACGCCTTCGGCTGCGGCGTCGACCAGCAGCTGGTGGAGCAGACCGCGGACACGCTGGTGTCCAGCGGCATGCGGGACGCCGGTTACACCTACGTGAACATCGACGACTGCTGGGCGCTGCCCGACCGGGACACCAGCGGCAACCTCGTCGCCGACCCCGCGAAGTTCCCGGACGGCATCGGCAAGCTGGCCGACTACGTGCACGCCCGAGGCCTCAAGCTCGGCATCTACGAGGACTCCGGCACCCACACGTGCTCGAAGAGCGGCGGTTTCCCCGGCAGCCTCGGGCATGAACAGCAGGACGCGGACCTGTTCGCCAGTTGGCACGTCGACTACCTCAAGTACGACGACTGCAACGTCCCGGCCGACGGCCAGAACGTCGAGGCGACGATCGCCCGGTACCAGGCGATGCGGGATGCCCTGGCCGGCAAGGGAATCGTGTTCAGCATCTGCGAGAAGACCGACTTCGGCGTGCCGAACTCGGCGTGGCCGACGGTCGGCAACCTGTGGCGCACCACCGGCGACATCCACGACAACTTCGCGCGCATGGTGTCGCTGTTCCACACCAACGTGACGCTGCCCGAGCTGGCCGGCCCGGATCACTGGAACGACCCGGACATGCTGGAGATCGGCAACGGCGGCATGTCCGACGTGGAGTACCGGTCGCACTTCGCGCTGTGGGCGGAGATGGCCGCGCCGCTGATCGTCGGCACCGAGGTGCGCACGATGTCGGCCGCCACCAAGGACATCCTGACCAACCGCGAGATCATCGCCGTTGATCAGGATCGGCTGGGCGCGCAGGGGCGTCCGGTGTCGTCGACCAACGGCTTGTGGGTGCTGACCAAGCCGTTGGCCGACGGCAGCCGTGCCGTCACGCTGTTCAACGAGACCGCCTCGCCGGCGACCATCACCACCACCGCCGACGCCGTCGGGCTGGACCGGGCTTTCGACTACCAGGTGCGGGATCTGTTCGCCCACACCACGTCCGAGTCCGCCGGCAAGATCACGGCGGCGCTGCCGGCGCACGGCTCGGCGATGTACCGGATCTCCCCCAACCGGCAACTGGCCCTGCCGCACGTAGTGGTCGGGCTGTCCGATGTGGACTCATCGAGCGTCACCGCCACCGTCACCAATGACGGCCTCCTGCCGGCGATCTGGAACCAGCTGCACCTCACGCTGCCGCCGGGCTGGTCGGCCCGGCCGTCCCACGACGAGCTGATCCCGGTCGTCCCGTCCGGCGCCGGCCGCTCCGTCAGATACCAGCTCACGCTGCCGGCGGTCGACACCCCGTTGCCGACCGAGCAGTTCACGATCTCCCTGAACGGCAAGCAATCCTTCACCGAAGAGCTGCACCGGCCGACGCCCGTGGCGGCCCCGCTGAAGACCTTCGCCGCCGTGGACCCGACCACCCGGCCCCAGTTCGGCCAGCTCGGCGACCGCCTGGCGATCATCGCCGCCGGCGCCGACGTCTCCGGCACCAACAACCAGTACGGCACGATCTACCGGCCGCAGGGCCTGCCCGCTACCGGCGTCTCCACCGTTCACGTGCTGTCGCAGCAGAACCGCAACGCCGCCACCAAGTCCGGCCTGATCGCGCGCAACGATCTGTCCAAAGCGGACAACTCGGCCGGCTACGTCACGCTGGAAGTGACGCCCGGCAAGGGCATCCAGCTCCAGTGGGACGCCGACGGCAACGGCCAGCTGGAGTCGTCCAAGACGGTGACCGGCGTGACCGCGCCGGTGTGGCTGCGCCTGGTGCGCGACGGCACGGCGTTCACCGGGCAGTACTCGGTGGACGGTTCCACCTGGAGCACCGTCGCGATGATCACCGTGCCGTCCGCGCTCACAACAGAGGACGTCGGCGTGTTCACCACGTCCCACAACAAGTACGTCGACGGCCGGGCCGACTTCGCCTCGTTCACGGCCGGCTGATGCTACTCGCCGTGCAGCTCCGCCACCGCGGTCTCGATCCGGTCCAGCTCCCGTTCCATCGGGCCGCGCCCGACGGACGGCACCCAGAACACCGCGCGCCGGAAGCCGTCCGTCTCGAACCGCTCCAGCGAGGAGGCCTTGGCCTGCGCGTTCATCAGCACGAAGTCGAGCTTGCGGTCGGCCCGGTCCTGCATGTCCTTGGCCCGGCCCACGATGTCGTCGGCCCGACCGCCGTAGTTGGGCATCCAGCCGTCGCCGAAGGACAGCACCCGGTCGGCCACCGTGGGGCCGTTGCCGCCGATCAGGACCGGCGGGTGCGGCCGCTGCGCGGGCTTGGGCCAGGCCCAGATCCGGTCGAACTTCACGAACTCGCCGGCGTAGGAGGCCTCGTCCTGCGTCCAGATCGCCTTCATGGCCCCGATCCGCTCGGCCATCAGCCGCATCCGGGTCCGCGGGTCGGTGCCGTGGTTCTCCATCTCCTCGCGGTTCCAGCCGGCGCCGACCCCGAACTCCAGCCGTCCCCCGGACAGGTGGTCGACGCTGGCGACCTCCTTGGCCGTGGTGATCGGGTCGCGCTGGTTCACCAGACAGATCCCGCTGCCCACCCGCAGCTTCGTCGTCGCCGCGGCCGCCGCGGTCAGCGCGACGAACAGGTCGTAGGTGTGGGCGTACTTGCGGGGAAGCTCGCCGCCCGAAGGGTAAGGAGTGCGGCGATCGGCCGGGATGTGGGTGTGCTCCGGGAAGAACAGCGACTCGAACCCGCGCTCCTCGACCAGCCGCGCGAGCGGCCCGGGGGCGACGGTATCGGGCGTGGCGAAGACGGCAACACCGATGTCCATGCACGCACCGTACGCCGATCGTCACGCGATCACGATGTGGAGAACTCATGAAACGATCAGTCCAGCTGGCGGTCGGCGCGGCCGCGGCGGTGATCTCCGCCGTCGCGCTGACGGCCACCCCGGCGGACGCCTCCGGGTCACACGGCGCGGACGTCTACGTCTCCCCGCACGGAAACGACCGGCTGTCAGGCACTTCGGCGCAACCGGTGCGCACTCTGCCGAGGGCGCAGGAACTTGCGCGTGAGCGGGCGGGGCATGCCAACGGGGACATCACCGTCCACCTCGCGGCCGGGGTGTTCGATCTGTCACAGCCGCTGAAGTTCGACGCGCGGGACTCCGGGGTCAACGGTCACCGCGTGATCTGGCAGGGCAGTCGCGGCACGGAGATCAGCGGCGGCAAGCAGGTCACCGGCTGGCACGCGGTACCGGGCAAACCGGGCCTTTTCTCCGCCCCAGCGCCAAAGGGGCTGGACAACACGCGCCAGCTGTACGTCAACGGCGTGCGCGAACAGCGGGCCCAGGGGCCGCTGCCGGTCACGGTGAAGGCCACCGCCACCGGCTACACCGCCTCCGCGGCGACCATGGCCGGCTGGCGCAATCCGACCGACATCGAGTTCGTGTACACGGCCGGCGAGGCGCTGTGGAACATCCAGCGTGACGGGCTCGGTCAGTGGACCGAACCGCGCTGCCCCATCGGGTCCATGAGCGACACCACCATCACCATGGCCCAGCCCTGCTGGGACAACTCCACCAAACGTGTGCTGTTCCCCGACATTCCGGGTCGCAGCGTCAACATGGTCGGTCCGTACGACCTGACCAACGGCCGGCATCCCACGTACGTGGAGAACGCGTTCGAGGTGCTGGACACGCCCGGCGAGTGGTACCTGGACCGGTCGTCGCACACCGTCTACTACATGCCTCGGCCCGGCGAGAACCTGCGCACCGCCGACGTCGAGGCGCCGGCCCTTGAGCAGCTGATCACCGCCACGGGCCTGCACGACGTGTCCTTCCGCGGCATCCAGTTCGAGTACGCGACCTGGCTGACGCCGTCGTCGCCGGAGGGCTTCTCCGAGATCCAGGCCGGGTACACCAACACCGGCCCCGACGGCTGGGCCGTGCAGGGCCTGTGCCAGTTCGTGCCCAACGGCAAGTGCCCGTACGCCTCGTGGACGCCGGAACCCGGCAACATCACCGTGTCCGGCGGATCAGGGGTGGAGTTCAGCGACTCCGCGTTCACCCATCTCGGCGCGGCCGGGCTGCGGCTGGCCGACAACACCGCGAACACCATGGTGCGCGGCAACGTCTTCACCGACATCTCCGGCAACGGCATCGAGATCGGCGGCGTCGACCAGCCCACCACCGGCAGCACGCATGACGTGCAGGTGCTGGACAACCACCTCTACGGCCTGCCACGGGAGTTCCATGGCGGCGTCGCCATTCTCAACGGCTACAGCCAGCACGACGTCATCTCGCACAACCAGATCGACCACGTCGCCTACTCGGCGATCTCCATGGGCTGGGGCGGCTGGCCGGACAAGATCAAGGTCGCCGCCACACCCAACAACTCGCACGACAACATCGTGTCCGACAACCTGATCCACGACTACATGCTGTCGCTGGACGACGGCGGCGGCATCTACACCCAGGGCATCACCGGCAGTTCGCTGGCCACCGGCGAGAAGGTCACCGGCAACGTGATCTACGGCCAGCTGGGGCTGGGCAAGGGTGTCTACACCGACAACGGCAACACCTATGAGAACATCGTAGGCAACGTCATCTACGGCGTGGCCTACGCCGATGTCGGCACCGCGCACGTCGACTACCGGGACAACCTCGGCAACAACGATCCCACGCTGATCCAGGGCAACTACTGGGAGCAGGGCGACAAGGACGGCAACAACAAGGGCGTCATCACCCAGGACAACCACCTGCTGGCCAACCCTTCGGCCGCACCGAAGTCCATTATGGACAACGCCGGGCTGGAGCCGGCCTACCGCGGGCTGCTTTCCCGGTCCGCCACCGGCAACGGCGTTCCCGCGCAGCCGACCCGCGTCGGCGCCTTCGCCGCCGACGGCAAGGTGTACGTCACCTGGAACCCCAGCTACGCCTTCAACAACGCCGCCCTGGACAGCTACCTCGTCACCGCCGGCTCCAGGACCGTGAGCATTCCCGCGGCCCAGTTCGACAAGCAGGGTTACGCCGTGGTCGACGGGTTGGCCAACGGAACGTCCACTGTGGTCACCGTTCGGGCCCACAACCGCTTCGGCGCCAGCACTCCTTCGCTGCCCGCCGCCGCGGTCACGCCCGGTCCGTTGGCCGGCAAGGTGTCCGACGCCCCCACCGGCGGCAAGGCCGTGCCCTCGGCCGGCGCCGTCAGCCTGCACTGGACTCCCCCGGCCGCCATGGGTGACACGCCGATCGTCGCCTACGTGATCACCGTGTCCGACGGGCGGACGATCACCGTCAACGGGCGGGACGCCCTCGTCACCCAGCCCACCGCCAAGGGCATGCTTCGGGTCGTCGACGGCCTCAAGCCCGCCACCGCCTACACCTTCACCATCGCCGCCGTCACCGCCGACGGTCCCGGCGCCGCTCTCACCGTGACGGCGACGACGCTGTCCTAGAAGTTGCCGCCACGCCGGCGTCATCAGCCGGCGTGGCGGCCCCAAATTCGGTGGCGCCGCCGCTGAGACCCGCGTCACACTGCTGGGCATGCTGGAACAATGGGGGGACCAGGGCTTCGTCATCCTGCCGGAGCTGTTGTCCCATAACGACCTCGCACCCGCCGTCGCCGAACTGGGATTGATGTTCCCCTCCGCCGCCGGCTTCCACGACGGCTCCGATCCCCGACGCTCGCGCTTCCTCGACGACGAGTTCGACGGCATCGACAACTTCCCCTTCACCAGCACCGAAGTCAGCCTGCTGGCCGTGCACTCCAAGATCGTCGACCTGGCTTCGTCCCTGCTCGGCGCCGACGACATCCGCATCTACGGCGCCGAGGCGTGGGCCAAGTACACCGGTGCCACCTCCTACGACCAGGACCTGCACCGGGACTACCTCAACCACACCGTTCTCGTGCCCAGCACCGAGTTCCGGCAGGTCGAGATGTTCGTCTACCTCGTCGACGTGCCCGAGGAACTCGGCCCTCCGCACCTGCTGGCCCGAGAGTGGACCTCGCACCTGCCCGCCGTGCCCAACTGGTTCCCACGCTCCGGCGCCGGCTCCGACTTCGTCGCCCCTGCCTCCCCAGACCTCTACACCCACGAGGTCTCCGGCGCCGGTCCCGCCGGCACCGTCGTCGCCTTCGAGACCGGCACCTTCCACCGCGGCACCGAGCTCCGCCGGCCCGGCGGCGCCCGCTACTCCATGCACCTCAACTTCCGCCGCGCCACCGACGACTGGGCCATCCAGAAGGGCTGGGCCGCGCAGAGCCACCTGCCCGCCTGGTACTCCTTCGTCGACCGCGCCTCCGCCCGCCAGCTCGGCCTCTTCGGCTTCCCCCCGCCCGGCCACCCGTACTGGACCCCCGACACCCTCGCCGGCATGGCCCTGCGCTACCCCGGGCTCGACCTGTCCCCGTGGAAGAGCGCCAGCAAGGCCGACTGAGTGGGGCTGACCGTGAGCACGGCATTCGTGGCAACGGGATAGATCTCCGCCCGCTGCCACTGCACCTTGGTGACGCTGGAGGCAACCCCGACACGGGCATCGCGGGCCCGTTGCTCGGCACCGAGTTGGCGGGCGTCGAACAGGTGGACGCTGTTGACGCACAGCGGCCGGGCGGTGCCTCTGGAGCTGCCCGCCGGTGCCGGCGGGCCGGCCAGGACCAGGTAGTAGTCCAGGGTTTCAGCCTTGGCGATGTCGAGCAGGCCCTCCCGCTTGAGGTACCACTTGACGTTGACGGTCTTGCCGCTCAGCGCGCCGGTCGTGAAACGACCGTCGATGGCCGCCGTCGCGGCGGACAGCTCCAGTCGGATGTCGAAGATCCTCGCCGCAATCCACTCGCCGAGGTGACCGGAGACATGCGGGCGTCCGATGATCGCCGCGATCCGATGATCAATGGCGTTGCGCTCACGGACCAGCGCGGCGATCTCCTCGATGTCCTCGGCCATCGAGGTTCTCAAACGTTCCTGATGTCGGCCTTGAGGGTGTGGGGCTCGCGGTCCACGTCTCCGGGCTGGAGGCCGAAGCTGATGATGCGGCGGGGGTGGACGCGGATGGTGGGGCCGGCGAGCTGGCCGGCGCCGTCGGCGAGGGCCTCGGCGGTGCCGCGGATCTCGAGGCAGCGGACGCGCCACGGGGAGGTGGAGACGATGTCGTCGATGACGAAGGCGACGCGGCCGTTGGCGGCGACGTTGCGGAACTTGCGGCTGGCGGCCATGTTGTGGCCGCCGATGTCGATGGTGCCGGTTTCGGCGTTGTAGCGGAAGCCGACGGGGCTGACCTGGAGGGTGCCGTCGGGCTGGGACGTGGCCAGCCGGCCGAGGGGCTGGGTGGCGAGGTAGTCGAGCTCGGCCTGGGTGAAGGACACGGTGGCGGACCTTTCCTGTGGTGGAGGCTGCGACATCAGTCTGCAACCTCCACCATCCTGGAGATCAAGCCTGGGTCACGACCGCGGCCGGCGTGGGGAACACGTCGCCGAGGATGGCCTCGCCCTTGGTCAGCCACGCGAAGCCGAAGGCCATCACGGCGATCGATTCCAGCCACAGCTCGGGGTGGATCGCGGCGGTCTGCGCCTGGAGGAACTGGTGCACGGCGGCGATGGCCAGCAGGCAGCCGATGATCACCACGCCACAGGTCAGGTACAGCCGGTTGCGCTGCAACTTGCGCTCGGTGGGTCCCATCTCGTTGGTCCGGCGGAACAGGAAGATGGCGAAGAACGCGATGGTCAGGAAGAAGATGGACGCGAACACCAGGTGCAGCACGCCGATGACGTGAGCGGTGCTCGACGGGTTCTCGGGCGCCGTGGGGAACAGTCCGACGCCGATGGCGGCGACGCCGGCGAGGTTGCCGGCGACGTCGTCGATGACGTCGTATCCACGGTAGGAGAACAGGAACGCGCCCACCGCGAACATGCTGCCGACAAAAACGCCGCGCATGTCGGTGTAGAAGTAGGCGCTGATCGAGTCCTGCAGTCCGCCGCCCTCGACGAGCAGCTTGCCGATGATCAGCACCGCCGGCAGGCCGATGCCGATCAGGCCGATGGCTCGCCGCAGGTACAGGTACGAGTGGACGAGAGTGTCCGATGGGGATCGTGTTGTTGTCGGGGTCATGGCCGCCTCCGCGCGAAGTCGCTGTCTGCTTGATCGGCTCGTCGCGCCAGGGACCTTAGTCCTGACCTCGGGTTTTCACGTGATCGGCGGACACTTCGCGTTGTCGGACCCCCGAGCCGGTGCGAGGATGGCGGCCTGTTGCCTACCCGAGGAGCGAGCCATGGGCTCACAGCTCAACCCCTACATCAGCTTCGACGGCGACGCCCGCCAGGCCATGGAGTTCTACCAGGCGGTGTTCGGCGGCGAGCTGACCCTCAACACCTTCGGGCAGTTCGGCCAGGGCGGAGAGATCGGCGACAAGATCATGCACGGCCAGCTGACCACCGCCAGCGGCTACACGATCATGGCCGCGGACACCCCGCCCGGCATGGAGTACAAGCCCGGCAGCAACATCACGGTGAGCCTGTCCGGCGACGACGAGGCGGAGCTGCGCGGCTACTGGGAGAAGCTGTCCGACGGCGGGACGGTGAGCACTCCGTTGGAGAAGCAGATGTGGGGTGACGTGTTCGGCTCCTGTCAGGACAAGTTCGGCATCTACTGGTTGGTCAACATCGCGGGCTGACTCCCCCCTTGCCAATAGTCCGGTGATCGGTATATACCGATCACGTGACTGATGGCGCGCTCAGAGAGCCGACCTTCCTCGTGCTGACCGCGCTCGCGGCCGGCCCCCAGCACGGCTACGGGATCCTGCTCGACGTGGAGCAGATCTCGGCCGGCCGGGTCCGGCTGCGGGCCGGCACGCTCTACACCGCCCTCGATCGGCTGGTCGCCGACGACTGGGTGGCCGCGGACCGCGAGGAGGTGGTCGACGGGCGGCTCCGCCGGTACTACCGGCTGACCGACCGCGGCGCGGCGCGCCTCGCGACCGAAGTGGAACGGCTGCGCGTGACCACCCGCGCGGCCGAGACGCGCCTGCGCGCGCGGACCGTCGGGGGGACGGCATGACCAGGGAAAAACATTACCGGCGGCTGCTTGCGCTGTACCCGAGCGACCATCGCCGACAGCACGGCGAGGAGATGCTCGGGGTGCTGCTGGCCGCGCACGGCGGCTGGCGCGACGACCTCGATCTGGTCCGCGGGGCGGCGGCGCTGCATCTGAGGCGGACGTTCAACATGGACGGTGGGCTGCGCCGGCGGGACGTGCTGGCGATCATCAGCCTGCTTGGCCCGATCGTGACACTGACCGGCGCGGTCACGAACCTGCACGAGATCGTGTGGTGGATCTTCAGGGCCGGCAGCCTGTCGGACATGCCGCTCGAACAGGTCCCGGACGCCCCGGTGTGGGGGATCTGGCTGGTGGTGGCGATTCTGGCGCTGCTCGGACTGCGCCGCGCCGCTGCGGTGTCGGCCTGGCTGGCGGTCGCCGCCTACGTGGTGATCATGCCCCTGGTCGCCGGCAGCCAGGCCTGGCACTTCGAGGCGAACGGCCTGTCGCTGCTCGGCGTCTTCGCGGCGGTCGCGCTGACCTGGTCGCCGGGCCCTCGGCGCGGCAAGGAGCTGGTCGGTCGGCGGGGCATCCTGCTGGCCATCGCCACCGTCGCCGCCGCCGCCCTGGTCATCGCCATGACGCCCTCCCTGTACTGGGTCAGTGTCCTGGCCTGGGAGGCGGGGCCGTGGCTGGCCATCGGCGCAATGGCACTGGGCCCCTACCTCGCCTGCCGTGGTGTCACAGACCGCAGGGTCGGCCGGCGCGCGACACTGGTGCTCGCGCTGCCGACCGTCACCTACCTGCTCCAGGAAGTCCTGGCGGCGATCGTCGGTCCCCCGCTGTACTGGATCGCGACGATCCCCTGGTTCCTGTTCTACGGCGTGCCGGCGCTGATCGTGTTGGCGGGCTTCGGAATCCTGCGTCCGATCACGGCCGCGCGGGCGAGCTGAGTACCTCGTGCAGCTTGGCGGCGAAGTCCACGGCGTGCCGTGCGTAGCCGAGGTGGTCGCCGGGGAACTCCACGACGTCGATGCCGAGCCGGTCGGACAGCACCTCGTTCGGCCGGTACGCCAGCAGCCCGCGTGACTCGACGCCGCAGGTGAGGACCAGCTGGTCCTTGGCGGCGGCGAGCGCGGCCAGGTCCGGCACGTGCCGCGGGTACGGGACGAACTCGTGGTCGAACCAGAACGGCACGTTGTGCTTGGACCGCCCCATCATCTCGCGCATCGCCGGCGGCGGCTCGTAACCGGGCGGCGGGGCCTGCTGGGCCAGGCCGACGACCTTGCCGAACAGGCCCATCGCCGCCTCCGGCCCGTCGGTCCGGTACAGCTGGTACACCTCGTCCATCTCGGCCAGCCGCTCGTCACGGTCGGGCAGCAGCGAGATCAGCGGCGGCTCGTGCGGCACGGCCTTCAACACCACCGACGGGTGCTTGGCCAGCAGCTCCAGCGTGACGATGGCGCCGGAGCTGCTGCCGAACACGTAGCCGGGCTCGTCGGCCAGCAGCGACCGGGCGTCCTCGACGTCGGCGGCCAGCTTGTCGGCCGGCACGGCGTCGACCGGGCTGCGGGCGAAGCCGGCCCGGTCGTACAGCACCACCTTGTAGCGGTCGGCCAGCTGCGCCGCCACGCCTTCGAACACGGTGCTGTCGTCGTTGCCGCCGACGATGAACAGCAGCACCGGACCGCTGCCCATCGTCTTGGTGTACAAGGTCATTGCGTCCCCCTCAACTGCTTGAGCGCCGTCTCCACGAGACCGAGCAGCGGCACCGGAGGGTCCGCCCGCAGCCAGTGTTCGGACGCCACCTGGGTGGCGGCGGCGACCGCCGCCGCCATGATCTCCGGATACATGCCGTGGTCACCGGGACCGAGCCGGTCGGCGATGGCCGCGGCCAGGCCCTTCTGCATCTTCACGTACGTCTTCAGCAGCTCGCCGGCCATCGCCGGTGAGGACAGCACGGGCCGCAGCCCGGCCAGCCACCCGGGCGGCGGCAGCTCGGCGGCCTCGGCGTGCACCTCGAGCACGGCGGCGGTGATCGCGTCCCACAGCGGCTCGTCGGCCGGCCGGTCGAGCAGGGCCTGGCCGACGCGGAAGATGCGGTCGGACGCCCGGGACGAGATCGCCTCGTACTTGCTGGAGAAGTAGTTGTTGAAGGTGCGCGGGGACACGCCCGCCGCGGCGGCGATGTCCTCGACCAGCACGTTGTCCAGCCCGCGCTCGACGGCCAGGGTCAGCGCGGCCATGCTCAGCGCCTCGCGGGTGGCCACCTTCTTGCGCTCACGGAGTCCGGACACCCCACCACCCTAGCAAAAGTTGCGGGGCGCGCAGTTATTTCCGGAGGAGCTGCCGGTCGGCGGCGCGCAGCGTGACCACGCGGGTGACCTTGCCGTCCTCGCCGGCCACGTCCCGCACGATCTCGAAGCCGGCCTTCAGGGCCATCGCCAACGAGCGGGTGTTCTCGGCGGCGACACAGCCGTGGACGGCGTCGAGGCCCAGCTCGTCGAAGCCGTAGTCGATCACACGATTGGACAGCTCGGTGCCCAGCCCCAGCCGCCACACGTCACGGACCAGGGCGCAGATCAGCTCGTGGCCGTCGACGTTGCCGGTCTTCTTCAGCTCGGCGTGGCCGACGTAGCGGCCGTCCAGCCGCACCGCCCACACGTCGAACATGTTCTTGGCGTACACCTCGGTGAACAACAGCCCGAAGAGCGATCTGATCGTCTCCTCGGGCTGTCGCTCCTGTCCCATCCACTTGCAGACCTCCTCGTCGCGTAACAGCGCGACGAAGTGTTCCTCGTCCTCGGGCGTGTAGGGGCTCAGCACCAGGCGCTCGGAGCGCAGCGTGGGAGTCACGGCAGAACGCTATCCGCAGCCCGAAACGGCGGCAATAATCCTATCGTGCAAGGAAAATAGCCGATGGGGTGAGTAACGGGGGTCAGCGCGGCTCGACGTCAAGCGGAAGCTTGCGAACACTCACGATCATAGCCGGATTCTGGAACTCGACCGGCTCGTCGCGGGCCACCGAGAACCCGGAGTAGCGGCGGTGCAACGCTTCGAAGGCGATGCGGCCCTCCATGCGGGCCAGCGGCGTGCCGAGGCAGAAGTGGATGCCGTGGCCGAACGTCAGGTGCGGATTGGGGGTGCGGGCGAAGTCGAAGCGCTCGGGGTCCGCGAAAACCTTGGGGTCGCGGTTGGCCGAGGCGATATTGGCCATGATGATCGAATTGGCCGGAATCGCGCGCCCGCCCAGTTCCACCTCCGCCGTGGTGCGCCGGCCGAGTTCGTTGAACGGCGGCAGACAGCGCAGGACTTCCTCCAGTGCCACCGGAATCCGGGACGGATCCGCGCGCAGCGCCGCGGAAACCTCGGGGTGGCGGTCGAAGCTGATGGTGGCGTTGCCGATCAGGGCCGTGGTGGTGATGTGGCCGGCCACCAGCAGCAGCGCCACGAAGCCGACGATCTCCTGGTCCGTCAGGCTTTCCCCGTCGACCGAGGCCCGAATCAGCTTGCTGGTCAGGCCGTCGCTGGGGTTGGCCCGGTGGTGGCGGATGTGGGCCAGCACGTACTCGTTCATCTCACGGATCGTCGGCGCGATCAGCTCCAGCGCCGCCTCGATCTCGGCCATGGTGGAGCTTTCCGTGAGCTGGTCGCCGCTGAACAGCACCTTGGCCCACTTCTCGAACAGCTCCCGGTCCTGCGCCGGGATGCCCAGCAGCTCGGCGATCACCAGGATCGGCAGCGGATAGGCCAGCTCGTCGACGATGTCGACGCGGTCCTTGCCGGCCACGCCGTCCAGCAGCTGCTCGGTGATCTCCCAGATCCGCGGCTCCAGCCCGGCCACCGTGCGCGGGGTGAAGGCCTGGCTGACCAGGGTGCGCAGCTTGCGGTGGTTGGGCGGGTCCATCGTCAGGAACATGCCGCTGCGGAACGCCTCGAAGTCCTCCTGCACGGGGGCCAGGCCGGAGAAGTCGCTGGAGAAGGCGCCCGGATCGGACAGCACGCGGGAGACGGAGGCGTGGTCGAGCAGCCGCCACATGCCGTTCTCCTCGTCCAGGTAGACCGGCTCCGTGGCGCGCCGGTCGATCCACTGGTCCAGGCGGTCCTCGAAGGCATACCGGGGCGGGGCGAGCGTCATGGGGTGGGCTCCTTGACTCGGTCGATGACGGGAAAGGCGCGCATGGTGGGGCTGACCGTGACGACGACGGTGACCACGGCGATGCCGGCCGCGCACAGCAGGATCGCGTTGACGCCGCCGAACTGCTGCACGAGCACGCCGCCGAAGGCCGGCCCGGTGGCGGCGGAGACGCCGGAGATCACCGCCATCACGCTGGTCATCCGGCCGTGCAGGCGTTCCGGGGTGAGCAGCAGCTGGGAGGTGGCGATCGTGGTGTTGGCGGTGGGTGGCAGCAAAGCCATGCCGGCGAACAGAATGCCGAGCACGTAGCCGTTGTCGACGAACACGGCCAGCGGCGTGAGCAGGGTCAGCACCCAGAACACGCCGGCGATGGACAGGAACGGGCTGATGGCCCGTTGCAGCGTCGGCGCGAGCAGGGCGCCCAGCAGGCCGCCGACGCCCAGCATGGCCGCCATGATGCCGATCTCGCCGGACGGCACGTTCCGTTCCTTGGCCAGCACGACGAGGATCACGTAGTAGGCGGAGAAGAAGAAGTTCAGGCTGATCGCGCAGGCCACGGTGGCCCGGACGTGCGGCTGCCGCCACACGAAACGCAGCCCCTCCACCATTTCCTTGCTGAGGTGGCCCTTCTCCAGCTTCTCGGGCCGCCGGTAGGGGACGCGCACGAACAGCAGCAACACGAAGCTGATCAGGTGCGTCAGCACCTCGACCGCGAACGGCACGGCCCGCCCGACGGCGTAGAGGAAGCCGCCGGCCGCCGTTCCCGTGAGCTGACCGAGGGCACCACGGGCGGAGTTCATCGCCACCGCCGTGGACAGCTGCTCCTGCGACACGATCTGGGCCACAGCGGCGTTTTCCGCCGGCAGGAACAGCGCGCGGCACACACCCATCGTCGCCGCCACGAAGATCATGTGCGGCACGGTGGCGTGGTCCAGCAACAGGGCGACGACCAGGCTGGCCACCACGATGCCTTGCGCCGCTTCGCAGCAGAGCATGACGATCTTGCGGTTCCACCGGTCGACCAGCGCCCCCGCCGGCAGGCCGGCGACCAGCTGGGCCGCCGCGTCGACACCGAGCACGAAGCCCGAGACGGCCGGCGAGCCGGTGATGGCCAGCACCAGCAGCGGGAAGGCGATCATGGACCCGCTGAAGCCGGCCGTGGACAGCGCCTGCCCGGCCCACAGGAGGCGGTAGGAGCGGTTCATCGGCTGTCCTCCGTAGTCACGGGGCGGTGGCGGGCGTTCATCGGCAGTCCTCGGCGATGGCGCGCAGGGCCGCGGCGAAGTCGTGCACAACTGCGTCCACAGTGGACCGTTCGTGTCGGGACGGTTGGTAGAGCCACGAGAAGGCCAGCTTCCCGTCCTGCACGGCGCCGACGACGTCCAGGAGGTGGGCCTTGCGCTCGGCCGGGTCGTGGTCGCGGCCGAAGGAGCCGTGGGTGGCGGCGAACAGCCCGCCGCCGGCCTGGCCGTCGGCGGCGTCCCACTGGCCGAGGTAGTTGAAGGCGATGCCCGGCTCCACGACCGGGACGTCGCCGCCGAGGTAGCGCAGCGCGCCGTAGCCGAAACCGTTGTCCGGCACGGCTCGCAGCTGCTTGCGGACCGACTTGATCCGGCTCCGCCAGTCGCCTTGGACGTGCAACGTCACCGGGAAGATCGTGGTGAACCAGCCGACCGTCCTCGTCAGGTCGACGTCGTCGAGCACGTCCTCGCGGCCGTGTCCTTCGAGGTCGATGGCGACCCGCTCCTCCCCCGTCCACTTGGACAGCGCGGAGGCCAGCGCGGTGAGCAGCACGTCGTTGATCCGCGTGCGGTAGGCGGCGGGAGCCTTGCGCAGCAGGGCATCCGTGTCGGCCTCGTCGAGCACGACCGACACGGTGTCGGTCGCCGGGTCGTCGCCGTCGTGATCGACCGGCAGCTCCTCGGCGGCCTCGATGTCCTGCCAGTACTCGGCATCCAGCCCGCCGTTGCGGACGTGCTCGGTCAGGCGGTTGGACCATTCCTGGAAGGACGTGGTCTTCGGCCCGAGGTCGATCTCCTCGCCGCGGGCGGCCTGACGGTAGGCGGTGTCGAGGTCGTCGAGCAGGATCCGCCACGACACGCCGTCCACGATGACGTGGTGCGCGGCCAGGAACAGCCAGGGCCGGCCGTCCCGGTCGAACAGCACGGCCTTGAACAGCGGGCCGGTGGTCAGGTCGAGGCCGGCGTGCACCTCGTCGGCGAACTCCTCGCTGAACTCGTGGCGGATCAGCGCCGGGACCGGCTCCAGCGGGGCGTTGTACTGCTCCCCGTCGAACCGCATCCGCAGCGCGTCGTGGTGGCCCCACACCGCGTCCAGCGCCCGCTGCAATGCTTGCTCGTCCACGTCCTCGACGAGCTCGGCCAGCAGGGACTGGTTGAAGTGGTGGGGATTCACGGTGTGGTGCTGGAAGAACCAGTGCTGGATCGGGGTCAGCGGCACCGGGCCGGTGACCAGCTGCCGGCGCTCGCCGGCATTGGTCACGGCCGTCACCGCGGGCGCCAGCTGCTCGATGGTCTGGTGCAGGAAGACGTCCTTGGACGCCAGGTGCATGCCGGCCTGCCGAGCCCGGGACACCACCTGCATGCTGAGGATGGAATCGCCGCCCAGCTCGAAGAAGTTGTCGGTGATGCCGACGTTCTGGACACCGAGCACGTCCGACCAGATCTTGGCCAGCGCCTGCTCGATCTCCGTGCTGGGCTCGACGTGCTCGCCGCTGGCCGTCACGGTCACGTCCGGCAGCCGCTTGCGGTCGACCTTGCCGCTGGGGTTGAGCGGCAGCGCGTCCAGCTCCTGGAACGCGGCCGGCACCATGTAGTCCGGCAGCGTGCGGGCCAGGAAGTCCCTGAGGCCAGCCGTTTCGCCGACGACGTAGGCGATCAGGCGCTTGTCGCGGGCGATCACCACTGCCTCGCGGACGTCCGGACGGCGGCGGATGGCTGCCTCGACCTCGCCGAGTTCCACGCGGAAGCCGCGGATCTTGACCTGGTCGTCGGCGCGGCCGAGGAACTCCAGCTGGCCGTCCGGCCGCCAGCGCACCACGTCGCCGGTGCGGTACATGCGGCCCGGCTCGAAGGGGTTGGCGACGAACCGGGCGGCGGTCAGGCCGGGGCGGTCGAGGTAGCCGCGGGCCAGGCCGAGGCCGGCGACATAGAGCTCGCCGGCGACACCGACCGGGACCGGCGTCAGCGCGTCGTCGAGGACGTAGGCCCTGGTGTTGCGGATCGGCCGCCCGATGGGCGGGACAACACCTGTTGTCAGCTCCTCGCTCCAGGTGCTGACCACGGTGGACTCCGTCGGCCCGTAAGCGTTGATCATGCGCCGGCCGGGGGCCCACCGGGTCACCAGTTCGGCCGAGCAGGCGTCGGCGCCCACGATCAGCGTGGTGAAGGTCGGCAGCTCGACGTCGGGGAGCGTGCCGAGCGCGGCCGGTGGGATCAAGGCGTGGGTGATCCGGTGACCGTCGAGCACCTCGGCCAACTGCTCCCCGAGCAGCGGCCCGGGCGGCGGGACAACGAGTGTTGCCCCGGCCGGCAGTGTCATGCACAGCTCCAGGATCGACGCGTCGAAACTGGGCGAGGAGAACGCCAGCACCCGGTCGCCGGGGCGGACCCGGAAGTGAGCGATTTCCGCCGCCGCGAAGCTCGCCAGGCCGGTGTGTGTGACGACAACGCCCTTGGGTCGGCCGGTCGAGCCGGAGGTGTAGATCACGTAGGCCGGCTGGTCGATCCGGTGCGGGCGCTGCGGGTTCGCCTCGTCGCTGCCGGCGAAGTCGTCCAGCAGCAGCACCGGCAGTTCGGTGTCCGGGGCGATTTCTCGTTGTGTGACGACGAGTTGTGGCTTGGCGTCGGCCAGCATGTAGGTGATGCGCTCGACCGGGTAGGTCGGGTCGACGGGTAGGAACGCGCCGCCGGCCTTGGCCACCGCCAGCTGCGCGACGATTGTCTCCACCGACTTCGGCAGCGCCAGGGCGACGATCTTCTCCGGCCCGACGCCGCGGTCGATGAGGATCCGGGCCAGGGCGTTGGCCCGGGCGTTCAGCTCGGCATAGGTCAAGGTCTCGGTGCCCATGACCGCAGTGGCGATCGGCGTGCGGGCCGCCTGCTCCTCCACCAGTTCCGCCAGCGTGCACGGCTTGGTGGCGACGGTGGAGTTGTTCCAGGCCGCCAGCTTCTGGAGCTCGTCGGCGGTGAGTAGCGGCAGCTCGGCGATCTTGACCGACGGTTCGGCCGCGATGCCGTCGAGCAGGATGCCCAGGTGCTCGGTGAGGCGGGCGATGGTGTCGGCCTCGAACAGGTCGGCATTGTAGGTGACGGCGACAAGCAGGTCACCGCCCTGCTCCTGGAATTCGATGGTCACGTCGAAGTTCGCGGTCGTCAGCGGCAACTCGACGTCCTCGACCTCGATGCCCGGCAGCCGGGGCGCGGCCTGCGGGGCGTTCTGCAGCACGACCATCACCTGGAACAGCGGCGTGCGGCTGGGATCGCGCTGCGGCTGCACGGCGTCGACGACCCGCTCGAACGGAACGTCCTGATGCCTGAACGCCTCCTGGACGTTGCCGCGCACGGTGTCCAGGTAGTCGTCGAAGGTGCCGGCAACGGTCGAGCGCAGGACCAGGGTGTTGACGAAGAAGCCCACCACCCGGTCCAGCTCCGCGCGGTCACGGCCGTTGGTGACGGTGCCGACGGTGACATCGCGCTGGCCGGTCCAGCGGGACAGCAGGATGTTGCAGGCGGCGTTGAGGGTCGTGAACAACGTCGTCTCGTGACGGCGGCTGATCTCCCGCAGCCTGGTTGCGATCCGTTGCGGGACAACGGCCTCGTGCACGGCGCCGGTCGTGGTGCGGACCGCCGGGCGGGGCCGGTCCGTGGGCAGGTCGGCGGCCGGCAGCTCGGCCAAGGTCTGGGTCCAGTACGCCAGCTGACCGTCGAGGTCACGGCTTCGTTGCCAGGCGGCGAAGTCCGCGTACTGGATCGTCGGCCGGTCGAGGGTCTCGCCGCGGTAGAGGGCCATCACCTCGTCGAGGATGACGCCGTTGGACCAGCCGTCGGTGACGATGTGATGGATCTCCAGGGTGAGCACGTGTTCGTCGTCGGCCACGCGCTCCAGCCGCGGCCGGATCAGCGGGCCCCGGCGCAGGTCGAACGGCCGGTTGTCGGTGAAGGTGACTTCGTGCGGCGGGTGCACGATCTGCACGCCGTCGTCGAAGGTGGTGCGCAGCGCCTCGTGCCGGGCCACGACCTCGGTGAAGGCGTCGGCCAGCCGGTCGGCGTCCAGCGGGCCCCTGAGCTTGATCGCCAGCGACGTCACATACTCGCCGCCGCCGGGGTTGAAGCTGTCCAGGAACCACAGCCGCTGCTGGTTGAACGACTGCGGCAGCGGCGCATCCCTTGGCACGACCGGGATATCGGTCTCGGTGGCACCGAGGGCGCCGACGAGTTCGGCCACGGTCGGATGGGTGAACAGAACCCGCGGGGAGATCGACACGCCGCAGTCGGCCAGCAGCCGCGAGACGAGCCGGATGCTCAGGATGGAGTCGCCGCCGAGCTCGAAGAAGTTGTCGTCGATGCCGACCTTGGGCACGCCGAGCAGCTCCGCCCAGATGCCCGCTACCGTCGCCTCCAGCTCGTTGCGGGGTGCGACGAAGTCGGTGTCGGCGGCGGTCGGCTCCGGCAGTGCCCGGCGGTCGACCTTTCCGTTGCGGCTCAGCGGGAGTTCGTCCAGCGTGATCACGGTCGAGGGCACCATGTACTCCGGCAGCACGGTCCGCAGCGCGGCCAGATCGGCGGCGCCGACGACGTAGGCGATGATCCGCTTGTCCCGGACGATCACCACCGCCTGGTCCACTTCGGCCTGCGCGGTGAGGGCCGTCTCGATCTCGCCGAGCTCGATCCGGAAGCCGCGGATCTTCACCTGGTCGTCGGCGCGGCCGAGGAACTCCAGCTCGCCGTCGACGCGGCGGACGATGTCCCCGGTCCGGTACATGCGCCGGCCGGCATCGAACGGGTCGGCCACGAACCGGTCCGCCGTCAGGCCCGGCTGGTCGTGGTAGCCGCGGGCCAGTCCCGCGCCGGCGATGCACAGCTCCCCCGGCGCACCGTCGGGAACAGGCCTCAGGTCGGCGTCGAGGACGTAGGTGCGCATGTTGTCCAGGGGACGGCCGATCGGCACCGAGTCGACAACATCTGTTGTCATCCGGTGCGCGGTCGCGAAGGTCGTGGTCTCCGTAGGTCCGTAGCCGTCGACCACCGCGATGCCCGGGCACGCCGCCAGCACTCGCCGCACGGCATTGGCCGGCACCACGTCGCCGCCCGTCCACACCTCCGTGACGCCGCTCAGGCAGTCCGGCGCGTCCTGGGCGATCATCCGGAACAGCCCGGCGGTCAGCCAGAGCCCGGTCACATCGACGCTTCGCAGCTCTTCGACCGTGAGGTCCGGCCGGCCGGTCAGCACCACTTCGCCGCCGCGCAGCAACGGCACCCACAGCTCGTAGGTGGACGCGTCGAACGCCAGCGGCGAGTGCGCCAGCACCCTCTCGTGGCCGTGATCGAAGCGACCGTCGTGCATCAGCGCCACGACATCCCGATGCCGGACCGCCACGCCCTTCGGCGTTCCCGTCGAGCCCGAGGTGTACATGACGTAGGCGAGGTTGTCCGGGTGCACCTCGACGTCTGGTGCCGTCGCCGCCCCGTCCGCGGTGATCATCTCCGGGCCGATCACGATGCTGTCCCCCGCGATCGCCCGCCGCCGCTCCTCCGGAGCCCGGACATCCAGCGGCACGTAGGCCGCCCCCGCCTTGAGCACCGCCAGCTCGGCGATCACGTGCTCGATCGACGGCTCCAGCAGCAGCGCCACCCGGTCTTCGGCCCGCACCCCCATCGCCCGCAACCGGTGCGCCAGGTGATTGGCCCGGCCGTCCAACTCCGCATAGCTCAGCGTCACATCGCCGCAGGTCACTGCCGGTGCGAACGGCGTGCGCGCCACCTGCTCGGCGAACAGCGCCGGGATGCTAGCAGCCGGCACGTCCCGCCGCTCCCCAGCCGCCTCGTCGATCATGCTCCGCAGCTCTTCCGCGCCCAACCGCGGTAGAATTGATACGGGGGCGCTCAAATTCGCGACCATCGAGCTGATCAACTTCTCAACACGTTTCAGCAGCTCAACAGCCGTTTTCGCGTCGAACAGCTCCGGGTCGTAGCCCAGGTCCAGCGTCAGCTCCGCGTCCATCGACGCCCGCACGCACAGCGGGAAGTTCGTGACATCCCCGGACGCCACCGACAGCACCCGCGGCGCCCCGGCCACCCCCGGCTCGCTGATCGGGTAGTTCTCGAACACCACCATGCTGTCGAACCGGCTGCCGACCTGGACGAACCCGTTGTCCCGGGCCTCGCTCTGCTCGTCCTGCAGCCGCCGCAGCCAGTCCCGCACCGGCACCGCGCCGCCGATGTCGACGCGCGTCGGCACGGTGTTGATGAACAGCCCGATCATCGACTCCACGCCCAGCAGCTCGGCCGGCCGCCCGGAGATCGTGGTGCCGAACAGCACCGTCCGCTCCCCCGAGTACAGCGACAGCACCAGGCCCCACGCCGCCTGGATCATCGTGTTCACGGTGATCCCGTTGCGCCGCGCCACTTCCGCCAGCCCGCTGACCGTGATCCTCGTCGACGCGCTCGACCGCGACCGGTGCGCCTCCGCCGGCTGCCGGTCGTACGGCAGCGCCGTCCGCGGGACACCGTCGAGCACCTCGCGCCAGTACTCCTCGGCCGCCGCGTGGTCCTGCTCCCCCAGCCATTCCAGGTAGTCGCGGAACGGCCGGCGGGTGATCGTCGGCGTGCGGCCGCAGTATTCCTCGCACACCTCGGTGAACACCTGGGCCAGGCTCCAGCCGTCCATCAGCACGTGGTGCGAGGTCCACGCCAGCTCGATCTCGTCGCCGTCTTCGATGACATCGACCCTGGTCAGCGGCGACCGGTCCAGGCTGATCGGGCCGTCGACCAGCCGCGCGGTGCGGTCGACGACCTGCACCGGCTCGTCGACGCCGGTCCACACCAGCCTCGTCCGCAGCGCAGGCGTCCGGTCGACAACCCGTTGCCACGCCTCGCGGAACCGGCCGGCGTCGTCGATGCCGGCCATGCGGATCCGGAGCGTGTCCACGTACAGGTCGGGATCCACCAGGCTGTGGAACAGCAGGCCCTTCTGCAACGGCGTGAGCGGGTAGACGTCGTCCACGCTTCGGCCGTCGCCGACGATCGTGTCCACTTCGGACTGACTGAGCCGCGTCAACGGGAAGTCCGACGGCGTTCGGCTGCTGTTGTCCGCGCAGTGGGCCACGATCTCCCGCAGCCCGGCCAGCATCGACTCGGCCAGGTTCCGCACCGTCTGCTCGTCGTGGACCTCCGGCCAGTAGGTCCAGCCCAGCTCCAGCTGCCCGTCCTGCACGATGCCGATCACGTCGACCAGGTACGTGCGGGACCCTTCCTGGTCGCCGCCGCTGATCGACCGGTAGAAGCCGCTCGCGCTGTCGGCCCACTGGCCGTGGTAGTTGAAGCTGATGCCCGGCTTGATCTCCGGCGCCGTGCCACGCAGATGCCGCAGCGCCCCGTAGCCGAGGCCCTTCGACGGCACCGCCCGCAGCTGCTCCTTGACCGACTTGAGCTTTGCGCCCCAGTCCCCGGCCGGGATGGTCAGTGCCACCGGGTATTCCGCCGTGAACCAGCCGACCGTCCGCGACAGGTCGACGCCGTCCACAATGTCCTCACGGCCGTGCCCTTCCAGGCCTATCAGCACCGTGTCCCGGCCGCACCAGCCGGCCACCGCCTGTCCGAGCGCGCTCAGCAGCACGTCGTTGGCCTGCGTCCGGTAGGACTCCGGCACCTTGCGCAGCAACGCATCCGTGGTTTCCCGGTCGAGCCGAACGGTGATCGTCTCGCTCACGGCCGTGTTGCCCTGCCCATCCATCGGCAGGCTCGCATCGGCTTCCGCCGTGTGCTCCCAGTACGCCAGGTCCTGACCGAAGTCATGGGCCGCGATTCGGCGGGACCAGTCCACATAGGACGTCGTCTTCGGCGGTAGCGGCCGGCCGTGGTAAGCCGACTCGATGTCGTCGAGAAGGATCCGCCAGGACACGCCGTCGACCACGAGGTGGTTGATCGTCAGCGCGAGGTTGGGGGCGTCAAAACTCCACCCCACGTGCTCGCTCTCCGCCTGCACCTCCTGCCGCCACGCGCCGTCGACCTGCGTGAACCTCGTGCGCAGCGCGTCGTGGTGTCCGATCACCTCGTCCAAGGCCCGTCGCAGCCGCTCCACGTCGATGTCTTCGCCCAGTTCGGCGACGAGCGACATCGTGAACGCGTCCATGCCGCTGTTCAGGTACCACGCCTGGATCGGCGTCACCGGCGCCGTGCCGGTCGCGTCCGCCACGATCGCCCGCTCCGCCCGTACCACCCGGGCCAACTCCGCCACCGTCTGATGCCGGAACACATCCTTGGACACCAGGTTCAGCCCCGCCGCCCGAGCCCTGGACACCACCTGGATGCTCAGGATCGAGTCCCCGCCCAGCGCGAAGAAGTTGTCCGTGACGCCCACCCGCTCGGCCCCCAGCACCTCCTCCCAGATCCCCGCCAGCACCCGTTCCTTCTCGCTGCGCGGCCCCACCCACTCCTCGGCCTCGACCACCGGCTCCGGCAGCGCCTTCCGGTCGATTTTCCCGCCGCTCGTCGTCGGTAGCCGATCCATCGCCACGAACACCGACGGCACCATGTAGTCCGGCAGCGATTCCCGCAGCCGATCCTTGAGGCTGACAACAGCTGTTGTCGACACCGCGCCCGCGCTGATGCCCGCAACGCTGCGCGGCAACTCGGCCGAGGTCGGCGTGACAACATCTATTGTCGAAGAACGGTCGACCACGTAGGCGACCAGCCGGTGGTCCCGCACCACGACCGCCGCCTGCTCGACCTCGGGCAGCCGCAGCAACGCCGCCTCGATCTCGCCCGGCTCGACGCGGAAGCCCCGCAGCTTGACCTGCTCGTCGACGCGGCCCAGGTACTCCAGGGATCCGTCCGTGGTCCAACGAACCCGGTCACCGGTGACGTAGAGGCGGCCGGCGCCGAAGGGGTTGGCGATGAAGCTGGCGGCGGTGAGCCCGGGGCGGTTGAGGTAGCCGCGAGCCAACTGGGCGCCGGCGATGTGCAGCTGACCGGCGACGCCGACGGGTACCGGGCGGAGCGAGTCGTCGAGGACGTAAGCCCGGAGGTTGCTCAGCGGGCGGCCGATCACGGGGCGCGTGCCAGTGATCGGGGCGATGGTGGCGTCGACCGTGCACTCAGTGGGGCCGTACAGGTTGTAGGCCCGCGTTCCGGGCAACTGCTGAAGGTCGTGCCACAACTGCTCGTCGATCGCCTCGGCCCCGAGCACGAGCACAGGCGGCATCGGGCGACCGGTGGTCAGCAGGTGGCGGATGAACGACGGCGTCGAGTTGATCAGGTCGACGTCGTGATCAAGCACGGTCTCGGGGTCGACGATGTGCAGCTCGTGGCCGGCCGCCATCAGCAGCAGGCCCTCCCACGCCGCGTCGAACGACAGCGACGCGGTGAGGGCGACCTTGAGCCACCGGCCATCGGCGAAGTCGTCGCCGTGATCGAAGTGCAGGTTGGTGAGCGCTCGGTGGCTGATCACCACGCCCTTGGGCGTGCCGGTGGAGCCGGAGGTGTAGATGACGTACGCGGCGCTGTCGGGCTGCGGAGCCGGCAACGGCCTCGGCTCGGCATCGGTGGCCGCGGCGGTCAGCACCAACACGGGCTGCGCGTCGGCCTTGATGAACCCGGCGCGGTCGGCCGGCAGCTCGGGATCGAGGTAGAGCACGGCGGCGCCGGCCTTGTGCACGGCCAAGATGGCGATGACGGCGTCGGCGGAGCGCGGCATCGACACCGCGACGATGCGGTCGGGACCGGCACCGCTATCCACCAGTTGGGCCGCCAGCCGCGAGGACCGGTCGTCGACCTCGGCGAAGGTCAGGCGGACGTCGTTGTGCACCAGGGCAACTGCGTCCGGGGTGACCAGAGCTTGGGCGGTGAAGATCGAGGGGAACGTGGTGGCCGGAACCTCGGTCGACGTGCCGGACCACTCCACCAGCTGCGCGACCTCGGCCGACGTGAGCAGCGGCAGCTCGCCCAACGGCCGGTCGGGGTTGTCGGCGACGGCGGCCAGCAGGGTGCGGAGGTGGCCGATGAGACGAGTGATGGTCGAGGCGTCGAACAGGTCGGTGTTGTAGTTGACCAGGCCCCGCAGCTGAGAACCGGCCTCGGCGAACTCGAAGGTCAGATCGAAGCTGGCGGTGGTCATGGGCAGCGCCAGCTCGGAGGCGGTGAGCCCGTCGAACGACGGCAGCTTCGCCCCGCCGTTCTGCAACGTGACCATGGCCTGGAACAGGGGCGAACGGCTGGTGTCGCGAGTGGGCTGCACCTCGTCGACCACCCGCTCGAAGGGAACATCCTGGTGGGCGAAGGCCTCCAGGACCGATTCCCGAACGGCAGCGGCGAACTCACGGAAGGTCTGCCGACCGTCCACACGGGACCGGAGCACGACGGTGTTGACGAACATGCCGACAACCCGCTCCAGCTGAGGGTTGTCGCGGCCCGAAGTGACGGTGCCGACGGCGATGTCGTCCTGGCCGGTCCACCGAGCCAGCAGCGCCTGACAGGCGGCCACGAGCGTCATGAACAGGGTGCAGTCGGCGAGACGAACCGAAGGCAGGTCGAACTCGATGGCGGCGCCGTTGTGGGTCTGCGTGGCCGGGCGGGGGCGGTCGGTGGGCAGTTCCAGGGCGGGGACGTCCCGCAGACGGTCGCGCCAGTAGGACAGCTGGCCGTCCAGGTCCTGACCACGTTGCCACGCGGCGAAGTCGGCGTACTGGAGCCCCACCTCGGGCAGCGTGGAACCGTTGTACAGCGCGGAAAGCTCGTCGACCAGGACGCCGATGGACCAGCCGTCGGTGATGATGTGGTGCATCGACAGCACCAGCTCGTGCTCACGCGGCGACGACTCGGTCAGCCGGATCCGCAGCAGAGGGCCGTTGACCAGGTCGAACGGGCCGTCAACGTCGCTGAACTCGACCTCGTGGGGCGGATTCACGACCAGACCGGGGCGGTCGGAGACGGTGGTGCGCAGGGACTCGTGCCGAGCGATCAACGTGGTCAGCGCGGACCTGAGCCTCGGCTCATCCAGCTCACCCAGCAACCTCACCGCGAAGACGGTCGTGTACTCGGTGCTGTCGGGATCGAACTGGTGCAGGAACCACAGTCGTTGCTGGGCATAGGACAGCGGCAGCTCACCATCGCGGGGGACGGCCGGGATGACGGTGAGGTCCGAAGACCCCGGCAGTGCGGCGGCCAGGGCGGCGACCGTCGGGGCGGTGAACAGGACGCGCGGGGAGACCTCGACGCCGAACTCGGCGCGCAGCCGGGAGGTGATCCGGATGCTGAGGATGGAGTCGCCGCCGAGCTCGAAGTAGTTGTCCTCCAGGCCAACCCGCTCGACACCGAGGGTCTCGGCCCAGATCGTGGCGATCTTGCGCTGCTCCTCGGTGGCCGGCGCGACATAGCCTCGGCTGACGACCTCGGGGGCCGGCAACGCACGACGGTCGAGCTTGCCGTTGCGGGTCAACGGAATCTCGTCGACGCGCACGAAGGCGGCCGGGATCATGTGATCCGGCAACGTCTTGGCCAGGTGCTCGCGCAGGCCCTCGGTTTCGCCGACAACGTAGGCGACGAGCCGGTGATGGCCCGGGGTGTCCTCGCGCGGGATCACGGCCGTGGCGGTGACCTGCGGTGACGTCAGCAGGGCGGCCTCGATCTCGCCGAGCTCGATGCGGAAGCCGCGGATCTTGACCTGGTGGTCGGCACGGCCGAAGTACTCCAGCTCGCCGTCCGCCCGCCACCGGGCCAGATCGCCGGTTCGATACATGCGACTGCCCGGATCGAACGGGTTCGCGATGAACCGGGTCGCGGTCAGGCCGGGGCGATTCAGGTAGCCGCGCGCGAGACCGGCGCCGGCGACGTACATCTCGCCGATCACACCGGCCGGCACCGGGTTGAGATCCGTGTCCAGCACGTAGACACGGAGGTCGGGCAGGCCGACGCCGATGGTGTTGCCGGCGCTGGCATCGAGTGCGCGATGGGTGACGTGCACGGTCGTCTCGGTGATGCCGTACATGTTGACCAGCTCGACCTTGCCCCACCACGCGTCCAGCCGCCGCGCGTCGAGCGCCTCGCCGCCGAAGATCACGTAGCGCAGCGACAGGCCATCCACCGGTTCCAGCTGGTAGAAGGCCGACGGCGTCTGGTTGAGCACGGTGACGCGCTCGTCGACCAGCAGCCGCAAGAAGTCCCGGGGCGAACGGGAAACCGCGTGCGGCACGACAACCAGCCGGCCGCCGTGCAGCAGCGGGCCCCACAGCTCCCACACCGAGAAGTCGAACGCGTACGAGTGGAACAGCGTCCAGACATCGTTGCTGCCGAGGGAGAACAGGTCACGTGTCGAGGCGAAGAGCCGGGTCACGTTGGCGTGCGTGACCACCACGCCCTTGGGCACGCCGGTCGAGCCGGAAGTGTAGATCAGATAGGCCGGGCTCTCGGGTGTGATCAGCACGTCCGGGTCGGTGGACGGCTCGCCGTCGGCCTCGACCGAGGTCAGCATCAGCAGGGCGTTGCTGTCCTCCAGCATCCGCTCGACCCGGTCCCGCGGGTAGTCGGGGTCGATCGGCAGGTACGCGGCTCCGGCCTTCAACACCGCCAGCACGGCGACGACCAGGTCGGCGGTCCGCGGCAGGCACAGGGCGACGAAGGTCTCCGCGCCGGCGCCGGCGGCGATCAGCCGGTGGGCCAGCCGGTTGGCCCGGGCATTCAGGTCCGCATAGGACAGACTCGTCCCCTCGGACGTCAGCGCGACGGCGTTCGGGGTGGCCTCGACCTGCGCGGTGAACAGGGAGGTGATCGTCGGGGCCGGTAGATCGACGGCGGTGCCCTGCCAGCCGGCCAGCACGTTGTGCCGCTCGGCCCCGGACATCCACGACAGGTTGCGCAGCTGATCGTCAGTGAAGCTGACGACCAGCGTCTGCAACCGGTTGGCCATCGTCTCGGCCGTCCGCGCGTCGAACAGGGCGGGATCCGTGGCCAGCTCGAAGGTCAGGCGGCGGTCGAGGTAGGCCCGCAGCACGACCGGAAAGTTGGTGCTGTCCGTGGCCTCGACATGCTGCACGGCCACGCCGGCCCGCTCGTCGAACGGGTAGTTCTCGAACGCCACCATGCTGTCGAACAGGCTCTGCCCGGCCGGCACGTCGCTGTAGGCGCGGAGCCTGCCCAGCGCCACGAAGTCGTAGCGGCGCGACTCGGTCTGCCGATCCTGCACCGACCGAAGCCACGGCACCAGCCGCTCCTGGCTGCGCACCTGGACCCGGGTCGGGATGGTGTTGATGAACATGCCGATCATCGACTCGACGCCGGGCAGGTCGTCCGGACGCCCGGAGACCGTGGTGCCGAACACGACGTCGTCGGTGCCGCTCTGCCGGGCCAGCAACAGCGCCCATGCGCCCTGCACGACGGTGTTCACGGTCAACCCGTTGCGCTGCGCGAACTCCCGTAGCCGAACGGACTGCTCCTCCGACAGCGGCACCCGCACCGACTGCGAGGACCGGGCCTGATGTGCCTGCGCCGGCTGACGGTCGTACGGCAGCGGCGTCGGCGCCTCGAACCCGCCGAGCTCTTCCCGCCAGAACGCCTCGGCCGCGGCCGAGTCCTGCGACGACAGCCAGGACAGGTAGTCGCGGAACGGCCGGCGGACCGTGGTCACCTGGCCGCCGTACTGGGCGCAGACCTCCTCGAACACCTGCCCGAGGCTCCAGCCGTCCAGCATGATGTGGTGCGAGGTCCACGCCAGTCGGATCCGGTCGCCGCCCAGCGGCACGATCGCCAGCCGCATCAGCGGAGCTTGAGTGAGGTCGAGGTCGGTGTCGCCGGAGTCCTGGTAGGCGATGGGCACGGTGACATGCCGCTGCACGATCTGCACCGGCTCGTCGAGCCCGTCCCAGGCCAGCCGCGTGCGCAGCGCCGGCGTGCGGTCCACGACCGCCTGCCATGCCGCCCCGAACGCCACCGGGTCGGCGATGCCGTCCAGCACCATGCGGGCCTGGTCGACGTAGATCTCCGGCTCGACCAGGCTGTGGAACAACATGCCGGCCTGCAGCGGAGTCAGCGGGTAGATGTCCTCGACGTTGCGGCCGTCGCCGACCAAAGCGTCCACAGTGGACTGCGACAGCCGGGCCAGCGGGAAGTCCGACGGCGTGCGGCCGCCGGCCATCGGCCAGCCGCAGTGGTCGATGATCTCCCGCAACGCCCGCAGCATCGCGTCGGCCAGCCGCCGGACGGTCTGCCACTCGTACAGATTGTCGGAATACAGCCAGGTCAGGGTGAGCTCGCCGGACTCGACGACGCCGGCGACATCGAGCAGGTAGCCGTTGCGCTGCTCCGGGGCGAGGTCGAAGCCGGTCGTCTCGCGCTGCCCGCGGAACAGGCCGGCGGCGCCGGAATCCCACTGGCCGTGGTAGTTGAAGCAGATCCCGGGCTCGGCGTGAAGATCCTTGCCGCCGAGGTAGCGCAGGGCCTCGTAGCTGAGGCCACGCTGGGGCACCGCCCGCAGCCGTTCCTTGACGGACTTCAGCGTGTGGCCCCAGTCCCGGCCGGCCGGAATCGCCAGCGCCACCGGGAACTGCGTGGTGAACCAGCCGACCGTGCGGGACAGGTCGACGCCGTCGAACAGGTCCTCGCGGCCGTGGCCCTCCAACGCGATGAGCACGTCGTCGCGGCCGGTCCAGTCGGCCAGTGCCTGACCGAGTGCACTCAGCAGCACGTCGTTGATCTGCGTGCGATAGACGTCCGGGACCTTGTGCAGCAGCGCGTCCGTCTCTTCGCGGCCCAGGCTGACGGTCATCGTCCGGGTCGAGCCGGAGGTGTTCTCGCCGATGTGGTCGGTCGGCAGCGGCTCGCCATCGGTGATCTGCTGCCAGTACGCCAGATCCTCGTCGAAGGTGTGCCCGTTGAGCCGGTGCGCCCACTGGGTGAACGCGGTGCCGGTCGGCTCCGGCGTCGCGCCGCCGTAGGCGGCCTCGATGTCGCCGAGCAGCAGCCGCAGCGAGACGCCGTCCACGACGAGGTGGTGAATCGCCAGGAACAGCAACGGAGTCTCGCCGGGGATGAAGATCGCCTTCACCATGCGGCCGGCGGTGATGTCCAGGCCGTCACGGCTGATCTCCGTGCCGTCCTCCAGGATCCCGGTCGGCGCGGCCGCCGGCTCCTGCCGCCAAACGCCGTCGTCGCAGGTGAAACGGGTGTGCAGGGCCTCGTGATGGGCGATCACGGTGTCGATCGCGGCCGACAGCCGAGCCCGGTCCACATCGGCCGGCAGCTCCAGCAGCATCGACATCGTGAAGTGGTTCAGCGGCCCGTAGGTCTCGAAGAACCAGTGCTGGATCGGCGTCAGCGGCGCGGGGCCGGCGATGACCGGCGCCGCGACCTCGGTTTCGGTCCGGGCCACCAGCGCCAGGTCGGCGATCGTCTGGTGGGTGAACAGGTCCCGCGAGGTCAGCCGCAGGCCGGCGGCCCGAGCGCGGGACACCACCTGGATGCTGAGGATGGAGTCGCCACCCAGCGCGAAGAAGTTGTCCCGCACGCCGATCCGGTCGCTGCCGAGCACACCGGCCCAGATCTCGGCCAGCAGCCGCTCGTTGTCCGTGCGCGGCGCGACCCACTCCGCGGTCTGCGCCACGGGCGCCGGCAAGGCCTTCCGGTCGAGCTTGCCGGTGCTGCTGACCGGCAGCCCGTCCAGCTGCACGAACACCGCCGGCACCATGTAGTCCGGCAGCGATTCGCGAAGCCGTTCCCGCAGGGACGAGGTGTCCCCCACCACGTAGCCGACGAGTCTGTTGTCCCGCACGACGACCGCGGCCGCGTCGACCTCGGGCAGCCGGAGCAGCGCGGCCTCGACCTCGCCCGGCTCGATGCGGAAGCCGCGGATCTTGACCTGGTCGTCGGCTCGGCCGATGTACTCCAGACGCCCGTCGGCCCGCCGACGCACCAGGTCACCGGTCCGGTACAGCCGTCCGTCACCGAAGGGATTGGCCACGAAGCGATCGGCGGTCAGGCCGGGCCGGTTCAGGTAGCCACGGGCGACCTGCGCGCCGGCCAGGCACAGTTCCCCCACCACGCCGGTCGGCACCGGCCGCAGATAGCCGTCCAGGACATAGGCCTGCATGTTCCGCAGCGGACGGCCCAAAGAGGACTGATCACCAGCGACGACGCAGGACAGCGCGTCGACGGTGCACTCGGTGGGGCCGTAGAAGTTGTGCGCGGTGGTTCCGTCGACGGCCGCGAGTTCCCGCCAGAGCTCGTCGCTGAGGGCCTCGCCGCCGAGCATCAGCACGGCCGGGCGGTGTCGCGGATCGGTCAGCAGGCCGGCCGGCAGGAGTTGCCGCAGGTAGGTCGGGGTGAGGTCGAGGAAGTCGATCCCGTTGCCCGCCACGTAGTCCACGAGGGCGTCGGCGTCCATCCGGGTCTCGTCGTCGATCACGTGCAGCTCGTGGCCGTCGGCCAACAGCACCGGGCCTTCGAGGGAGGTGTCGAAGGAGAACACGGCGGTGGTCGCCACCCGCAGCCGACGGCCGGCGGCGAAGTCGTTGCGGTGGTTGAACAGCAGGTTCACCAGGTTGCGGTGCTCGACCGCGACGCCCTTGGGGGTGCCGGTGGAGCCGGAGGTGTAGATGATGTAGGCGGTGCTGTCCGTCCGCACCGGACAGTCCGGATTGGTCTCCGGCATGCCGGCCGCGTCCGACAGCACCACACGGTTACCCACCACAGGTGTGGTGGCGTCGTCCGGGTCGACCACCACAAGTGTGGTGCCGGCGTCACGAAGCAGCAGATCAACACGGTCCTTGGGCAGTCCGCGGTCCACCGGCAGGTACACCGCACCCGCCTTGAACACCGCCAGCATCGCGATGACCAGTTCGGCCGAACGGGGCAGCGCAAGGGCAACGACCCGCTCCGGTCCCGCGCCCGACGCGATCAGGTGGTGGGCCAAGCGGTTCACGCGGGCGTTGAGCTCGGCGTAGGTGAATTCTGTGTCCTGGAACACCAGCGCGCGGGCGGTCGGCGCCTTGGCCACCGTCTCCTCGAAGACCTCGACAATGGTGGAGGCCGTCACGTCCAGGGCGGTGTCGTTGGCCTCGACGAGCAACCGTGACCGCTCGTCCGCGGCCAGCAGGGGCAGGTCACCGACCCGCCGGACCGAAGTGATCTCCATCAGCAGCGTGGAAAGGTGCCCGGCCATCCGCGACACCGTGTCCGCGTCGAAGAGATCGGTGCTGTACTCCACGGATCCGGCCAGACCGTCGCCGGTGTCCTGGAACTCGAAACTGAGGTCGAAGGTCGCGGACCGCCGGCTCACATCGACCGGTTCCACCGCGAGGGCGCCGAACTCGGGCTGGCTGCCGGCCGCCCCGTGCAGCAGCACCAGCACGTCGAACAGCGGGTTCCGACTGGGATCCCGCTCCAGCCGCAAGGCCTCCACGACCTTGTCGAACGGCGCCTCGGCGTGCTCCAACGACGTCAGCACGGTCGTCCTGACCTGCGCCAGGAAGTCGCCGAAGGACACCTCGTCGTCCACTGTGGACCGCAGCACCACGGTGTTGACGAAAAAGCCGACCATCCGCTCCAGCTCGGGCCGGTTGCGGACGTTCACCACCGAGCCGACGGCGATGTCCGGTCGGCCGGTGTATCGGGCCAGCAGGATCTGACAGGCCGCCACCAGCACGGTGTACAGCGTGGTGTCGTGCTCGCGGGCCAGCTCCGACAGCCGCTGGGAAACCGCTGCCGGCAGCCGGAAGTCGTGGACGGCGCCGGCCGAGGTCCGCACCGCCGGGCGCGGCCGGTCGGTCGGAAACTCCAGCGGCTCCACACCGGCCAGCTGCGAGGTCCAGTACTCCAGGTGCTTGTCCAGCGAGCGGCCACGCTGCCACACGGCGTAGTCCGCGTACTGAGCCGTGGGCTCGGCCAGGGTTGCGCCGCCGTACAGGCGACCCAACTCGTCGATCATGACACCCATCGAGGCGCCATCGGTGATCACGTGGTGCGCGGTCAGCAGCAGCACGTGGTCGCCGGCGGCCAGCCGGACCAGAAGTGCCCGCAGCAGCGGGCCTTTCCGCAGGTCGAACGGCCGCGAGTACTCGTCGGCCAGCACCTGGTCCAGCTCCGCCGGCTCCTCGACCACTCGCAGCGGGACGTCGACGGCATCGGCGATGGCCTGCACCGCGACGCCGTCCACAACGGACACCGTGGTACGCAACGACTCGTGCCGGGCGACCAGCGCCGCGATCGCGGCGGTGAGCGCCGGCACGTCGAGGTCGCCGGACAGCCGCAGCGCGACGGCGCTGTTGTACTCCGACTCCCCCGGACGCAGCTCGTCGAGGAACCACAGGCGCTGCTGGGCGTACGACAGCGGCAGCGCCGAGGTCCGATCGGCGCGCGGGATGCCGTCGGACGCCTTCGCCCGCCCGGCGAGTCGTCGCCTGAGCTGCTCGCGCAGTTCCGCCGGCAGCGCGTCGATGCGGCTCTGCCTCGATGTCGTCATGATGTCCGTTTCTCTCCAGAGGGTGGTCGAGACAGTGGTCGCTCAGCGGCGGGCGGCCACGCGGCCGCCGGTCTGCAGGCCGCTGACCAGGCCCGTCGACGGGTCGCGCAGGAAGCGGCCGCCGAGCACGCGGCGTCCGGACTCGGGCTCCAGCACGGAAAAGGCCCAGTCGGCATGCACCGTCAGCTCCGGGTACAGCTCGCCGCCGACGCGCAGCACACCGTCGCCGGCGTCGACGAAGTACTCCATGTCGCCGTTGGCGTAGCTGCCGGTCAGCCCGGCCGGCATCGGCATCTCGTCGCGGCGGTGGGACAGGTCGTAGTCGGCCACGTCGAGGCCGAGCGCGCGGAGCCGGCCGACAAGATCCACCCACAGTGCCGCACCGGAAACGGCGTTGGTGGTCAGCGCGACGACCTGGCCGCCGGTGGGGTCGATGCGCAGGTGGCAGGACGTGCCGTCGGCGGTGCCGTCGTGGCCGACCCAGCCGTCGAACACCGCGAGCCCGAGGCCCCAGCCGTTGGCCAGTCCGAACGGGACGACGCCCGGCACCTCCCGGCGCATCGTGCGAAGCAGCTGCGGGGTCAGCGGACCGTCGCCGGTCACGTGCATGAGCCCGAAGGTCACGAGGTCCTCGGCGCTCAGCGCCAGCGCCCCGGCGCCGGCCTCGATCTCCTGCAGGGTCTGCTCGACCTCGATGCCACGACCGGCGTGACCGGCCATGAAGGTCCCTACGGATCGCTTTCCGCCGTGCTCCACGGTGAACGCCGGCTCGATCCCCAGCGGGGTGAGCAGCAGCGCCTCGACCGCCTCCCACCAGTCCATCCCGGTGATCTCCTCCACCAGCCGGGACAGCAGCACGTAGCCGACGTTGGAGTAGGAGAAGCCGAGTCCGGGGCGCAGCACCAGTTCCGCGTCCCGGCAGGCCCGTAAGTACTGGCGGGCCGAGGAGGTCTCGCCGCCCAGGGCCGCCGGCAGGCCGCTGGTGTGGCTGAGCAGCTGCCGCACGGTCAGCCGCCCGACCCGTGGACCGAGGTCACCCAGGTGCTCGCCGAGCCGGTCCTCCAGGTCGAGGTCGCCGTCCGCGACCAGCAGCATGGCCAGCGTTGCGGTGAACGGCTTGGTGATCGACCCGATCGGATACTTGCCGGGCGCGCCGACGGTGATCGTCTCACCGCCGGTGTGCACGGACAGCTGCGCCGCCGGCACATCGTGCCTGGCCAAGAGATCCCGCAGCGCCTCCGCCAGCGTCGATCTGTCTACATCGGACCGGACTGTCGAGGTCACGGCATGCCTCCCCAGTTGGTGTTCCTGACCACGGGCTTGTTTTCAGTCTTCCCTGAAGTGATAGTGTTATTGATTGGCGGTCATCCACTCCCGCAGGCTGCGCGGGCGCATGTCGGTCCACACCTGGTCGACGTGGTCCATGCACTCCTGCTTGCCGCCCTGGAAGCCCGTCGGCCGCCAGCCGGCCGGCACCTCGTTGGCCAGCGGCCACAGCGAGTACTGCTCCTCGTCGTTGACCAGCACCTGGTAGTCGATGTCGTCGCGCACTGTCTTGTGTCCCTTCACAGTTCCTCGTCGCCGAAGGCGACCCGTTCCAGTTCGAGCAGGACCCGCTCCTCGATGAGCTCGGCGAGGACGGTCACGGTTGCGCTGGCCAGCACGTCACGCGGCGTCAGCTCGACGTCGAACGCGGTGCGGACCATGGAGGTGATGTGCAGGCTGCGCACGGAGTCGCCGCCCAGGTCGTAGAAGTTGTCGGTGGCGCCGACGCGGTCGAGCTGCAGCGCCTCGGCCCAGATGCCGGCCAGCACCTCCTCGGTCTCGGTCTCCGGCGCGGTGTAGCCGGTGGTCGGCAGCTCCTGGGTGGGCGCGGGCAGCGCGCGCCGGTCGAGTTTTCCGTTGGGGGTCAACGGGAGCTCGTCCAGCGGCACGAAGACCGACGGCACCATGTGCTCCGGCAGCCGGCCGCCGAGGTGTTCCCGCAGGCCGTCGGTGTTGCCGACGACGTAGGCGACGAGCCGCTGATCAGCGGCGACCACCACTGCCGCCTTGACGTCCGGGCGTGCTGTGAGGGCCGCCTCGATCTCCCCCGGCTCGACCCGGAAGCCGCGGATCTTGACCTGGTTGTCGGCGCGGCCGAGGAACTCCAGCTCGTCGTCGGCGTTCCACCGGACCAGGTCGCCGGTGCGGTACATCCGGACGCCAGGTTCGAACGGGTTGGCCACGAAGCGGGAGGCCGTGAGCCCGGCGCGGTCGAGGTAGCCGCGGGCGAGGCCGATGCCGGCCACGTACAGCTCCCCCGGCACGCCGCGCGGAACCGGCCGCAGCCCGTCGTCCAGCACGTACGCCTTGGTGTTCCAGATCGGGCGGCCGATCGGCGGCGTGCCACCGGGTTCCAGCGGATCGCTCCAGGTGGCGACCACAGTGGACTCTGTCGGGCCGTAGGCGTTGATCAGCCGGCGGCCGGGCGCCCACCGGGCCACGAGATCCGGCGTGCAGGCGTCGCCGCCGAGGATCAGCGTCCGCAGCGACGGCAGCGGGACCTCGGGCACGGTGGCCATCGCGACCGGCGGCACCAGGGCGTGTGTGACCTCCCGGCCGCTGAACACCGCGGCGAGGTGCTCCCCCAGCAGCGGTCCCGGCGGTGGCACGACCAGCGCCGCGCCAGCCGGCAACGACATGCACAGTTCGAGCACGGAGGCGTCGAAGCTCGGCGAGGCGAACTGGAGCACCCGGTCGCCGGGGCGGACGTCGAAGTGCTCGATCTCCGCCGCGGAGAAGCTGGCCAGGCCGGCATGCGTGACGACGACGCCCTTGGGGCGGCCGGTCGAGCCGGAGGTGTAGATCACGTAGGCCGGGCTGGTCGGCGACAGGGATCGAGTCACCGGTTCGTCCGAATAGGACGCTTCGGAGCCGTCCATGACGATGTCCGCCCGCAACGGGCTGTCCGGCATGGTGATCGTGAGCACCGGCTTGGCGTCGGCGAGCATGAACTCGATGCGCTCCGCCGGGTAGGCGGGGTCGACCGGCAGGTAGGCGGCGCCGGCCTTGAGCACCGCGAGCTGGGCGACGATGATCTCCAGCGACCGCGGCAGGGCCAGTGCGACGATCTTCTCCGGGCAGGCCCCGGCGGCGATCAGCTTGCGGGCCAACCGGTTCGCCCGCCGGTCCAACTCGGCGAACGTCAACGTGGTGTCGGACAGGACCGCGATCGCCTCGGGAGTGCGGGTGGCCCGGGCCTCGATCAGCTCCGGCAACGTCGCCGGCACGACCACCCGCGCGGTGGCGTTCACCCTGGTCAGCACGTGTTCCCGCTCGTCGGCGGCGAGCACGTCGATGTCGCCGAGGAGGGGGTTGTCGCACAGGGCTTCCACCACGCGGACCAGGTGGCCGACCATACGCTGCACGGTGTCCGGCTCGAACAGCTCGGGGTCGTAGCCGATGCCGAGGGTCAGGGTCTCCCCCGGCACGCCGACGACGGTCAGCGCGTAGTTCGTCGCCTCGGTGGCGTCGAGGTCGCGGATACCGCCTTTCTCGCTGACCGGGTAGTTCTCGAACACCACGGCACTGTCGAACAGCGTCGGCACGCCGGCCAGGGATTGCAGGCGGGACAGGGGAACGTACTCGAACCGCCGCGATTCCGCCTGCGCCTGCTGCATCTCCTGCAACCAGTCCACGGCGGACACTCCGGCGTCCACGGTGGCCCGGACCGGCAGGGTGTTGATGAAGATGCCGGCGATGTCGTCGGCGCCGGGCAGGTCGGTCGGCCGACCGGAGACGGTCGCCCCGAAGCAGACGTCGCCCTGCCCGCTGTAGCGGGACAGCAGCAACGCCCAAGCGCCCTGCACGACCGCGTTCACGGTCAGCCTGCGGCTGCGGGCGAACTCGTGCACCCGGCCGGCCGCCCGCTCATCCAGCCGCGCCGACACCCACTCGGTGGAGGCCGTGTCGTGGCTGGTGGTCGGCGTGCGGTCGAACGGCAGCGGCGTCGGGCCCTCGACGCCGGCCAACGCCTCGCGCCAGTACTCGTCTGCGGTGTCGAGGTCCTGCCGGCGCAGCCAGGCCACATAGTCCGAGAACGGCCGGCGCACGGGGATTTCCGTGCCCAACACGTCGGACAGGACCTGGAACACCGACCAGCCGTCGAGCAGCACGTGGTGGAAGGACCAGACCACCTGCACCTCGGTGGCCGACAGCCGGGCCAGGGTGATCCGCAGCAGGGGGCCGGCGGCGAGGTTGAAGCCCTCGGCCCGATCGGTGGCCAGGAGATCCGCCAGCAGCGGCTCGCGGTTGAGGCCCTGCCAGTCGTACATGGCGATCGGCACGTTCACGTGCCGGTCGACGACCTGCACCGGCTCCGGCACGCCGTCCCACACGATCCGGCTGCGCAGCACCGGGGTCCGATCCACCACCCGCTGCCAGGCCGCGGCCAGCCGCGACACGTCCGGCGCGTCCTCGAGCACGAAGGCGACCTGCTCGAAGTAGAGGCCACGGTCCTGTTGGGACAGTCCGTGGAACACCATGCCGGCCTGCATCGGCGTGAGCGGGTAGATGTCCTCGATCTCCCGGCCGTCGCCGGCGAGCCGGTCGACCTGGTGCTGGGCCAGGCCGGCCAACGGGAAGTCGGACGGCGTGCGGCCGCCGGCGCCGGGCTCGGCGCAGTGCCGGATGATCTCGTGCAGCGCGGCGACGAGGTCGCCGGCGAGCCGGCGGATGGTCGACTCACGGTGCAGTTCCGTGCAGTACTGCCAGGTCAGCTCCAGCTTGCCGCCCTGGACCAGCCCGACGACGTCGAGCTGGTGCGGGCGGCGCTCGTCCGGGCTGATCGAGGAGTCGAGCGTGCCGGCGTCGGTGAACTGGCCGAGGTAGTTGAAGCTGATCCGGGGCTCAGCCGTGGCGTGAACCAGGCCGGCGACGCCCTTGTTCGGCACCACTCGCAGCTGTTCCTTGACGGACTTGAGCGTGTCGGCCCAGCCTCCGCCGATGGTCAGTTCCACCGGGTACATCGAGGTGAACCAGCCGACCGTGCGGGACAGGTCGACGTCGTCGAACAACTGCTCCCGGCCGTGGCCCTCCAGGTCGATCAGCACCCGGTCGCGGCCGGTCCAGTCGGCCAGGACCCGGCCCAGCGCCGCCAGCAGGACATCGTCGACCTGGGTGCGGTAGACGCCCGGGACGTCCTGGAGCAGGGCCCTGGTCTGGATGGAGTCGAGGCCGACAACAACTGTTGTCGTGGTGGCGAAGGTGTTGGGGCCGTTGCCGTCCGTCGGCAGTGTCGGATCGGCGGTCATGCCCGTCCAGTAGGCGAGCTCCGCGCCGAAGTCGTGCTTGTCCAGGCGCTGAGACCACTCGCGGAACGAGGTTGTCTTGGGCGGCAGGGCCTTGCGGTGGTACGCCGCCTCCAGGTCCTCGACCAGCACACGCCAGGAGACGCCGTCGATCACCAGGTGGTGTGCGGTCAGCACCAGCACGTTCGGCTCGGCCAGTCGAGCGGTGATCACCGGCCCGTCGGCGAGGTTGATCTCGGCGTCGAGGATCTCCGACGACTCGTCGGGGGCGTTGTGCTGCCACCACGTGCCGTCGATGCGGTGGAACCGCATGCGCAGGGCGTCGTGGTGCGCGACAACGGTGGCCAGTGCGGCCCGGAGCTGCGGGACGTCGAAGTCCTGCGGCCACTCGATCCGCATGGACTGCTTGAACGACTCCGGCGCGACCAGGTCGCCGTCGAGGTACCAGCGCTGGATCGGCGTCAGCGGCACCTCGCCGCTGACTGCGCCCTGCTCGGCGACGATCTGCACGGCGGTGGTGGCGTTGGCCGCGAGGCCGGCGACGGTCGGGTGCGCGAACAGGTCCCTCGGCGTGAGGTCGAGGCCGGCGGCACGGGCCCGGGAGACCACCTGAATGCTGAGGATGGAGTCGCCGCCGAGCTCGAAGAAGTTGTCCTCCACGCCGATGCGCTCGGCGCCGAGGATCTCCGCCCAGATGCCGGCGAGGACACGCTCGTTGTCGGTGCGCGGCGGCAGGTAGCCGGTGCTGGCGGCCAGCTCGGGGGCCGGCAGCGCCTTGCGGTCGACCTTGCCGTTGCGGCTGAGGGGGAGCTCGTCCAGCCGGACCAGCGCCGCCGGCACCATGTAGTCCGGCAGCCGCTCGGCGAGGAAGTCCTTGACGCCTTCGGTTTCGCCCACGATGTAGGCGATGAGCCGCTTGCGGCCGTCGTCGTTCCGCATGGCCACGACCGCCTGCTCGACCGCGGCGTGCTCGGCCAGGACGGCCTCGATCTCCCCCAGCTCGATGCGGAAGCCCCGCACCTTGACCTGGTCGTCGGCACGGCCGACGAACTCGACGACGCCGTCACGCCAGCGGACGAGGTCACCGGTGCGGTAGAGGCGCTCGCCGCCGCCGAAGGGATCCGCGATGAACCGCGAAGCCGTCATGCCCGGACGGCCGATGTAGCCGCGGGCCACGCCGGCGCCGCCGATGTACAGCTCGCCGACGGTGCCCGGCGGCACCAGGCGGAGGTCGCCGTCCAGGATGTGGAGCCGCATGTTGTCCAGCGGCGAGCCGATGGGAACGGTGTCCGGGACGTGGCCCTTCATCTTGTGCCGGGAGGCGAAGGTGGTGGTCTCGGTCGGGCCGTAACCGTCCACAACGGACACGCCGGTGGCGATCACCCGCCGCACGGCGTCGGCCGGGACCACATCGCCGCCGGTCCAGACCTCGGTGAGGCCCGCGAAGCACTCCGGGTCCTCCTGGGCGATCAACCGGAACAGGCCGGCGGTCAGCCACATGCCGGTCACGCCCTGGCCGACCGCCCACCGGATGACCGAGGCGTCGACGTCTCCGGGCGGGGCGACGATCACGCGGCCGCCGTTGAGCAGCGGGACCCACACCTCGTACGTGGAGGCGTCGAAGGCCTGCGGCGAATGAAGCAGCGTCGTGCCGTGGCCGCCGGCGAAGGAGCGGTCCCGGGCCAGGTCGACGATGTCCGCGTGGGTGACGGCGACGCCCTTGGGCACGCCGGTCGAGCCGGACGTGAACATCACGTACGCCAGGTTGGCCCGGCCGACCTTGACAACAGGTGTTGTCGAAGGCTCGTCGACATCGACCTCGCCGTCGTTCAGCACCAGTCGCACGCCGGCCTGGTCGAGGACCGCCTGCTGACGGTGGGCCGGGGCACGGAGGTCGATCGGGACATACGCGGCGCCGGCCTTGAGCACGGCCAACTCGGCGACCACCAGGTCGACCGACCGCTCGATACGCAACCCGACGCGGTCCTCGATGCCCACCCCCAGTTTCACCAGGCGGTTGGCCAGGCGGTTCGCGCGGGCATCGAGTTCCGCGTAGGTCAGGTGATCCAGCGCCAACGCCTCGGGATCCTGCTGGGCGAAGGCCGTGAGCACGGTGTTGAAGCAGGGCGCGGTCGCCGTGGCGTTCCACTCCCGCAGCACGAGGCGGCGTTCGGCGTCGGTCAGCAGGTCCAGGTCCCGCACCGGCTTCTCCGGCGCGCGTGCAATGGCCGTGAGCACCAGTTCGAGCTGGTCGGCCAGGCTGTGGACGGTGGCCTCGTCGAACAGGGTCGGGTCGTAGTCGAAGCTGACGGCCAGCGCGTCGCCGGGCTGCACGACCACGCTGAGCGGGTAGTTGGTCGGCTGGACCTCGCCCATGCCGTGCATGCCGATGCCGTGCGCGGCGATCGCTTCCTCGTCGAACGGGTAGTTCTCGAAGACCAGCAGGCTGTCGAACAGGGTCGCCCCGATCCAGCCCTGGAGCTGGGCCAGCGACACGAAGTCCCACTGGCGGGCCCGGGAGAGCTCCTGCTGCACGCCGCGCAGCCAGTCGGCCACGGACTTGCCGTCGTCGATGCGGATCCGGCTCGGCAATGTGTTGATCACCATGCCGACCATCGACTCGACGCCGGCCAGATCGGCCGGGCGGCCCGACACTGTGGTGCCGAACACGATATCGCGGCCGCCACTGCGGCGGGCCAGCAACAGACCCCAGGCGGCCTGCACCACCGTGTTCACGGTGAGGCCCAGGCGATGGGCCAGCGCCTTGAGCGGCTCAGCCGCGTAGTCGACACGGACAGTGGCGCAGGACTGCGCCCGGTGCGACTCCACCGGCTGCCGGTCGAACGGCAGCGGCGTCGGGCCTTCGACGCCGTCTAGGGCCTCACGCCAGAAGGTCTCCGCCTGGTTGAGGTCCTGTCTGGACAACCAGCGCAGGTACTCGGCGAAGGGCGTGCGCCGCGGCGGGGTGCCGACGGCCTTGTAGTCCTCGCACACCTCCTGCACCAGCTGGGCGCAGCTCCACCCGTCCAGCAGCACGTGGTGGAACGTCCAGACCAGCAGCACGTCGCCGGCGGCGAGCTTGGCCAGCGTCACGCGCATCAGCGGGGCGACGGCGAGATCCATGCCAGCGGCCCGGTCGTTGGCCAGCAGTTCCCGGAGTCGGACGTCGATGTCGCCGGAGGTCCAGTCCAGCACGGTGATCGGGAGCGTGACGTCACGCTGCACGACCTGGACCGGCTCGGCCAGGCCGTCCCACACGATCCGGCTGCGCAGCACCGGGGTCCGGTCCACGACCCGTTGCCAGGCGGCGGCGAACGCGGCCGGGTCGTCGATGCCGGTCAGTCTCAGCTGCACCTGGTTGAAGTAGGCGCCGGAGGAGCCGTCGACCAGGCTGTGGAAGATCATGCCGGCCTGGAGCGGAGTCAGCGGGTAGATGTCCGCCACGCCACGGCCGTCGCCGACCAGTCCGTCCACATCGGACTGGCTCAGTCGGGCCAGCGGGAAGTCGGACGGCGTGCGGCCGCCGACGCCGGGCCGGGCACAGTGCCGAACGATGCCGGTCAACGCCTGGACCATGGCGTCGGCGAGAGTGCGGACCGTTGCCTCGGTGTGCACCTGGTCCGAGAAGTACCAGGTCAGTTCGAGCTTGTCGTGCTGCACTAACGCGACGACGTCCAGCAGGTGCGGGCGGCGCTGGCGGGGGTCGGCCGAGCCGCCGATCGAGCCGTCGTCGGTGAACTGGCCGAGGTAGTTGAAGCTGATTTCCGGGTCGATGGCCGGGGCGGAGCCGGTGAGGTGGCGCAGCGCCCCGTAACCGACGCCGCGGCGCGGGATCGCCCGCAGGCTTTCCTTGACGGACTTGAGGATCGTGTCCCAGTCGCCGCTCGCGGCCAGCTCGACCGGGAAGATCGAGGTGAACCAGCCGACCGTGCGGGACAGGTCGACGTCGTCGAACAGCTGTTCCCGGCCGTGGCCTTCGAGATCGACGAGAACCCGGTCGCGGCTGGTCCACTCGGCCAGCGTCCGGCCGAGCGCGCTGAGCAGAACGTCGTTGACCTGCGTGCGATACACGCCCGGCACGTCCTGGAGCAGCGCCCGGGTGTGCTCGGCGTCGAGGCCGACGGTGATCGTGCGGACCGAGCCCATGGTGTTGACGCCGTCGGCGTCGGTCGGCAGCCCGACGTCGGAGGTCAGGGACTTCCAGTGCGCCAGCTCGTCGTCGAAGCCGCCGGCTTCGGCGAAGTCGGCCAGCCGGATCGACCACTCCTGGAACGAGGTCGTCTTGGCCGGCAAGGCGTCGCCGCGCAGCGCGGATCGCAGGTCCTCACCGAGGATCCGCCAGGACACAGTGTCGACGACCAAGTGGTGGGCCTCGACCAGCAGCCGGCCGTCGACCAGCTCCGCGCGCAGCAGCGGCCCGTTGACCAGGTCGAACGCCGGGCCGTCGAGAATCTTGGTTGCCTGCACCGGTTTCGTGGTCTGGCCCTCGGCGAAGGTGGTGCGCAGGGCGTCGTGGTGCGCGAGCAGGACGTTGAGGGCCCGGTCGAGCGCTTCCCGGTCGTCGGGGACGTCCAGCAGCATGGACTGCGTGAAGTGCTGGGCCTGCACGGGTTCGGCGTCGAGGAACCAGCGCTGGACCGGGGTCAGCGGCGCGTCGCCGGTCACCGCGTCCTGGCTGGCGGTCACGGTGGTGGCGGTGCCGGCGGCCTTGGCCAGCGCGGCGATCGTGGGGTGGGTGAACAGGTCGCCGGGCATCAGGCTGAGGCCGGCCTGGCGGGCGCGGGAGACGACCTGGATGCTGACGATCGAGTCGCCGCCGAGTTCGAAGAAGTTGTCCTCGACGCCGATCCGGTCCAGTCGCAGCACTTCGGCCCAGATCTTGGCCAGCGTCAGTTCGGCGTCGGTGCTCGGGGCGACGTGGCCCCGGGTCGTGTCGGCGATGTCCGGCGCCGGCAGCGCCTTGCGGTCGACCTTGCCGGTGGCGCTGAGCGGCAACGACTCCAGCCGGACGATCACCGCCGGCACCATGTAGTCGGGCAGCGTCTCGGCCAGGAACTCCTTCAGGCCCACGGTTTCGCCGACGACGTAGCCGACGAGCCGCTTGCGGCCGTCGTCCGTGCGCACAGCCACGACAGCCTGCTCGACGCTCGGGTGCGCGGCCATGGCCGCTTCGATCTCGCCGAGCTCGATGCGGAAGCCGCGGATCTTGACCTGGTCGTCGGCGCGGCCGACGAACTCCACCACACCGCCACGCCAGCGCACCAGGTCACCGGTGCGGTACAGCCGCTCGCCACTGTCGAAGGGATCGGCGATGAAGCGAGAGGCGGTGAACCCGGGCTGGCCGCGGTAACCCCGGGCCACGCCGGCGCCGCCGATGAACAACTCCCCCACCACACCGGGCGGCACCAGCCGAAGGTCGGTGTCCAGCACGTACAGCCGCATGTTGTCCAGTGGCGTGCCGATCGGCACCACGTCCGGCACCGCGTCGGTCATCAGGTGCCGGGAGGCGAAGGTCGTGGTCTCGGTCGGGCCGTAGACGTCCACAACGGACAGACCGTCGCAGGCGGCCAGCACACGGCGCAGGGCCTCGGCCGGCACGGCCTCGCCGCCGGTCCAGACCTCGGCCAGTCCGTCGAAGCACCCGGGATCCTCCTGCGCCACCAGGCGGAACAGGCCGATGGTCAGGAACAGCGAGGTGACGCCCTGGCCGACCGCCCACCGGATCACGGCCGGGTCCACGCTCCCCGGCGGGGCGACGATCACGCGGCCGCCGTTGAGCAGCGGCACCCACAGCTCGTAGGTCGAGGCGTCGAAGGCCTGCGGCGAGTGCAGCATCACGACCCGGTGGTGCGGCCGGAAGGACCGGTAGGCGGCCAGCGCGACGATGTCCCGATGGGTGATCGCGACGCCCTTGGGCACGCCCGTCGACCCGGACGTGAACATCACGTACGCCAGGTTGGCGGGGTGCACGGCCACATCCACCGGGCCGTCGGACGTCCCCTCGTCGATCATGGTGATCTGTCCGCTGTGGACGGACTCGCCGATGGACCGCCATCTCTCGTCGGTGATCAGCACCGACGAGCCGGCCGCCATGGTGCGGAGCCGGTCCTTGGGCGCGCGGGCGTCCAGCGGCAGGTACGCGCCGCCGGCCTTGAGCACCGCCAGCTCGGCGACCACCAGCTCCGGCGACCGCTCCAGCAGCAGCGCCACCGGCTCGTCCCGTACGACGCCGAGCTCGATCAGCCTGTGCGCCAAGCGGTTCGAGCGGCGATCCAGCTCAGCGTAAGTCAGGTTGTCGACCGCCATCTCGGTCGGCCGCCGGCGGACCTGGGCCGCGAACAGGTCGACCACGTTGACCTCGGGCAGCGGGTGCGCGGTGTCGGTGTACTCGTCGAGCAGCAGCGTCCGCTCGGTGTCGGTGACCGTGGACAGCGACGACAGCAGTCGGTCGGGGTCGGCCGCGATCTCCTCGATCAGCACGCGCAGCCGGTTGGCCAAAGCCTCGATCGTCGACCCGTCGAACAACTTGGGGTCGTAGCCGAAGGCCAGGGTCAGCCGGTCGCCGGGATAGGCCACGACCGCGAGGGGATAGTTCGTCGTCTCGACGCCGCGCAGGTCGCGAAGGCCGAGGTCGGCGTCCACCGGGTAGTTCTCGAACACCAGGATGCTGTCGAACAGAGTGCCGGTGGGCGGGGCGTAGTCGAACCTCCGGGCCGCCGCCTGCTCGTCCTGGATCCGGCGCAGCCACGGCACCAGCGCCCTCGACTCCTCGACGTCCACTATGGACGGCAAGGTCGCGATGAAGATGCCGGTGATCCCGTCGGACCCGGGCAGATCGGCCGGCCGGCCGGAGACGGTGCTACCGAAGCACACCTCCCGCTGCCCGCTGTGCCGGGCCAGCAGCAGCGCCCAGGCGCCCTGCACGACAGTGTTGACGGTCAAGCCGTTGCGCTGCGCCATTTCCCGCAGGCCGTCGGCCGGGAAGTCGATGCGGAGGCTCGCCGTCGACTCGGTGACGCCAGACGGCTGCCTGTCGTACGGCAGCGGCGTGCGCTCGCACGTGTGCTGCCGCCAGAATTCCTCAGCGGCCGAAGCGTCCTGTTCGGACAGCCAGGCCGCATAGTCCCGGAACGGGCGTCGAGCCGGCAGTTCCTCGCCGTGCACCGCAGCCATGACGTCCGCGAGCACCTGGAACAGGCTCCAGCCGTCCAGCAGCAGGTGGTGGAACGTCCACAGGACCCGCGTTTCGGTGCCCAGGTCGACCAGCGTCACCCGCATCAGCGGGGCGACCTCCAGGTCCAGGCCGGCGGCCCGGTCCTCGGCCAACAGGGCGTCGAAGTCCCCGTCGTAGCGGCGGACGGGCAGCGTGACGCCTCGACGCACGATCTGCACCGGCCGGTCGACACCTTCCCACACGATGTCGCTGCGCAGCACCGGCGTCCGGTCCACCACCGTCTGCCAGGCTGCCGCCAGCTCGTCGGGCCGAGCGTCGACGGTGAAGGTGACCTGCTGGAAGTAGGCGCCCTGGCCGTTCTCGACGAGCCGGTGGAACACCATGCCGGCCTGCGTCGGCGTCAGCGGATAGATGTCCTCGACGGTGCGCCCGTCGCCGACCAGACGATCCACTGTGGACTGATCGAGACCGGCCAGCGGGAAGTCCGACGGGGTGCGACCGCCGACGCCCGGCTGCGCGCAGTGCTCGATGATCTCCAACAACGCCATGCGCAGCGCGGCGGCCAGCCCCTCGATGGTCGCCCGCGAATGCCGTGCACCGTGGAAGACCGTGAACTCCAGGCAGCCGTTCTCGACGCGCCCCACCACGTCCAGCAGGTGCCGTCGCGGCGCGGCAGGGTCCTCGTGCAGCGCCATTTCACCGTCGAACTGCCCGAGGTAGTTGAAGCTGACCGCCGGCTCGATCGCCGGCACGCTCCCGACGAGGTAGCGCAGCGCCCCGTAGGAGACACCCTTGTGCGGCATCGACCGCAGTTGTTCCTTGACGGCCTTGAGGTCCCGGGCCCAGTCACCGACGATCTCCAGCGGCACAGGGAAGATCGACGTGAACCAACCGACCGTGCGGGAGATGTCCACGCCGGGGAACAGGTCCTCGCGGCCGTGGCCCTCCAGATCCACCACGACACGCGGGCTGCCGGTCCACTCCGACAACACCCGGCCGACGGCCGCCAGCAGCACGTCGTTGACCTGCGTGCGATACACACCGGGCACGTCCTGCAACAGCGCCCGGGTCTCGGCGGCGTCGAGCCGCACGCTGACCTCGCACGTGTCGGCAACGGTGTCCGGGCCGTCGCCGTCGACCGGGATCGGCACGTCCTCGATCGCCTGCCAGTGCGCCTCGTCGCCGAACGCGTGGTTGCTGAGCTTGTGCGCCCACTCCTGGAACGACGTCGTGCGCGGACCGAGGTCCCCGCCGCGGTAGGCGGTGATCAGGTCCTCGGTCAGGATCCGCCAGGACACGCCGTCGACGACCAGGTGGTGCACGTACAGCGTGACCTGACGGTCGCCGGTGATCGCGGCCCTGATCAGCGGGCCCTGCGTCAGATCGAACACCGGATCCGCGTCGCCGAGCACGGTGACGGGCTCCGTAGCCCGAATGACCTGACGGTCGGTGAACCGTGCCCGCAGCATGTCGTGCTGGTCGACCAGGGCCTGGAGGGCAACGGACAGCTTCGTGGCGTCGATGGGCTCGTCGAAGCGAACCACGGCGCTCTGCGTGAAGTGCCCGGGCGTAGCCGGGTTCGTGTCGAGGAACCACCGCTGGACCGGGGTCAGCGGCACCTCGCCCAACGCCGGGCCACGCTCGACGAGCTCGCCGACAACAACTGTTGTCGCCAGTCCGGAGATGGTCTGGTTGAGGAAGATGTCCTGCGACGACACCTTGAGCCCGGCCCTGGCCGCCTTGGACACGACCTGGATGCTCAGGATCGAGTCGCCGCCCAACTCGAAGAAGTTGTCCAGCACGCCGACGCGGGCGACGCCCAGCACCTCGGCCCAGACCTCGGCCAACACCCGCTCCGTGTCGGTGCGCGGGGCCATGAAGTCGGTGCCGTGGGACTCCCAGTCCGGGGCCGGCAGCGCGGCCCGGTCGAGCTTCCCGTTGGGGTTGAGCGGGAACTTGTCCAGCCAGACGAAGCCGGCCGGCACCATGTGCTCGGGCAGCGACCGGGCCAGGTGCACCCGCAGGTCGGCCTCGTCGCCGCCGATGACGTAGCCGACGAGGCGCTTGTGCCCGTTGTCCTCACGAACGACCACGACCGCGTCGGCGACGTCGGAGTGGGCGCGCAGGGCGTTCTCGATCTCGCCGAGCTCGATGCGGAAGCCGCGGATCTTCACCTGGTGGTCGGCGCGGCCCAGGTAGTCCAGCTCGCCGTCGGCGGTCCAGCGCACGAGGTCGCCGGTGAGGTACATCCGGCTGCCGGCCGGCCCGAACGGGTCGGCGACGAAGCGGTCCGCGGTCAGGCCGCCGCGGTTGAGGTAGCCGCGGGCCAGGCCGTTGCCGCCCAGGCACAACTGCCCGGTCACGCCCGGCGGCACCGGCCGGAAGGCCGAGTCCAGCACGTACGCCCGGGTGTTGGCGATCGGCCGGCCGATGGGCGGGTTCCGGTCGTCGCCCCGATGCCGGCTGATGCTGTCGTACCAGGCAGTCGCGTAGACGGTGGCCTCGGTCGGGCCGTAGATGTTGGCGATCTTCACGCCGGGCAGCGCCGCCCGCACGTCCCGCACGGCCTTGGCCGTCAGAGCTTCGCCGGCCAGCACGACGTGATCCGGCGTCACGGACACCGCGCCCTGGGTCAGCAGCTGCGCGAACGCCGACGGCACGCCGCTGACCAGGCTCGCCGTCCAGTCGGCGTCGGGACGTTCACCGAGGGCCAGGACGTCCCGGACAACCTCGATGCGTCCGCCGACCATCAGCGGGCAGAGGATCTCGAACACCGACACGTCGAAGTTGAGCGAGGTAGAGGCGACCACAGTGGACAGACCGCCGGGCCCGAAGTCCTTGGCCGCCCACGTCATCAGGTCGACCGCGGTGGCGTGCGTGACGACGACGCCCTTGGGACGGCCGGTCGAGCCCGAGGTGTAGATGACGTACGCCGGATGCGCCGGGATCAGGCCGGGGCGGTCGAGGTTCTCCGTCTGCGCCGGCTGGTCGCCGATCTCGGTCAGCACCACGACCGGCTCGGCGTCGGCGATCATCAGCTGCCGGCGCTCGGCCGGGTACTTCGGGTCCACCGGGAGGTAGGCGGCGCCGGACTTCAGCACGGCCAGCACCGCGACGATCATCTGCTCCGAGCGCGGCATGGAGATCGCCACCAGCCGCTCCGGGCCGGCGCCTTCCGCGAGCAGACTGCGGGCGAGGCCATTCGCCCGCTCGTCCAGCTCACGGTAGGTCAGCTCGCGGCCCTCGCAGAGCACCGCGACGGCCTCGGGCGTCCGTTCGGCCTGCTGCTCGAACAGATCCGGCAACGTCACCGCCGGCACGTCGACGGCCGGACCCTGCCACTCGGTCAGCACCTGCCGGCGCTCGACGTCGTTCAGCAGCGGCAACTCCCCCACCGTGCGGTCCGGGTCAGCGGCGATGCCGTTCAGCAGCACGCGAAGGTGGCCGGCGATGCGGTCGATCGTGCTGGCATCGAACAGATCGGTGTTGTGCTCGATGGCTGCGACGAGGCCGCCGTCGCGCGGCACGAACTCGAAGACCAGATCGAAGCGGGCCCGCGGGCGCGGCAGATCGTGCTCGTCGATGCGCAGCGCACCGGCCGTGCGGGCCGGGACCATGTCGTTCTGGAGAATGATCAGGGCCTGCGCCAACGGGTTCCGGCTCGGGTCGCGCACCGGCTGGAGGTCGGCCACCACCTGGTCGAACGGCAGGTCGGCGTAGGCGAACGCCTCCAGCACGGTTTCCTTGGCACCGGCCAGGAAGTCGGGGAAGCTCTGCGCCGGTTCCACCCACGAGCGCAGCACCAGGGTGTTCACGAAGAAGCCGGTGACCGGCTCCAGCTCGGCGTGGTCACGGCCGGAGACGACCGTGCCGATGGCGACATCCTGCTGATTGCTGTGGCGGGCCAACAGAAGTTGCACGGCGGCGGTCAAGGTCATGAACAGCGTGGCGCCGTGGTCCTGGCCGATCTCCGACAGCCGCCGGACCAGATCCGCCGGCAGGTCGTAGCGGCGGATCGCGCCCGCGGTGGTCCGGACCTGCGGTCGGGGGCGGTCGGTCGGCAGCTCCAGCGGGGCCAGGCCGGCCAGCTTGCGCCGCCAGTACGCCAGCTGCCGCTCCCGGAGCCGCCCGGTGAGCCGTTCCCGTTGCCACAGCGCGAAATCCGCGTACTGGATGGTCGGGGTGGGCAGCTCGCCACCGGTGTAGAGGGTGACCAGCTCGTCGACGAGCACGCCGACCGACCAGCCGTCGGTGACGATGTGGTGCTGACACAACAACAACACATGGTCATCTGCGCCGAGTTCGAGCAGACCGGCCCGGGTCAACGGGCCCTCACGCAGGTCGAACGGGCGCTCCAGCTCGGCCTCGATGTCGTCGATCCGGCGCAGGGGAACCGATCCAGTCTCGTGGATCACTTGCACGATCTCGCCGTCGACGGTGTCGAACGTCGTGCGCAGGGACTCGTGCCGCGACACCAAGGTGTTCAGGGCAGCCTGCAGGGCTTCCCGGTCGAGCGGGCCCCGAAGCCGGAGGCCGATGCCGGAGTTGTACTCCGTGTCGCCGGCGGTCAGGTCGTTCATCAGCCATAACCGGCGCTGCGCCGGGGAAATCGGCACCGGCCCGGTGCGCGGCGCCCGGCGGATCCGGTTCTCGGCGGCGCGGGCCTGAGGCGGCAGCAGCTCGGCGATGCCGGCGACCGTGCGGGCGTCGAACACCACGCGCGGCGAGAGGTCGACGTCGAAGCTGGTGCGGATGCGGGCCAGCAGCTTCGCGCCGAGGATGGAATCGCCGCCCAGCTCGAAGAAGTCGTCGTGGACGCCGACCTCCGTGACGCCGAGCAGCTCTCCCCACAGCCCGGCCAGCACGGTCTCGGCCTCGGTGCGCGGAGCCACGTGCTGGCTGCGGCGCGCGGCCGACCAGTCCGGCTCCGGCAGGGCCTTGCGGTCGAGCTTCCCATTGGGGCCCAACGGGAAGCGGTCCAGGCGCATGATCGCCGCCGGCACCATGTAGTCCGGCAGCGTGGTCGCCAGGTGCGCCCGCAGGTCGGCGTCGGTGCTGCTTAAGACGTAACCAACGAGGCGCTTCACGCCGGGCCGGTCCTCACGGGCGATCACCACCGCGTCACGGACGTGCGGGTGCCGACGCAGCGCCGTCTCGATCTCGCCCAGCTCCACGCGGAAGCCGCGGATCTTCACCTGGTGGTCGGCGCGGCCGACGAACTCCAGCACGCCCCCAGACGTCCAACGAACCAGGTCGCCGGTGCGGTACATGCGGGTGCCGGGCGTGGTGGGGCTGGCGACGAAGCGCGAAGCCGTCAGGCCCGGACGCTCAAGGTAGCCGCGGGCCAGTCCGATACCTTCGACGTACAGCTCCCCGGTGACGCCGACACCGACCGCGCGGAGGTCGGCGTCCAGGACGTGGGCCCGGGTGTTCCAGATCGGGCGGCCGATGGGCGGGGTGCCGCCCGGGGTCAGCGGGTCGCTCCAGGTGGCGACGACCGTCGACTCGGTCGGGCCGTAGGAGTTGATCATGCGGCGGCCGGGGGCCCAGCGGCGGACCAGGTCGGCGGTGCAGGCGTCGCCGCCGACGATCAGCGTGCGGAAGTCGGGCAGCTTGGTGTCCGGCACGGTCGCGAGCGCCACCGGCGGAATCAGCGCGTGCGTGACGCGCTCCGTGCGGAGGACGTCGGCCAGGTGGTCGCCGAGCAGCGGCCCCGGCGGCGGCACCACGAGGGCGGCGCCGGCCGGCAGCGACATGCACAGTTCCAGGATGGACGCGTCGAAGCTGGGCGAGGAGAACTGGAGCACGCGGTCGCCCGCGCGGACCTCGTAGCGGTCCATCTCGGCCGCGGCGAAGCTGGCCAGGCCGGCGTGCGTGACCACAACACCCTTGGGCCGCCCGGTGGACCCGGACGTGAAGATCACGTACGCCGCGTGGTCGGTGCACTGTGGACGGTCGAGTGGCCGGTCGTCATGCTCGTCCAGCAGGCCGGGCGTGTCCATGGTGATCGTCGGCACAGCGGCCGGCAGGCGGTCGGCCAGTGCGCGCCGGGTGACAACGAGCACCGGATCCGCGTCGTCGAACATGAGCGAAATTCGCTCTTTCGGGTAGTCCGGGTCCACCGGCAGGAAGGCCGCCCCGGTCTTGGCCACCGCCAGCTGCGCTGCGACCAGGTCGGCCGAGCGGGGCAGGGCCAGCGCGACGATTCGCTCCGGCGCCGCCCCGTGCGCCGCGAGCAGGCGCGCCAGCCGGTTGGCCCGGGCGTCGAGCTCGGCATAGCTGACCGTGCCGTCCGCTCCCAGCAGCGCGGGCGCGCCGGGAGTGCGCGCGACCTGGGCCTCGACCAGCTGGGCCAGGGTGCGGGCGGGCAAAGGCCGGTCAGTGGCGTTCCACTCCGGTGGGACCGACATCGATCAGGGCACCTTTCGGGCACGGGTCAAAACGGGTAGGTGGCATCGCCAGAGCCGGTCACGGCACTGGTCGTCCTCACGGGCGGGCAGCAGCCGCCTGCTCTCAGGCGCGTTCCTGCCCGAAGGGTGAGCGCAATTCACGGCGCGCCGCCGACACCGCCCGGGTCCGTCCGCGCGCACGCCGTTCTCGCGGCGATTCCCCTTCGCCTGCGTGCTACGGGAATGGACAACCGGGTCCCGTCGTCACCGGACCGCGATCGATGGGCTCGACAGTTGGGGCCACCACAACCATCGAGATCCGTAGGCAACGGTGCCCAAGGATTCTCGCCAATTCTACCGCCGAATGGAGTATCCCCGGGTGTTTAGTTCCGGAGCCGGAACACGCACGTGGGAACTCCATCGGAATCATCGAACTTCACTCAGGCGTGGCAGATTGCTCCATCAGAGTGGTTTAAATCGTGTGACACCGACGTGGAGCAGAAGTCGTCCCAACCTCCCGCCGACCCCTAACCCGCTTGAGGTAACCCGACCGGGGATTCGCTCACACACCGCGTTCTGTTGAGACCCCTAGCACAAGGTCATCCGACTTGACATCAGGTAAATCCTACATTTCCTACCCGTCGGTAGGAAGTATGCACGTGCAGGAAGTCACGAACCCACCCTTAGCGTGATGTGCATCGCATTAGCACGAAATTTATGACGGCGGAGCCACACCCCAATCACGAACAACTCATTCCGGTCACGACGACCGTTACTTCACGCCGCAACTATTCGCGGTCGGGAACGGGTTCGGGGCATGTGCGGTTGATCGTGGGCAAAGACTCTGGGGTAAACCTTCGGTCTCCCCTGAACCCCGCGGTGGCGTCGGCCGTGTACCGGGCATCTGAACGGGAAAGGGGTCCACCGATGACCACTCCACTGCCGCACCGGGCGATCGCCATGCTCCGCGCCGTCGCCGCCGGCCGCGCCGAGCTCACCGCCAGCAGCGAACCCGATCTCCGCGTGGACGGCCTGCCGTGCTGCGACCAGGCCATGGCCCACGACCTCGTGCACGCCGGCCTCGTCGTCGCCGACGGCTCCGGCGCCGCCTGGATGCCGGCCAGGCTCACACCATCAGGTGAAAGGGCGTTGGCCTCGGCGGGGCCACCTGGAGGAAGGGCGGCCGCCTGAGCGAAGGGCAGCCACCGAAACTCGACACATGATTGCCTGGGAGCGGGACTCGCGGTGTGTTGGAGCGCGGGTTTCGGTGTGACGGTGGGCGGGACTCGCGGGGGTGCGACACGCCGGTGGTGGGGTTAGTCGGCGTGGATGCCGGGGCGGTATTTGGGGACGCGGAGGTGGATCTTGGTGCCGGCGCCGACGGCGGTCTCCACGACCAGGCCGTACTCGTCGCCGTAGACCTGGCGGAGGCGCTCGTCGATGTTGCCCAGGGCGATGCCGGTCTGCTCGTCGGGCTCGCCGGCCAGGGTGCGCCGCAGACGCTCGGGATCCATGCCGACGCCGTCGTCCTCGATGCTGATGTGGGCCTCGGCCCCGGCGTCGGCGGCCTGGATGCTGATGTGGCCGGGGCCGACCTTGCCCTCCATGCCGTGCCGCACGGCGTTCTCCACCAGCGGTTGCATGCACAGGAACGGCACGGCGACGGGCAGGACCTCGGGCGCGATCCGCAGGGTGACCTGGAGGCGTTCACCGAAGCGAGCGCGTTCCAACGACAGGTACTGGTCGATGGACCGGAGCTCCTCGGCCAGGGTCGTGTACTCGCCGTGCCGCCGGAACGAGTAGCGGGTGAACTCCGCGAAGTCGAGCAGCAGGGTGCGGGCCCGCTCGGGGTTGGTCCGCACGTAGGAGGCGATGGCCGTCAGCGAGTTGAAGATGAAGTGCGGGGAGATCTGCGCGCGTAGGGCCCGCACCTCGGCCTCGATGAGCCGTTGCTTGGACCGGTCGAGCTCGGCCAGCTCCAGCTGCCCGCCGGCCCAGCGGGCGACCTCGTTGGCGGCACGGACCAGCCCGGCCGAAGCCTCCTCGGCGTAGGCCAGCAGCACGCCGCCGATACGACCGTCCACATGCAACGGAACCATGACGGCGAACCGAAGCGGGCAAGCGACATCAGCGCACGACACGCGGGCCACGTGCGAACGGCCGTGCGTCAGGGCCGGGGAGATGATCTCCAGCACATCGGCCGAGTGTTGCTCGGCTATGCCGTCCCACGCCAATACCCGCTCGCCGTCGGTCAACGCCAACGCCGGAGTGTCCAACAGGGCCCGCAGATGCGGCGCGGAACGACGAGCGGCCTCGGGCACGAGACCGGCCCGCAGCGGCGGCGCGGCCGACCACGCGGTGTGCAGGGTCTCGTACGTGGCCCGGTCGACGGCATTGCCGGACTCCCGCAGGGCATTACGCAGGCGCCACAACAGAACCAGCACAGCCAGGGTCATCACGCACAGCAGTCCCGCCAGCACAGCGGTCGTCACGGCGTCTCCTCCTGAGCGAGACCGAGCGCCTCCGGTGCGTGCAGCCGCACCATCGTGCGGTTCACCGACGCGGGCACGGTCCGGGGCGTCAGCAACGATCCCACGATCATCACCGCGAAGCCCAGCGGCACACTCCACGCCGCCGGCCGGCTGAGCAGGTCGTACACCAGCCCGGCGCCGGGCGGCACCAGCAGGGTCACCAGCCCGGCCACCAGCGCCAGTCCCCCGCCGGCGATCATGCCGGCCATTGCCCCGAACGGCGTGAGCCGCCGCCACCAGATCCCCAGCAGCAGCAAGGGGCAGAACGACGACGCGGCCACGGCGAAGGCCAATCCCACGACGTCGGCCAACGACATCCCGGAAACCAGCAGGGCCGCCCCGAACGGCACGATGGCCGCGAAGAACGCCGCCACCCGGAATCCGCGAAGTCCCCGCAGCAGCAACACATCCTGCGACAGCACGCCGGCCACCGACAGCGTCAGGCCCGACGACGTCGACAGGAACGCCGCGAACGCCCCACCGGCCACCAGCGCGCCGAGCAACTCCCCCAGCGTTCCGCCCACGAGCCGCGACGGCAGCACCAGCACGACCGCGTCCGTCTGCCCGGTGAGCAACAGCTCCGGCGTGTAGATCCGCCCCAACGCCGCGTAGGCCGGGGGCAGCACGTAGAAAATGCCGAGCAGGGCCAGCACGACCACGGTCGTCCGACGAGCCTGCCGGCCGTTCGGGTTGGTGTAGAAGCGAACCACGACGTGCGGCAGGCCCATGGTGCCGAGGAAGGTCGCGATGATCAGCGAGTACGTGACGTAGAAGGGATTGCCGTGTCCCTCTCCGCCCAACGGCTGCGCCCACAGGGCGTTCGTGTCGGCGGGGATGCCCTTGACCTGCGGCACAACGGACTTGGCCGGGAAGTCCAGCGCGGCCCCGGCCGCGATCCGGTGCGGCCCCGGCGTCAGCGACACCGACGTGCCGGCATACGTCCGCCCGTCCACCACACCGTTGACAACCACCGACACCCGGGACGACACCTCAACGTCCACGGTGGTCTGCACGGTCACCTTGGTGTCGTTGGCAAACACCGCCGGCACCGACCCGTCCAACGACGGCGCACCGGCATCCCGCCACGCCAACACCAGGAAGATCACCGGAATCGCCAGCGCCGAGAGCTTCAGCCAGTACTGCACGGCCTGCACGAACGTGATGCTCCGCATCCCCCCGGCCATCACGTTCACCGCGACCACCACCGCCACCAGCAACGCCCCGAGCCACCCCGGCGCGCCGGTCACGGTCGTCAATGTCAAGCCCGCGCCCTGCAACTGCGGCACGAGGTACAGCCACCCGATGCCGACCGACAGCACGCTGGCCATCCGCCGCACCCGCCGCGACTCCAGCCGGGCCTCGGCGAAGTCCGGCACGGTGTACGCCCCCGACCGCCGCAGCGGCGCCGCCACCAACGCCAGCAACACCAGATATCCCACGGTGTAACCGATCGGGTACCACAGCATGTCCGGCCCGTACGCGAAGATCAGTCCGGCGACGCCGAGGAACGATGCCGCCGACAGGTACTCCCCGCCGATGGCCGAGGCGTTCCACCATGGCGACACGGTGCGCGACGCCACGAAGAAGTCCGACGTGGTGCGGGAGACCCGCAGGCCGTAGCCGCCGATCAGCAGCGCGGCGGCGAGGACGAGCGCCACGAAGACCGCGGAATAGGTGCTGCTCACTGGTCAGGACTGCTCGACGAGATCGGCGAAGTCCCGCTCGGTGCGCTCCACCCGCCACACGTAGTAGCAGGCGGCCGCCACCACGACCGGGTACACCGCCAGCCCGAGCACCAGCCACGGCAACGGCAATCCCAGCACCACCACCGTCTTCGTCAGCGGAACCACGCTGAACAACACCGGCAGCGCGGCCAGCGGCCCGCACACCAGCAGCACGACCAGCACCCCGAGCCGCAGCTGGGTCCGCATCAGCGACCGCATGTACAGGGCGCCGACCTCGGACTGCTCGTCGATCTCCCGCACGATCGGATACGACCGTGACCGCCGCGCCGCCCGCGTCCACGGGCTGGTGACGACGACCCGCCGCGGCCGCTCCGCGTTCACTTGCCCGCCCGCACCGCGTGCGGCCGGGCCCGCTTGACCAGCAGGTCCCGCAGCTGCGGGGTGTGCCGGCGGCTCACGGTCAGCATCGCGCCGCCGATCTTCACCGACAGCTGTCCACCGTCCAGCCGCAGCTCCTCGACGTGGGCCAGCGCGATCAGGTGGCTGCGGTGGATCCGCACGAAGCCGGCCTCACGCCAGCGCTCCTCCAGCCCGGTCAACGGCGTGCGGACCAGGTAGCTGCCGTTCGCGGTGTGCAGTCGCGCGTAGTCGCCCTGCGCCTCGGCATAGCGGACATCGGCCAGCCGTAGGAACCGCGTGATGCCGCCCAGCTCCACCGGGATCACGTCGTCCGGAGTGACCGACGGCGGCTCGGCCGCCTGCTGGGCCGGCACGTGCACGGAACTGGCGATCACCTTGTGCGCCACCCGGTGCACGGCCTCGGCCAGCCGCTGCGGGCGGATAGGCTTGAGCACGTAGTCGAGCGCCTTGAGCTCGAACGCCTCGACCGCCGACTTGTCGTCCGCGGTGACGAAGACCAGCGCCGGCGGGCTGGCGAACCGGGTCAGCACCCGGGCCAGCTCCATGCCGTTGAGGCCGGGCATCTTGATGTCCAGGAAGACGGCGTCGACCGGGCGGTCCGCGTCAGCGGCGCGGTGCAGCAGGCGCAGCGCGTCGGTGGAGTCCTGCGCGCCCTCGGCCGTGCCCACGCGCGGGTCCGCGCCGAGCAGGTAGACGATCTCCTCGAGCACCGGCAGCTCGTCATCCACGGCCAGCACTCGCAGCGGCCGGGCCGACGGCCCGTCGCACTCCGGACACGACGCTGGACTCATGTCTCGCAACCTTAGTCACCACGCAACCTTGAGCGGCGGCCAGCTGAGGACCATACGGTCGCCCCGGACGGACCGGACCGCCAGTGTGCTCACCCGTTCGGACGTATCGTACGGCCACTGGCCGCCCGCACGTCACCCAGGGCGATCTCCAGTTCGAGGAGTGCCTCCTCCGACCGTCTTCGCGCCACCTCCACCGAGGCCGCCGCGCCGGCCCCGGCCAGCCGTCGGGTCGGTTCACGCAGCGTGGTCAGCAGGTCGGTGAGCGCGCAGGCCATCCTGGCGGCGTCGGCGATGGCCGCCATGAGCTCCCGGGCGCTGGCCGGGCGCGCGTCCGGCAGCGCGGCCAGATCGTCGCGCGACAGATCCTCGACCATTCGCGCCACCTCACCCCCATTTGTTCCACAGTGGACGTCCGTCGAGCACACCAACAGTAGAGATGTAGCTTTCGGCGACACGACCGGTCGGGGTGCTTGCGCGCCGGACGACACCTGCCGCACGGTGTGCGGAGACGGGGGCGCGATCAGCGGGCGAGCGGTCGTGGACGGTGTGCGAGGACGGTGGCTGGCTTGGAGAACTCGGTACTGGCGTCGTTGCGCGCGCTCGCCCCGGACAAGGCGCTGTTGACCTTCGTGGACGACGAGGGCGCCGACCGGGCCTCGCTGACCGCGGCCGAGGTCGTGACCAGGGCCGAGTCGGTGGCGGAGTCGCTGCGGCGCTGGGGTTTCCAGGTCGGCGACCGCGCGGTGCTGGTGTACCCGCCGGGCCCGGAGTTCGTGATCGCCCTGGTCGGATGCCTGATCGCCGGCGTGGTTCCGGTGCCGGTGTACCCGCCGGACCCGTTCCGGCTGCGGCAGACGCTGCCGGCGTTCGCCGCCGTGTTGGACGACTGCCGGCCGCGTGCGGTGCTCACGGTCAAGGCCTACGACCGGGCCCGCAGCATCGGCGCGGTCGCCGGCGTGTTCGATCGGACGAAGCCGAGCTGGCCGCGGATAACGTGGCGGCACACCGACAACTGCCGCCCGGCCACTGCTCCGGTCGAGTGGCGTTCGCCGTCCGATCCCGACGAGCCGGCGCTGTTGCAGTACACGTCCGGCTCAACCGGATCGCCACGCGGAGTGGTCATCACGCACGGCAACCTGATCGGCGAGGTCACCGCCAACGCCGTGGACCTCGGCCTGGGCGAGCGGGCCCGCGGCGTGTTCTGGCTGCCGCAGTACCACGACTTCGGGCTGATCAGCGTGATCATGTCGACGCTGAGCGGCAACGCGCACAGCCGGCTGCTCTCGCCGCTGGCCTTCCTGCGTCGCCCGGCCGTGTGGTTCGAGGTGATGTCCCGAGTGCGGGCCACGCACACCGCGGCCCCCAACTTCGCCTTCGACCTCGCGGTGCGCAAGACCAGTGTCGAACAACGGGCGGCCTGGGACCTGAGCTCGGTCCGGGTCTTCATGTCGGCGGCGGAGCCGATCCGCCCGGAGACCGTGACGGCGTTCCTGGACGCCTTCGAGCCGGCCGGGCTGCACCGGGACGCCTTCTACGCCGCCTACGGGCTGGCCGAGCACACCGTCAGCGTCACCATGGGTGGTCGCGGCACGCTGCGCCTGGACCGGGTCAGCCTGGAGGCCGGTCGCGCGGTGCCGGCGCTGCCCGACCGCACGGCGACGACGCTGGTCGGCTGCGGGCGGCTGACCAAGTTCGACGCCCGGCTGCGGATCGTGGACCCTGACACGCGCGAGGTGCTGCCTCCCTGCCGGGTCGGGGAGATCTGGGTCAGCTCGGCGACGAAGGCGCTGGGCTACTACGGCCGGCCCGAGCAGACCAGGACCACGTTCCGGGCCCGGGTGGCCGGCGGCGAGGACCCGACCGACTACCTGCGCACCGGGGACCTCGGTTTCCTGCACGGGGACGAGCTTTTTGTGACCGGGCGGCTGAAGGACCTGATCATCGTGCGCGGCCGCAACCTGCACCCGGAGGACATCGAGGCGAGCGTGCGGGACTGCCACCCGGCGATCCGGCCCGGCGGTGTGGCGGCGTTCTCGGTGCCGGCCGAGGACGGTGAGCGGCTGGTCGTGCTGGTGGAGACGCGGGACCGCCGGGCCGACGAGCAGGCGATCATCGAGGCCGTGACCGAGTGCGTGCAGCGTGATCACCAACTGGCCTGTGCCCGGGTGGTGGTCGGGCCGCAGGGCCTGGTGCGCAAGACAACCAGCGGCAAGATCCGGCGCGGTGCGTGCCGTGAGGCGTTCCTGTCCCGCGAGGGCGTGCCCGCGTGAGGCGTGTCTGTGTGGTCGGGGCGGGAGTCAGCGGTTTGACCGTCGCCCGGGAACTGGAACGTCTCGGCCATTCCGTGACGGTGTTGGAGGCGGCGGAGAACGTCGGCGGCAAGTGCGCCTCGGTGACGTTGGACGGGCACGTGTTCGACGTCGGCGGGCACGTGTGCACGCTGACGTACAAGCGGTTGGCGGCGCTGGTCACAGAGCTCGGTCTGTCCATTGAGGACATCACTCCGGTGACACGGAGCCCCTTCCTGAGCAAGGACGCGCGGCGGCGGTACGACGCGCTCAAGGCGGAGCACTTCCCGGACATCGCGAAAGCCGGGCTGGCCCACTCGGCTAAGGCGCTGGCGATGCCGGTGCGGGAGTGGCTTTCCCTGTTGCCGGAGTTCGCGGCGACGTTCGAACTGGGCTACACCTCCTCCGGATACGGTCGCCTCGACGGCGACCTGCCGGCGTTGTACCTGGTCAAGTACGCCGAGATGACGGGCCTGGTCTCGGACCGGGGCGCGTCGGTGCTGGGCCGCCGGTTGCCGTTCACCATCGCCGGCGGCTTCGGCCAGGTGTGGGAACGCATAGCCGCCGAGCTGGCCGATGTTCGTTGCGGGGCAAGCATTTCCTCGATCCGACGACACGGCAACCGGGTGTTGGTGACCGTCGACGGCGAGACGCTGCGGTTCGACGATCTGGTGTTGACCGTGCCGCTGGACCAGTTGCTGCCGGTGCTGGATGCTCGCGAGGACGAACAGGATCTCGCCTCCCGGATCCGGTATCAGGACTACCGCACGACGTTCTGCACGGCCCCGGACCAGCCACGGATGGCCTTCACGCTGTACGGCGACACGTCTTTCCACCACCGATACACCGACAGCGAGATCTACGCCCGCTACTCCTATGGACCGGCCGACGCCGACGAGGTGTTCTGCGATCGCCAGTGGAAGTACATGCCGCACTTCGGGTGTGCCGACCTGGCCGCCGGGATCTACGACCGGATCGAGGAGATCCAGGGCCGGCACCGGACCTACCACGTGGGCAGCCTGCCGGCCTTCGAGCTGGTCGAGTGCAACCTCGACTATGCCCTGGACTTCGTCGCCCGCCACTTCGGCAACGATCTCACGAACTGGTTGGCCCGACACGTGTCGGCCGAGATCAAGCGCCCGGCCGACCCGCACGCCCCGATCGCCACGCTGGGCCTGGAGTCGCTCCAGATGGCGACCGTGCTGGCCGATCTGTCGTCCCACCTCGGCTATCGGGTGCCACATTCGCTGCTGCTCGAACTGCCCACTTTGGACGCTGTCGCCCGGCACCTCGACGAGCACGGCGACGAGGTCGCCGGCCCGGAGAGCCTGGCGTTGGCATTGACACCGCCGCGCCCGTTCTTCTGCATCGGCGGCGCGGTCGGCGCGGCCTACTACCTGCTGCCGCTGGCCCGGGCGATCGGGCCGCAGCAGACGTTCTATGCCTTGCAGAGCCCCGGTTTCGACGGCGTCGACGAGCCACTGGACGAGGTGCCGGCGCTGGCCGGCCGCTACGTCGAGGAGATCAAGGCGATCCAGCCGCACGGGCCCTACCTCATCGGCGGGCACTCGTTCGGCGGCCTCGTGGCGTACGAGGTCGCTTGCGTACTCAGGAAACACGGCGACGAGGTCGCCCAGGTGATCCTGATCGACACCTACCTGGCCGAGCCCGGCCAGCCCGAGCCGCCGGCCGATGACGTGGCGATCATCGAGGAGCTGTGGCGGATGCGCAGCCTCGCCTTCCGCGGCGCCGACGCCCCTCGACGCCGGGTCGATCAGTCCCTCTCCCCCGCCGAGCAGCGCCGCGAGCTGGCCCGCTTCCTCGGCGCGAGCGGGCCGGCGGACGAGCACATCGCCGCCATCATGCGGGTCTACCAGGCCCAGCTTGAGGCCGTGGTGCGCTACGAGCCGGGGCCGTCCGACCTCGCCGTGACGTTGATCAAGGCCGAGGGCGGCTTCCCGCAGGTGCTGTTCGACGACCGGCACATCGCGCTGCGCCTGGACGATCCGGCCAACGGCTGGGAAAGCCTCGCGCTGCAAAGCTTGTCGGTGATCACCGTACCCGGCAACCACTTCACGGCCTTCGCACCGCCGGACCTCACCGCGCTGGCCGCGGCGATCCGGTCCTGCATCGCCACCATTCCCGCGCCGCGACCGCCGCAGCAGGCACGGGTCGAGGCCAGCATCCACCTCAACCCGATGGACCCAGACTTCCTCCAGGACCCGTATCCCTTCTACCACCTGCTGCGCGACCTGGCTCCGGTGTACCGGGACGAGGCGTTGGACGGCTGGGTGCTGACACGGCACGCCGAAGTGTCCCAGCTGCTGCGGGATCCTTCGGTGATCCGGCCGTCCACCGCCACGCTCCTGCCGCGGCTGCCCGAGGAGACGCTGGCCGAGCTGAGGCCGTTCATCGAGTGGCTGGACGCCAGCCTCCCGTTCAGCAACCACGAGCGGCACGACCGGATGCGGCGGCTGATGGCCGGCAGCTTCACCGGCCGGGCGGTGGAGGCGCTGCGTGGCGACGTGGAGAAGGCCGTGGCCGAGATGCTGGACGGTATCGACCGGCCAGGGCCGGTGGAGTTTATGTCCGAGGTGGCGTATCCGTTGCCCGGCCGCGTGGTGATGGACCTCGTGGGCGTGCCGCGCTGTGATCAGCCGCAGGTGGCCGAGTGGGGCCGCGAGGTCATGGCCGTGCTGGGACAGGCCCAGTTCGGCGAGGATCCGGTCAGCACCGCGTACCGGGCCATGGCCGCCGCGGACGAGCTGACCAAGTACATCGGCGGCATGGTCTCCGACCCCGAGATGGCCACCACCGTCATCTCGGTGATCAACGCCGGCCTGGAGACCACGGCCCACTACATCGGCAACAGCGTGCTGGCGTTGCTCCGCAACCCCGATCAGTACGCGCTCCTGCGTGATGACCCGTCGGTCGCCCGGACCGCGGCCGAGGAGCTGCTCCGCTACGACAGTCCCGCGCCGATCATCACGCCGCAGCGGGCGACCGTCGACCTTGAGTTGGCCGGCAAGCGGATCACCGCCGGTGAGCTGGTGTTTCCCGTGCTGGGCGCGGCCAACCGCGATCCCGGCCGGTACCCCGACCCGGACCGCCTCGACCTGCGCCGGCCCGACGCCGCCGGGCATCTCACGTTCGGCGCCGGCGCGCACTACTGCCTCGGGGCGGCGCTGGCCCGGATCGAGGGCCAGGTGCTGTTCCCCGCGCTGGCCGCGCGGTTCCCGTCGTTGCGGCTGGCCGAGGAGCCCGTCTTCCGGCCGGACCCCGCGCTGCGGGGCCTCGATCGGCTGACGCTGCTGATCACCTAGAATGCGTCGTGGCCGTGATGCTCGACGACAAGTACATCCAGGACCGGCACACCATGCATCGGTGGTTGCGGTCGCAGGCGCCCATCTGCGAGGCGGTGCTGCCCGACGGGCGGCGGGTGTGGCTGATCAGCCGCTACGCCGACGCCTTCGAGGCGCTCCGGTCGTCGCCGACCGAGCCGGCGCCCGGCGACGTCGATGCCGTGCTGGCCGGCCTGGACGGTGACTTCGACCTGCTGCGGGACTTCGCCCAGCCGATCGCCGGCGACAACGTGGTCGCGCATCTCCTGGTCAACGCCGTCGTCGACCTGCTCCGGCACCCCGATCAGGTCGGGCTGAACGTGGCCGAGCTGTCACGGCACGACGGCCCCTACGGCATGGCGCTGCGCACCGCGACGGACACGATCACCTTGGCCGGCATCGACATCGAGGCCGGGGAGACGGTCGCCGTGCTGATCGGCTCGGCCAACCGCGACCCGATCATGTTCGACCGGCCCGACGAGCTCGACTTCGGCCGCAACACCACCGGCCACCTCACCCTGGGCGACCACGAGGACCTGGTCGACGAGGCGATCACCAAGCTGCGCCAACGGTTCCCGGCCCTCGCCCTGAGCGGCGAGCCCACCCGCCTGGACGACGTGGTGGTCAACGGCTACGCCACGGCGCCGGTCACAGCGGGCCCGTCGAGTGGCGGCCCTTCCTGATCGGGTCGACCGGGGCCAGCGGCAGCTCCATGATCGCGCGGATCAGGTCCCGCACCGCCGCCGCGCGATCCTCCGAGTCGAGCAATATCAGCAGCCGTTCGGCCGACAGCTGACGAGAGAAGGCGAACGGCTGCGAGAAGTACAGCCGCAGCCGTTCCGACGTGGACTCCTGCGCCCGCAGGAAGGACCGGCCCAGGTACGCCGCCAGCGCCGCCCCGACCACGCCGATCGAGCCGGCGGCGATGACGATCACCGTGGAGCCGGTCGACGCCACCACCGCAACCGCGACGACCAGCACCGCGAAGCCGACGACCACCGCCCGCTGCGCATGGCGAAAGCTGCGCTCCGCCTGGGAAGTCGCCAGCGCGTGGTAGTAGTCCAGGCGGCGCTGGGTGAGCGCCCACAGGGCCGTCAGCTCCAGCGGCCCGCGCTTGTCGGCGGCCTCCTCGGCCCGCTCCAAACGCCGGCGCGTCTCCTCCACCTGCCAGCGGTCGGCGTGCTCCCGTTGCAGTGCGTCGCGATAGGCCAAGTTGACGAACAGCGCCAGCAGGCCGAACAGCACAGCCGTGGCGACCGCCAGCGCCAGGTAGGGGATCTGCCCCGGCAGCACCTGCTCGAAGCCCAGCGTGATCCGGTAGTTCCGGTAGAGCACAAAGGACGCCACGCCGACGGCCACCGCCACCAACACGGTCAGCCAGCCGCCTCGGCGCTGCCGGCGGCGCTCGGGCGACCCGCGCCATGCATCCGACTCAAGCGTGCTGGCGTCCACTCGCGAATGCTAGCCAGCGGCCCGACGCCGCCGACACCTCCAATGGAGTCAACCGAACAGGCGGATGATCGGCCGCCGGCCGACCGTGGTGTTGGCAATGACGGTGCGGGTGAACGCGCCGGACGGTTCGCATTCCGACCAGAACGAGACACCCGGGTCGCCGCCCGACATGATCACGACATCGGACGTCGGGTGCAACCAGAAGCCCAGACCGTAGCGGCGGTGCGGAGAATCGGGCTGCGCGCTGCGTGGCCGCAGCATCTCGTCCACCCACTTCGACGCGACGATGCGGCCGGCGAAAAAGGCCTGCCACAACGCGTGGACGTCGGACAGCGTGGTGTAGATGCCGCCATCGCCGTTGCCCCGCACCGGTAGGTCGAAAACGTTGGTGCGCAAGCCTTCCCTGTCCAGGTAACCGAGCGCCATCCGCGCGTCCGGCTCGTCGCTGCGCAGGAAGGCCGTGTCCGTCATGCCGGCCGGGGCGCACACCCGCCGTGCCACCAGCTCGTGGAACGGCACGCCGCTGACGCGCTCGGCAATCACCGCCAGCACGACAAAAGCTCCGTTGTTGTAGACGAAGTCCGTGCCCGGCGGGAACTTCATCGGGTAGCCGTCGAGGACGGGCACGTAATCCTCGGTGGTGACCAGGTTTTGCGCCGGCACGGACAGCACCGGATCCTTGTCGCCGTCCTCGCTGTAGTAGTCGCCGATGCCGGAGCGGTGGGAGAGCAGCTGCTCCACCGTCACCGCGTCGTCGATCAACGGCAGGTCCGCGCCCAGCGCGGACCGCGCCGTCGTCGACAGGTCGAGGGTGCCGTCCTCGACCAGAGACATCGCCGCCAGGGCCGTTAACGACTTGGTGCCGCTGGCAATCGCGAACCGAGTGTCCACAGTGTTCGGAACACCCAGCCCGCGATGTGCCATGCCGTAGGCCCGCGCGAACACCGTCTCGCCGGCCTCGTCCAGCCGCACCACGCCGGAGAAGTCCGTCGCGGCGGCGACGCTGTCGACCTCGGGCCCCAGTTCGCTCATCGGGCCAGGATAGTCAGGCCAGGCGGACGGCCAACTCATTTGTGTCGGCCAGGAACCACAGGCGGCGGCCCCGGTTGGACTCCCGCACGTACGCCCGCAGCGGCTCGCTGACGGCGAGGTGTTCGCCCAGGTCGCCGACGACGGCGAGGCGCTGGCCGTAACCGATGACCTTCTGCGTGAAGTGCCCCAGCAGGGTCGTGCGCAGGTCGAAGACGCCGTCGGCGAACCGCTCCACCGGAATGACCACCAGCGTCACCGACTGTCCCCACAGTTGCCCGATGATGTCGACCGCGTCCTGCTCGCTTGACAGCTTCGGGCCGTCCGCGTCCAGCACGTACGCCATCGTGCCGCCGATGTCGGTCAGCGTGTCAGCCATGGAGGAATCCCCCGATCCGATCCGTCTGGTCCGGCAGCATGTGCCCGGCGCCGGGCAGCATCACCACGGTGGCGTCGGTCGTCGACCTGAGCCGCCGCTGCGTGGCCCGTGAGTTCAGCAGCTCGTCGCTCTCGCCGACGATCACCAGCAACGGCATGGTCAGCCGGCGCAGCCGGGCCGCCGAGAAGATCGGCATCAGCAGCCGCGGCCGGAAGTGCTGGAACACCATGCGCACGTACTTCTCCGGCGCCGACCTGGGCTCCGGCTGCTTGCGGCCCAGCACCTGGCTTAGGAGGAACACGGCCATATTGCCGAACCGCTGGCGGCCGATGCCGCCCGGCACCGTCAGCACCATGCGGCTGACGCGCCCCGGCCGCCGCGTGGCGTAGTCGATGGCGAACCAGCCGCCCAGCGACACGGCGACCACCTGCACCTCGGTCAGGCCCAGACCCGCCAGCACGTCGTCCAACCACTCGGCGTAGGCCGGAGAGCCCAAGGGCGGCCGCGACGGCGCGCTCAGGCCCGGCTCCCCGATCACGTCCACGGCGTGGAAGTGAAACCGGTCGGCCAGGTGCCCGACCAGCGGCATCCAGGTCAGGGCGTTGCCGCCCGAGCCGTGCAGCAGCACGACCGGTGGCCCGTTCTGGTTCCCGGACACCAGCACGAAGGTGTCGCCGTGGCGGGTCGACACCGTGCGCCGGTCGGCCGGGACCGGCCAGTGGGCCAGCCACTCCTCGTACTGGCGACGGATCTGCTGGGCCCCGGCGTCGGTCTTGTAGATCGTTGCGGTCACGACTCCCCCTCGGCGAGCAACGCGATCCACCGCAGCAGTTCCGCGGTGGTGGTCAGGTCCCCCAGGACGATGAGCTTCAGGCGGCCGCGCGCCTCGTCGTACGCCGACTCGATGCGCAGGGGCTGCTCCTGGTAGCCGCGGGTGTTCGCGGCCCCGACCGCCCCCATCGCGATGCGGCTCGCGTCCTCGCGGCTGATCGCGTCGATCTCGACGATGCTCGACACCTCGACGTGCCGGGTGCGCCGGACCTTGGACTCCGCGCCGGTGAAGGCGTCGAGGTCCTCGCGGGCGATCCGGTACTGCTTGCCGATCCGCACCGCCTTCAGGCGGCCCTCACGGACGTAGTTGCGAACCGTGCGCACATGCAGGCCCAGCAGGTCCGCGACCTGTTCGACCGAGTACATCTCCTGGGACACGAACCCCAGACTACCGCATCACTCCCTATAGGCAACCGATTAGGGAACGATAGGGAAGGTTGCGACCTCACCGAGGGCCACCCCGGATGCAGGGAAGGACGCCTTACCCGCATCCAGCGCGGGTAAGGCGGGCTTCCCTGCATGACGAGGCCCGGACACGCGGC
>NZ_JBFBAM010000041.1:0-82193 GCF_040682195.1 Kutzneria sp. NPDC051319 | reverse complement strand
GTCAACCCCCTAGCCGCTGATGCAGGGAAGGACGCCTTACCCGCGTTCAACGAGGGTAAGGCGTCCTTCCCTGCATCAGGTGGGGCCGCGGCTAGACCGGGGTGTTGACCAGGACCTGGCCCTGGTCGTTGACCACCGACACCGAGGCCACGTCGTTGATCGACATCAGCGCGGTGCCGTCCAGGGTGATCGACTTGCCGGGTGTGGCGTTGGCCCCGACCAGCCAGCCGCCGAACTGCTCCTGCTTGCCGGTCTTGGACGTGACGAAGAGCTTGCAGCGCTGCCCGGGCGCGATGTCCCCGGCCTGCACCTGGAGCTTGACCCAGCCGTTGTTGGCCGGGATCACGGTCGCCGCGAGGCGCGCCCCGGTGGTCGCGTCGACGTTCGAGGCGTGCTTGGTGCCGGGCGGCAGCGGGCTGGCCGTGGGGGCCGCGACGCCGTTGCCGGGGCCGGAAGCGGTCTGGTTGCCGACAAAAACCCCGGCGCCGACGCTGAGCGCCACCACCGCGACCAAGCCGGCGGCGGCCAGCGAGCCGCCCCACACGCGCTGGCGGGACGAGATGCCCCGGACCTCACGCAGCGTGCGCTGCAACAGCAGGTCGCCGCCGTCGGGCGGGCCGTCGAGGAACGCCTCCGGCGGCACCTCGCCCAGCTCGTCGTGCAGCATCCGCAGCTCGTCCAGCTCGCGCCGGCACTCCGGGCAGCTGTCCAGGTGCGCCTCGGCGGCGGTGTTCTCCTCGGGCGACAGAACGCCAAGGACGTACGCGCCGACAAGCGCCTTGTCGTGCTCGGGAGCGGTCATCGGGTCACCTCCGCCGGCTGCTCGGCCATTGCCGTCCGCAGTGCCTTCAACGCGTAGTGCGATCTTGACTTCACGGTGCCCGGCGGCAGGCCCAGGGTGGACGCCGCCTCGGTCACCGACTTACCACGGTAGTAGATCTCAACCAGCACGTCCCTGTGCTCGGCCGAAAGAGTGTTCAGCGCCGACAGGACGGCCATCGAGTCCACCACGCCCTGGGCGTGGTCGCGCTGGATCGGCGGCGTGGTCGGCGTCTCCGCGACCTCCGTCGGCCGGACCGCGCGGGCCCGGGCCCGGTCGGTGATGATGTTGCGGGCCACGGTGAGCAGCCAGCCCCGCACCGAGCCCTTGTTGTTGACCATGTCGTCGGCGTGCTTCCACGCCCGCACCAGGGTCTCCTGCACGACGTCCTCGGCCGCGGCCCGGTCCCCGGTCAGTCGCGTCGCGTAAGCGAGCAGACTCCGTCCGTGTTCCTCGTACAGGGATCGGATCAGCGCCTCGTCGCCGGCAGACCTCCCTCCCCTGCGCGACCAGCGTTCTGCGATCCCCACCCGCGTACCTCCACGTTGCTGCCGACGATTCGCGGTATTGGGTATCAGATCGATCGGACCGGTGATTGCCCGGGTGGGGCCGGTGAACCACCCGGGCGTCGACGAGACTGCGAGCAGCTGCATCTCATTGCACTTTCGAACAGAGGCGGTGGGTGGACTCAGTAGCCATAGCCGCCTGCGCCGGGATCGATGCTGGTGGTCGGCGTCTCCTTCTTGGCACTGCTGGCCGGGGCTCCGCCGCCGGTCGCCGGGGCGCCGGCGGCCTTCTTGCCCTGCGGGGTGACCGCGTACCACTTCTGCTGCGCGCCCTGGCCCTTGGCGTCGCCCGGGGCCGCATCCTTGATGAAGCGGTACACCGCCCAGCCGTTGATCGTGATCTGCTTGGTGCCGTCCTTGCGCAGGATGACGCCCACTGCCGACTGGTCGATGCCGTCCAGCGTGGCCGTGCTGGACGTGGCCAGCGCCGGCGGCCACATCTGCGAGCACGGGCCGTCGCAGTTGGAGGCCGGCGGGTTCGCCGAGTCGCCGTCGTAGCGGTACAGCGTCATGCCACTGGCGTCGGTCACCACCTGACCCAGCTGGCCCACCGTGGTGGCCGTCAGCTTCACCTGGTTGGGATCGGTCTGCTGCTGGGGCGCGGGCGGGGGCGCGGCCTGCTGCGGCGCGGTGCCGCCGCACGCGGCGACCGTCGTCAGACCGAAGGCCGCCGACGTCGCCAGCACGAGAGCGCGGGTCCGGTTCATGGCAGGGGCTCCTTCGATTCGACGTGGACACCCCAGAACACGGCAGCCATGGCTGACTGGTTCAGGTGGCGGACGAAGTTTTTTCGCCGACCCCCTACGGTGCACCTCGTGACGAGGCAGAACGTGCTCCCGATCGCCGCGCTCGTGTTGGCCACGGCCGGGGCCGCGGCCGACGGGGGCCAGCAGAGCGAACTGGTCGTGTACGCCGGCGGGCGATTAGGCGCCGGCGTGACCTGGCTGGACGCCGTGCTCGTGTTGGTCGCCGTGGTCGGCGCCACCGGAGCCGGCCTCGGATTCGGCCACCGCTGGCCGGATGTGCTGCTGGTCACCGCCCCGGTGGACATCGCCCTGCTCGTCGCCGCCCTCGACCCGCCGGCCGATCTCCGGCTGGCCCTGGTGGTCGCGGCCACTGCCGTGCGGATCCTGACGCTGCTGGCCGTGCTGGCCGGGGCCCAGGACGTCGGGCTGCCCGCGCTGGCCGGCTTCGCCGTCGGCGGGTACGTGGTGGGCGGGCACCTACCCGGGGCGCACTGGCTGCTCGCCGTCGGCGCGGCGGGCGGGTTGTTGGCGGCAACCGTGCGGCGGCCCAGGTCCAGCGGACGGCCGACCCCTAGGCCCGCTCCGGCCCCGCGCTCGCTCCCAACCGACGCCCCGCTTCCCCCAGAACCCGGCGCCGCCTCTCCTTTCCTGTCCACTGTGGCCCTTCGCCCCCTGACGATCAGCGTGCTCGCCTCGCTTCTTTCCCTGCTTCCCCTTCTCTTCCAGGGCATTTCGCCCCAGGAGACCCTCGGCGTGATCGGCTTCTCCTTCGCCGCGGCCGCCATCGTGCTGACCCTCCTGTTCGGCTGGCGCCCGCTGGCCTGGCTGGCGGCGACCACAGTGGTCACTCTGGGCATCGGCGTGCCCACCGACATCACCTGGCCGTTCGCGATCCTCGGCGTGGTCGCGGGCTGCGCGTTGTCGCTGCTGCCGTATCGGGCGTTCATCGCCGCCGCGTTGTGCCTGGTATCGGCCTTTGTGGGCGGATCGGTGCCGGGGCTGGTGTTCGCGGCCCTCGCCTGCGTTGCGGCGTCGGCACTTCCGGCCCTCACCGCCCGCCTATCGACACCCGCCGTATTCGGACCGTTGCTCGCCGTGTCGGTCACGGCCGGCGCGGAAATCATTCTCTGGTCATCCGTCACGTTTGGCGGCCAGCGGGGTGGGGTACTTTTCGGGGACGGACGCGTGACGGTCCCTCTGTTGTGCGCGGCGGCGGTGCTGGCCGGTGCGCTGGGAATCGTTGAACGCCGAACGATTAACAGTTAACCCAACCAGACTAAAGTACCTACTTCACGAGTGTTGCTCACACTTAGTTTTGCCTTTCCAGATCTCCCTGCACCTGATCTGAAAAGGACAGTCCATGAGCAACACGCTCTCACGCGTGGCCATCGCGCTCGCCGTCGCCGGCACGGTCGGCGCCATGGCGGCCCCGATCGCCGTCGCCGCTCCCCTGCTCTCGACGACGCACCACCGGGCCAACGGCGCGCTGCCCTCCCAGCACCGCGCCCCGCACCGCGACGCCCTCGCCGTGCGGGCCACCCCGCGCGTCCCGGCCAGCGCCTCGCTCGCCCAGTACGCGGTCACCCCCGGCGACCAGGGCCAGGTCGGCTCCTGCGTGTCGTGGGCCATCGACTACACGGCGATGAGCATCCTGGAGAACGAACAGGGCATCAGCGGCCACCCGCAGGCCCCGATGTACACCTACGCGCAGCTGGCCCGCGGCAACGACCAGGGCAGCACGCCCTCGGACACGTTCGACATCCTGACCTCGCAGGGCGTCGACACCATGGACGACTACTGGCAGGGCAACTTCGACTACACCACCCAGCCCGACTCCAGCGAACGCTCCAACGCCGCCAACTGGAAGCTGTCCGGCTACACGCCGATCAGCACCGGCAGCGGCATCAAGGCGGGCGTGCAGCAGGCCATCTCGCAGGGCCTGCCGGTGGCCATCTCCATTCCCGTGTACCAGAGCTTCGAGCGGATCTCCCGCCAGCAGGCGACCGACTACAGCTACTACCCGACCTCGGGCGACCCCTACATGGGCGGGCACGAGATCACCATCATCGGCTACGACAGCAACGGCGTCCGCGTGCAGAACTCGTGGGGCACCAGCTGGGGCGACGGCGGTTTCATCAACCTGTCGTGGAACTACCTGGCCAACCAGGTCGAGGAGGCCAACGCGGTCGGCAAGCTCGTCCAGTAACCCCCTGACCATGCAGTGAAGGACGCCTTACCCGCGTTGAACGAGGGTAAGGCGTCCTTCCCTGCATCAAGGGGCTCAGTTCTTCAGGGCGTCCCGCAGGAATTCCGCGGTGTAGCTGTTCTTGACCTCGGCGATCTCCTCGGGCGTGCCCTCGGCGATCACCGTGCCGCCGCCCGAGCCGCCCTCCGGGCCCATGTCGATGATCCAGTCCGACGTCTTGATCACGTCGAAGTTGTGCTCGATCACGATCACCGTGTTGCCCTTGTCCACCAGGCCCGAGATGACGCCCAGCAGCTTGCGGATGTCCTCGAAGTGCAGGCCCGTGGTCGGCTCGTCCAGGATGTACACGGTCTTGCCGGTGGAGCGCTTCTGCAGCTCGCTGGCCAGCTTCACCCGCTGCGCCTCGCCGCCGGACAGCGTCGGCGCGGGCTGGCCCAGCCGCACGTAGCCGAGGCCGACGTCTACCAGCGTCTTGAGGTGGCGGTGGATCGCGGTGATCGGCTCGAAGAACTCGGCCCCCTCCTCGATCGGCATGTCCAGCACCTCGGCGATGGTCTTGCCCTTGTAGTGCACCTCCAGAGTCTCCCGGTTGTACCGGGCCCCCTTGCACACCTCGCACGGCACATAGACGTCCGGCAGGAAGTTCATCTCGATCTTGATGGTGCCGTCGCCGGCGCACGCCTCGCAGCGGCCGCCCTTGACGTTGAACGAGAACCGCCCCGGCTGGTAGCCGCGCACCTTGGCCTCGGTGGTGGAGGCGAACAGCTTGCGGATGTTGTCGAACACACCGGTGTAGGTGGCCGGGTTGGACCGCGGGGTGCGGCCGATCGGCGACTGGTCGACCTGCACCAGCTTGTCCACCTGGTCGAGGCCCTTGATACGGGTGTGCCGGCCCGGCACCTGGCGGGCGCCGTTGAGCTTGTTGGCCAGCACCGTCGCCAGGATGTCGTTGACCAGCGTGGACTTCCCGGAGCCGGACACGCCCGTGACCGAGACCAGGCAGCCCAGCGGGAACGACACGTCGATGCCGCGCAGGTTGTGCTCGCGGGCGCCGACCACGGTCAGCTGCCGCTTCCGGTCGATCGGGCGGCGGATCGCCGGCGTGGCGATCTCCTTGCGCCCGGCCAGATACGCGCCGGTGATCGACTGCTTGTTGGTCAGCAGCTGCTTGTACGTGCCGCTGTGCACCACCTGGCCGCCGTGCTCGCCCGCGCCCGGGCCGATGTCCACGATCCAGTCCGCGTGCCGGATGGTGTCCTCGTCGTGCTCGACGACGATCAGCGTGTTGCCCAGGTTGCGCAGGCGGGTCAGGGTCTCGATCAGGCGGTGGTTGTCCCGCTGGTGCAGGCCGATCGACGGCTCGTCCAGCACGTACAGCACGCCCACCAGGCCCGAGCCGATCTGCGTGGCCAGCCGGATGCGCTGCGCCTCGCCGCCGGACAGCGTGCCCGCGGCCCGGTCCAGCGACAGGTAGTCCAGGCCCACATCGAGCAGGAAGCGCAGGCGGGCCTGCACCTCCTTGAGCACCGCGCCGGCGATCATCTTCTCGCGCTTGCCCAGCGTCAGGCCGTCGAGGAACTTCGAGCACTCGGCCACGCTGAGCGCGCACACCTCGGCGATGGAGCGGTCGCCCTGCGTCTTGTGGGCCAGCGTGACGGCGAGGATCTCCGGCTTGAGGCGCGTGCCCTGGCAGGCGGGGCAGGGCACCTCCCGCATGTAGCCCTCGTACTTCTCCCGCATGAACTCCGACTCGGTCTGCTCCTGGCGGCGCTCCAGGAACGGGATGACCCCCTCGAAGTTCGCGTAGTAGGAACGCTCACGTCCGTAGCGGTTGCGGTAGCGGACGTGCACCTGCTCGTCGACGCCGTGCAGCACCGCCTTCTGCACCTTGGCCGGCAGCTGCCGCCACGGCGTGTCCATGCGGAAGCCGATCGTGGTGGACAGCGACTCCAGCAGGCGGATGAAGTAGTCCGCGGACTGGCCGCCCTGCCACGGCGCGATCGCGCCCTCGCCCAGCGACAGCTCGTCGTCCGGGACGACCAGCTCCGGGTCGACCTCCTTGCGGGTGCCCAGACCCGTGCATACCTGGCAGGCGCCGTAGGGCGAGTTGAAGGAGAAGGAGCGGGGCTCCAGGTCCTCGATGGCCAGCGGGTGCGCGTTCGGGCAGGCCAGCCGCTCGGAGAAGCGGCGCTCGCGCTCCGGGTCGTCCTCCGGCAGGTCGACGAAGTCCAGCACCACCAGGCCGTCGGCCAGGCGCAGCGCGGTCTCCACCGAGTCGGTCAGGCGCTGCTTGGACGAGGCCTTCACCGCGAGCCGGTCGATCACCACGGAGATGTGGTGCTTCTCCTGCTTCTTCAGCTTCGGCGGCTCGTCGGACAGCAGGTGCACCGCGCCGTCCACCAGCGCCCGGGCGTAGCCCTGGGACTGGAGGTTGGAGAACAGGTCGAGGAACTCGCCCTTGCGGCCGCGCACGATCGGGGCCAGCACCTGGAACTTGGTGTTGGCCGGCATGGCCAGCACCTGGTCGACGATCTGCTGCGGCGTCTGCTTGGTGATCGCCTCGCCGCAGACCGGGCAGTGGGGCTTGCCGGCGCGGGCGTAGAGCAGGCGGAGGTAGTCGTAGACCTCGGTGATGGTGCCGACGGTCGACCGCGGGTTGCGGTTGGTGGACTTCTGGTCGATGGAGACCGCGGGCGACAGCCCCTCGATGAAGTCGACGTCGGGCTTGTCCATCTGGCCCAGGAACTGCCGGGCGTAGGCCGACAGCGACTCGACGTAGCGCCGCTGGCCCTCGGCGAAGATCGTGTCGAAGGCCAGGCTCGACTTGCCCGAGCCGGACAGGCCGGTGAACACGATCATGCTGTCGCGGGGCAGGTCGAGGTCGACGCCGCGCAGGTTGTGCTCCCGGGCGCCGCGAACGACGAGGCGGTCTGCCACTGGTTCCCCTTCACGCAGGACTGGCGGACGGAAAGATCGAAAGTGTGGTCGAGCAACCATGTTATGCCGAGGGTCCGACAATGTGCGTCGAGGGGCGGGATCCGCAGGTCCAGGGCACTACCGGTGAGCGATGTGTGGCCGTACGCTGGGTTAGGTATCTGATCACGCCGCGACGTCGGGATGAGCTGATGGTCAGTAATACCTCCGCCACGCACACGTCCGAAACCGCCGGGGTCACCGTGCCGCCGCAGCGGTTGCGCCAGTCCGAGGCCGTCCGCGAGGCCGCCGCCGGCCTGGCCGCGGTGGAACAGGCGACCGCCAGACTGCTCCAGGTCGTCGCGGCCATGGACGACGCCTCCGCCCGGGGCGCGAGCGCCCTGCCCGGGTGGACGCGGGGACACGTGCTGACCCACCTCGCCCGCAACGCCGACGGCCTGGTCAACCTCCTGACCTGGGCCAGGACCGGCGTCGAGCACCCCATGTACGCCAGCCGGTCCGACCGGGACATCGACATCGACGAGGGCGCCCCTCGGTCGCTGTGGCTGCTGGAGCAGGACATCGTCGCCGCCTGTGGCCGGTTCGCCGCCGCTGCCACCGGTCTGGGTGACACCGCCTGGCAGGCCGAGGTCGTCATGACCGGCGGGCGGCCCGTGCGGGCCTACCAGGTACCGTGGAAGCGGGTCAGCGAGCTCTGGGTGCACATGGTCGACCTCGCCGCCGGCGTCTCCTTCTCGGACGTGCCCGTCGACCTGGCCGAACGCATCATCGGCGACGCCCTCGTCTTCTATCGGGCGCTGCCCTCCCGCCCCGCCTTCACCCTCACCGTCGGCGCCCGCAGCTGGGACGTCGACGGCGACGGCGACGTGCACCACGTCACCGCCAGCCCCGCCGGAGCACTCGCCTGGGTGACCGGCCGCGACCCCTCCGGTGTCACCGGCGACGTCCCCACGCTCCCCGCCTGGCTGTGAGATCCACCCCATCGTGTGAACGCTCGGCCGCCATGGAGGGACGGTGGCCGAGCGACTAAGTTCGGTGGCGTGGACGTTGTCGAGGAGTACACGGGACATGTCGACCCCAACGGGCCGGCCGCGCGGCGGACCTTGGACGCCCTGACCATCACCAAGATCTCGGTCGGGCCCATGGACAACAACGCCTATCTGCTGGTCTGTCGCCGCACCGGCGACGCCCTGCTGATCGACGCCGCCGCCGACCCCGAGCGCCTGGCCGACCTGCTCGGCCACGACGCCGAGCGCCCCCGGCTCAAAACCGTCGTCACCACCCACCAGCACCCCGACCACTGGCAGGCCTTGGGGGCCGTCGCCGGTGCCAACGGCTCCAACACCGCCGCCCACCCCCTCGACGCCCCTCCCCTCCCCGTGCCCCCCGACTTCCTCGTCGAGCACGGCGACACCCTCGAGGTCGGCGACTCCACACTCTCGGTCATCCACCTCCGCGGCCACACCCCCGGCTCCATCGCCATCCTCTACCGCGACCCCGCCGGCCACGCTCACCTCTTCACCGGCGACTCCCTCTTCCCGGGTGGCGTGGGGAAAACGTCTTCTCCAGAGAACTTCAACTCGTTGCTGGACGACGTTCAGGCGCGGCTGTTCGACGTGCTGCCGGACGACACGTGGTTCTACCCGGGCCACGGCGACGACTCCACGCTGGGCGAGCAGAAGCCCCACCTCGACGAATGGCGCGCCCGGGGCTGGTGAGCCGTCGGCCTGTGGGGCCGCCTGACCATCGGGCGGCCCCACTCGGCCATCAGTCTTCGTATCGCTTGGTCACGACGAAGGCTGTGCCGGCGAGCGGCTCTCCCACTGGAGTTTTCGCCCAGGCCGCCAGCACCTCCGATCGCCCATCACTACGCTTGAACAGTTCGAGGATTTCCGAAAGCGCAGGCGGTTCAGTACGACCACACTGAGCACCGGCTCGCCCTTGAGATTGCTACCGTCCTCAGGCTGAGCACCATCTGGAACCCGTCGACCAAGCTCGACGCTCCAGCTTGTTCCGCCCCCACTTGCCTCTTGGCATCGGCGCCTGAACGTTGAGGTAATATCGATCTTCATCCTCATCATGCGGGTCTTCGCTAATCTCAATTCCATCGGCCAACAACTCCACCCAGTTGCCAGCACACGGCAGTTGCGCGGCAAGTAGCAACCGCAGGTTGGCAGCGGATTGCGCAATTTCGACATGGTCTAGCCCAAGCTCTACCCCATTTAGCGTGTTACGGCTCACCTGACTCAGCTCGAACTCTACCCCATTCAGGCCCACTAAAGGAGACCTGAAATTCCAAAGGCGTCGCTTCTCCGGCTTCTGCGGTTCAATATTCTCGACATACTCGGCCGGCTCGTCCCGGAGCCCATGGGCTTCTACTTCCAACTCCGCGTTGATCGCTGTTCTCACAGGCACTGACACTTCCGCGACCGCAGTGTCCAAATCCATCAGAGCCCAGCGGAGAAGGCCCATGGCGTGCTCGTACCACAGGCTGTGCGCCCCTTCGAGGAGACTCGGCCGCACATTTCGATTAGACAAAGCAGCTAGATGCGCGTCCGGATAGTGAGCGAACCGGTCATCCCGGTCGTCGTACACCTGACCGGCACGGTGGCGCAGGCGGAAATCCGGTTCAGCGCGTCGACGATCGGCACGGCAAGCTTTAGCTCGTCAACGCTGGTGACGGTGGCCGACACAACGCCGGCCGGCCCGCGGTCGACCGGGCCGGCAACCAACCTCACACATTCAGGGAGCCACTCAACAACCCCGGCGCCCAGCACACAGAGCTAGCCATCCGCGCCGACCATGACGTTGTCAGTTGTCCGATCGCCATAGGGCGGAGACGGGCACCGCCCAGATCCGGTCGCCCAAAGGCAAGGTCTGGGAACCGGCATGAACGACCAGACCTGTCGTGAACCGACTCCCCAGCTTGTCCCGCAGCATCATCAGGTGCTTGGCATGACGGACTGTCGGCGTGCTGGTCAACTTGATCTCCAGCCCAGCCAGCTCACCGGTCCGCCGGTCTTCCGCGATCAAGTCCACCTCGGCACCGTCGCGATCGCGGAAGTAGGACAGGTCCACGCTCCGTTCGCTCCACGTCGCCTGCTTGAGGACCTCGGTGATGACGAAGGTCTCGAACAACGCACCTGCCGCAGTGCCGTCCGCCGCCGGAGAGCGAACGTCTGCTCGCCGAGCCCGCAGAGGTCAGCCGCGAGCCCAGTATCCACCACCACGATCTTGGGACGTCGCTTCGCCCTGTTGGTGATGTTGGTCGACCACGCGGGCAGCAACGTCACCAGGTGGAGGGCTTCGAGCAGAGTGACGTAGTTCGATGCGGTCTCGCGACCGAGTTCGGCATCACCCGCGACGCCCGAGACGACAAGTTCCTGACCGGTGCGAGCAGCGAGAAGCCGGAGCAGTCGGCGCAATTCCGCCTCCAGGCGGACCTCGGCGATGGGACGGAGTGCCTCTCGCGACACGACGTCGTGCACATAGGCCTCGAACCAGTTCCGACGCTGCCGTCCGGACAAGCCCTCGGTGACGATCTCGGGGTAGCCACCTTCCAGCAGCGTCCGCACCAAGTCCGCACGGGGCAAGGCTTCGGTCTTCCCGGGCCAACTGGTCGGCTCGAACAGTTGGTCCAGGAATGTCTCCCGCACTCCGAGCCGTTCACCCATCGAGAGCGGCCAGAGCAGCAACCGCCCGGCACGGCCGGCAAGTGTCTCCGACAGTCCCCGGTCAGCCAAGTAGTTGGTCGATCCGGTCAACAGCAGCTGTCCTCGGGTCCGGTCCCGATCGGCCGCCTGCTTCACAGCAAGCAGAAACCCTCGTCCCGCGCGCTGGAACTCGTCGACCGCAGCCGGCCGCGGCAAAGCTTCGACGAACCCCACGGGGTCATCCGACGCCCGAGCCAGCACGGCCTCGTCGTCGAAGCTGAACCACGCATGCCCTGGCAGGTCGAGCAGGTCGCGTACCAGCGTGGTCTTCCCCGTCTGCCGCGCCCCGCCTAGCAGTACGACACGGAACGACGAAAGCAGCTCGGTCACCCTGGACGCCGCATTGCGCTGTACCAGACCCGTCACAGCACCCACCCTAGCCGACAGAACGCGGGACCTCTAGCCGACAGAACGCGGCGCTGCGAGTCTTCAGATCGCGACGCACCCGACAAGTGCTCGAGATGCTGACGTGTTCACCGTCATCGTGATTCACTGTTCCCGGGTGGCGTGGGGAAACGTCGTCCCTGGAAAATTTCACCTCGTTGCTGGACGACGTCTCATCGCGGCTGTTCGACGCGCTGCGGACGACACGTGGTTCTACCCCGGCCACGGCGACGACTCGACCCTCGGCGAGCAGAAGCCCCACCTCCACGAATGGCGCGGCCGCGGCTGGTGAGCTGGTGACTCGTGGGCCGCCTGGGCCATCAGGCGGCCCCCGTTCGTTTGTCCTGCGCCAGAACGGGTCTACGGTGTCGAGTCAGCCACGTCGCTTGACTTCAACTGGGGGAGTCGCAGTGGGCCTCGGTTCCATCGTGCTCGTTCTCGCCCTGCTGGCGATCGCCGTGCTAGCGGCGCGGAGCCGAATCCGGCGGCGACGACGGCGGGACCTCGTGCTGTCTCACCGCTGGACCCGGATCCAGTCCAAAGCGCGCACCATGCCAGATGCCGGACTCGCCCGGGTCGTCAACGTGTACCAGCGGGCGCGACGAGGCACGAAAGCGAAAATCGTATGGCTCACCACAGGGCGTAAACAGGACACCTGGTTCGCCGGCAACCGACCACGACAAGGCAGTATCGTCCTGATACGCGGCAATACCGGCTGGGGACCGCACAACCGCGACCCGAACGTCTTCTACGTCGCGCCCAACCAGATTCTTTCCCAGGTGCCGCCAGGCACCATGAAAGCCGTCCGGCGCCAACAGCGGCGCGATGCCCGGCGTGTCGGCCACTGACTCACACGGCTACGACCTCGACCATGTCTTCCAGGCCCTTGAAATCGGCTTCGTTGCGTGTGTAGAGCGGCAGGCCTCGGGCGGACGCGATGGCGGCGATCATCAGGTCGAGCCGGCGCGGCCTCGGGTTGCGCTTCGCCTCAAGGGTCAGCGCGACCAGGGTGCCGTACCGAGTCGCCGCCTCGGCGTCGAATGGCAGCGGTTCGAACTCTACGAGCGCCGCGCCCAGGACCTCGGTCCGTGCGGCACGCGTCGAAGCGTCCCTGGCCATCACAACGCCCTGGTGCAATTCGGCCATCGTGATCGCGGTGATCTCCGGAATCGCCGGCAGAGTCGCGGGATCGAGCACGGCCAGGTCGATATAGGCGCACGTGTCCAGCACACCGGACTCTGGACGGTCAGCCACGGCCGCGCTCCCACACATCGTCATCGCCGAGACGGTCCTCAGTGCCGAAGAACTCGTCAGCCTCCTGCCGCATTCGGACGTAGTCGACCCTCGGCAGCTTCCGGTGCCGCTCGACCAACTCCTCGGCGGTCAGCCGCCGCCTGCGCGCGACAGGACGCAACTCCGCGACTTCAACGCCATTGCGGGTGACGTGGTACGTCTCGCCCGCCTCCACCGCATCCATGACGGCGGCGGAGTTGTTGCGGAACTCCCGCTGGGTGATCACCTTCACGAGCACAGTGTAGCCCCATGTAGCTCAAGGGGCTACAGAGTTCACCGCTGTGGTGATCACGCTGTCCCTCGGCGGCCTGCGGAACACCTCGTCCCCGGAGAACTTCACGTCGCTGTTCAACGACGTCTCGGAGCGGCTGTTCGACGCACTGCCCGACGGCACCTGGTTCTACGCCGGCCGCGGCGACGACTCGACGCTCGGCGAGCAGAAGCCCCACGTCGAAGAATGGCGCGCCCGAGGCTGGTGAGTCGACTGCCGGGCGGGGCTGTACGAACATCGGGCAACCCGCCCGCAACGGAGCCGACCTTCGCATTGATCGAGCACCCTCTGACCACCCAGTGCGATGTCGCAGGCTCCGCACAACGCGTCGTTGACGACGGGTTGTGGACAGCTGGACACGGATCGCGGTTGTCTTGCTCGCCGCTACCGGAGTGAATCGCTCCCGGTGAGGACAGACGGTGGCCACCGAGCCCGGTCTCTGTCGGTTTGCCGCCGTTGCTCAGGGCCCGGTCACGCGCGGGAACGCTGGACGGCGTCGGAAAGGGTCTTGGAGAGGGGGACGGTTCGGGGCAGCTGTGATCCATCGAAATAGCTGGGCTTGTGCTGGCGCAGGAGTGCCTCGCCTTCAGCGTCCCAGTGGAACCGCGCTTGCGCCTGAGGAGTTTCTCGAACACCGCGTTCGCCTTGCTCAGTCACGGGCCGCGAGCTGCCGCAGTGGTTCCGGGGAGGTGTCGGGGTCACGCAACAGGTCGGTGAGTGCCTCTCGGTAGCGGCGGCGGGAGAGCAGCGCGGGATTGGTGAACGCTTCCTCGACCAGGTGAAAATCGGGGTAGAAGCTGAGCCCCTCGCCGGGCACGAAGTGGATCGCGACACGCTCGCTGTCGAGCCAGTTCGTGTCGTCCAGGTCGAGCGAAGCGAGATCGGGTTCGGCGTCCGACCTGACCTGGAGGGCGACATGACGGTAGAACTCGCGAACCTGGTCGGACACCTCGGAGCCGGCCACGACGATGAGATCGGCGCCGAACAGCTCGACGAACAGGTCATGCTGCTCGGCCATGAGCTGGCGAGCCTCGCTCAGCCATGACCACGCTCCCACACATCGTCGTCACCACCCTGATCCTCAGTGCCGAAGAAGAACTCGTCAGTCTCCTGCCTCATGCGCGCATGGTCGTCAGCGGCGTGGACCTCGGCACTTGGCCCGCGCGGCCGGGATGTGGACCGGATCGGGGCCCGGCACGACCTTGTTGCTGATGGTTCCCAGTCCGTCGACGGTCATGGTGACCACGTCGCCGGGTGCCAGCGGTGGCAGGCCCGCCGTGCCGTGGCGCCCCCACAGTTCGGCGAGGCAGCCGGAACCGCAGGTGCCGGAGCCGAGAACATCGCCGGGCCACACGGTGGTGCCGCGGGAGGCGTAGGCGAGCATTTCCTCGAACGTCCACGCCATGTTGGCCAGTGAGTCCCGGCCGACCTCGATGCCGTTGCGGGTCACGACCATGGTGAGGTCGAGAAATCCCTCCGCGTCACGCCGGGGTTCCAGCTCGTCCGCGGTGACCAGCCACGGGCCGAGTGTGCTCGCGCTGTCCTTGCCCTTGGCCGGCCCGAGCTTGACCCGCATCTCCCTGGCCTGGAGGTCTCGGGCCGACCAGTCGTTGAGCACGGTGTAGCCGATGATGTGCTCACGCGCCGTCTCCGGGGTGAGGTCGCTGCCGGCACGCCCGACGACGGCTGCCACCTCCAGTTCGAAGTCGAACACCTGGCTTCCCGGTGGAATCCGCACGTCGTCGAACGCGCCGATCAGCGAGCGCGGGTTGGTGAAGTAGAACGCGGGCGCCTCGTGCCATTCCGGCCCCACCTCGTCGCCGAACCGTCGCGCGATGCCTTCGACGTGGCGTTCGAACGTGACGAAGTCGCGGATGGCCGGTGGCTGCAGCGGCGGCCGCAGCCGCACCGACTCCAGTGGAATCGGGTGTTCTCCCAGTGCGGCGTCAGCGGCGTGCGCAAGCGCTTCTCGCTCGATCAGTTCGAGCAGGGTGATGGCCCAGGGCACCGGGTGAATGCCCTCGTCGCTCACCAACCCGACGCGGCAGGCACCGCCCTGGTCGAATGTCGCGAGCTTCATCAGTGGCGCACCTCCCGGCCTGCTCCAGCCCGGACCATCACGAGGGCCACGAACGCGGCGCACACGCACACGGCCGCGCTGACGAAGGAGCCGACGGCGTAGCCGTGCTCCAGTGCCGCTCGGGCGAGATCGGACGCGGGGCCGAGATCGGCCGTGGCGACAGCAAGCGGACCGCCTGCCTCGAACACGGCATTCGCTGGCCCGGGCTGACCTGCCAGTCGTGGCGCCAGCGCGGCGGCCGCTTGGCTCAGCACGATGGCGCCGATGAGGGCTGGACCGAACGTCTGCCCGAGGTCGCGCACCACGCTCGTGGTCGCGCTGGCCATGCCCGTGAGCTGGATCGGCACGACATTGACGGCGGCGGCGGTGATCGCGGAGACGAGCAGGCCGAATCCCAGCCCCACGGCCAGTAGCGCCGGCAGCATGGTCACGATGGTGGAGTCCGCGACCGGCAACGCGCCGAGCCAGCCCCAGCCGGCGGCGATCGCGAGCAGCCCGCAGACGAGCATGATCCTCGGGCCGACCCGGCGCAGCAGCCGGACCAGCAGTGGCCAGATGAACGGCGTGACGCCCTGGATCACCAGGAACGGCACTGCCGCCTGCAACGGCGTCTGGTGTTGGATGACACCGAGTCTGATGCTCAACGCGTAGGCGCCGCCCAGAAACCCGAGCATGCCGACCACAGCGACGACCGCGGCGCCGCTGAACGCCGGGATGCGGAACAGCGACAACCGAAGCATCGGTTGCGGGCCACGGTTCTCGATGACGATGAACGCCGTCAGGAACACGATGAAGAGCACGAACGCGCCGACCACCAGCGGTGAGGTCCAGCCCAGCTCCTGTCCTTCGATCACCCCGAACAGCAAGGCCAGCAGCGCGGCCGCGATGGCGATCTGGCCGGGCCAGTCGAACGATCGGCCGTTCGGTCGGCTGGACTCCTTCACGAGCAAGAAGATCGCGACCGTGCCGATGCCGGCGAGTATCGCGACGGCGCCGAACGCCCAGTGGAAGGAGCCCAGTTCGACGGCCACGCCCGACAGCGGCGGCGCGACGAGCGCACCGGCCGAAAGCGCGGTGGTCCAGGCCGCCAGGCCTCGGGCACGGGCGCCGGGACTCGGCGTCACTGCCGTGATGACGGCGAGCGAGGACGGGAACAGCGCGGCTGCGCCGACGCCGGCCGCCGCCTGACCGATCCAGAGCGTGGGGGCAGTGCTCCCCACGGCGGCGATCGCTGCGCCGAGCAAAGTCAACAGAAATCCGGCCAGCAGCACCTTCTTGCGTCCGTACCGGTCGCCCAGCACGCCGAAGGTGAGGCTGAACATGGCGATGGGCACCAGGAAGGCGTCGCTCACCCATGTCAGCTCCGCGCCGGACAGCTGCAGGGTCCGCTGGATGACGCCGTTGATCGCGGCCGGCAGCACGAGTCCGGTCTGGGCGAGGAACACCGCGAAGCAGCCGGCCACCAGGGTTCCGGTCGCGAGGCGGGCCGGTTGTTCGTCCACAACGTCGGGGATCACACCAACTCCTCCATGAATTGGCCCATGCACGCGAACGCCGACGGGCCTTCCAGTGCCGGGATGTCGGGGTCGAGCTCGCGGTAGACCGCGTGCACGTTGACGACCAGCCGTTCGCGTTCCGGCAGCTCGCCGTGTTCGCGGAGGTCGATGTCCCGGGCCGCCTCGTCGAAGGTCATGCCCTTCTCGTGCCGCGCGGTGGCTTCCTCCTGGACGAATCGCAGATAGGAAGCCTGGGCTCGGACGGCCCGCACGGTCGTGACCGGCCCGTGGCCGGGCACCACCGTGGAGACACCGAGCTCGCAGATCAGGTCACAGGCGCGCAGCCAGTTGTCGATCGGGCCGGCCCAGACGATCGGTGTGACACCGGCGAAAACAACGTCGCCCGCGTAAACCACACCCGCGGACGGGACGTGGACGATCGTGTCGCCGGCCGTGTGGGCGGGTCCGACGTCGACCAGACGAACGTCCAGGCCGCCGACGACGAGGTCGAGTTCGGCCTCGAACAGCGTCGTCGGATAGGCCGGCTCCACATCGGACAGGTCGAACCCGCGGAAGGCACGCCGCGCGAAGGCGCCCGCCTGCCCTCGCCGCGCCAGGAGCGCCCGCACCTCGGCCGGACCGACGGCTCGCATCTCCGTCGCCGTCGGCACTGCCGCGATGATCTCCCGATCGGACAGGACCTGGTTGCCGAACCAGTGGTCGCCGTTGCCGTGGGTGTTGACCACCCGCTCGATGGGAGCCCTGGCCACGACGTCCCGCATCGCGGCGAGCATGCGCATCGTCGACACGACGTCGAACAAGGTGTCGACGAGCAGCGACTCGCCGACGCCTTCGACCAGGCCGGAGTTGCTGTGGCCCCAGCCGCCGCTCGCGGGCAGCCAGACATGGCAACCGCGTCCGATATCGACATGCCCACCGGCCACCACAATCTCCTGGACTCAGGTCCGCTATTGGACTTGAGTCCAAGCTTGAACCTGAGTACACCAAGAGTCAAGGTTCGTGTTCTACTGAGGCCATGGCCTCAGCACCGATGCGGCGTGACCGGAAACGCCAGGACGTCAGCGACCGTCTGTACCAGGCCGCCCGCGCCCTGTTCGTGGCTCGCGGCTTCGAAGCCACGACCATGGACGACATCGCCGCCGAGGCCGACGTCGCGCGGGCCACGGTCTTCAACCACTACAAGTCGAAAGCCGCGTTCCTCGAGGAGTGGGGGCGTCAGCGCCGGATCAAGGTCGCTGCCGCGCTGTCCGCCGGGCAGGCCGACGACCTCGGCCCGTCCGACCAGATCCGGCACTACCTACGCGAACTCGCGCGGCTCAACGTCGAATCCCGCCCCGAGACCGCCGCCCTCATGGACGCCGCGATGCGGCACGGCGACCCGTTGCGCGGGCCCGCGTTGGAGACCGACCTGACGAAGACCGTCGAACACGGCCAGCAGATCGGCGAGTTGGAGCGTCACGTCGATGCCGCGGTGGCGGGCCGGTTGCTCGCCGCCGGGTACTTCGCCACGGTGTTGCGCTGGGTGCACGACGATCCCGCACCCTTCGACCTCGTCGAGCAGCTCGACGACATGGTTTCCCTTGTGCTGCACGGACTGGTCAACGCGCCTGCCGCGGTGGCGCGATCACGGGAAGGCTGAAGGGCGTCGGCCAAGGTCTGGGAGAGCGGACGGTTCGGTGAGATGACCAACGCCTCCTCCCCCGAAACCGCCGAGACGGCTGTCACCTCAGGTGTCCAGGAGGTCGAGGTAGCCGTCGGTGGCGCGCCAGAGGGAGTCGGCGTGGGGTTCGAGCTTGCCGGGGCTCCAGCGCTTGTCGTCGTACGAGCGGTGCTGGCGGCGTAGGGAGCGGAGGCTGGTGGCGAGGTCGGTCTCCAGCTGGCCCCGAAGCTCGGCGGGGGTGGGGGCGTCGAGGCGGACGTCGCCGCCGCGGCCGTCGTGGAGGGCGGCGAGGGTGGCCTCGCGAACGCCGTCGGCGTCCCAGATGAGGGCGGGCCGGGAGATGCGGTGGTTCCACACTGGACGGTCGGCCGGGCGGTAGTAGGCGACGAGGGGCTCACGGACGCGCATGGCCTGGGCCCAGTGCTGGGCGCCGGCGGGCAGCGAGAGCCACGGCACGTCGTCGGCGGGGAGGTCGACGACGACGGCCACCTGGACCCATTCGAGGTCGCGGGGCTCGCCGAGGAGATCGCCGAACACCCAGAGCCCGGTGACCGGCATCATCGGCACGGGCGAGGGCGTGGCGCATCGACGGGCGAGTTCCTCGAGGTGGTGGACACCGCGGCTCCATTTCACGGCGGCGATCCTCGCACAAGTAAGGTCACGGGCGTGGCGGACGAGCGGGCGGTGGAGATCTACACGGACGGCGCGTGCAGCGGAAACCCGGGGCCGGGTGGCTGGGGCGCGGTGCTGCGCTACGGCCGTCACGAGCGGGATCTCTACGGCAGCGACCCGGGCCCGACCACGAACAACCGCATGGAGCTGATGGCGCCGATCAGTGCGCTGGAGACGCTGACCAGGCCGTCGACGGTGGCGGTGTACACGGACAGCACGTATGTCCGCAACGGCGTGATGAGCTGGATGCCGCGTTGGAAGGTCAACGGCTGGAAGACCAGCAACCGCGAGCCGGTGAAGAACGCGGACCTGTGGCAGCGGCTGGACACCGCGATGGCCCCGCACCAGGTGGAATGGCACTGGGTGAAGGGCCACGCGGGGCATCCGGAGAACGAGCGGGCGGACCGGCTGGCGGTCAAGGGAGCGCAGGAAGCCATGGCCGCCAAGGGAAATGACTAGCGAGCGAGCACCAGCTCATCCAGGAACCCGGCGATCCGGGCGATGAAGCCCGAAGGGTCTTCGGCGGGCGCGCCGTGGCCGGCGTCGATCTCGGCGTAGCGGGCGGTGGGGATGCCGGCGAGCAGGGCCTCCTGCTGGGCGGACTCGATGACCCGGTCGTGCGTGCTCGCCAGGACGAGGGTAGGCGCGGAGATGGAGCTCAGCACCGAAGCGAGGTCGACGGACAGATCGACATCGATCTGACGGAGAGCGCCGGGACTGATCATCGAGGCCAGATCGCGCACCAGGGCCTCGTTGTCGGGGGCGGAGGACCAGTAGCGCGGGCCGAAGGCCATCAAGGGAAGCATGCGGGCGAACAAAGCCACGTCGGCGGCCAGCACTTCCTTCCAGTACAGGAATTCGGCGGCCATGCGTGGGGTAGTGCGAACCCAACCGGCATGCAGGGCAAGGGAAAGCACGCGGTCGGGGCTGGTGCCGGCAAGGTGGGTGGCGACGGCGGCGCCCAGGGAGTGGCCGACGAGGTGGAACGAGCCGAGCCCGGCATGGTCGGCGGCGGCGAGGACCTCGGCGGACAGGTCGGCGAGGGTGAGCGGCCCGCCGTGGTCGGTGGTGCCGCCGGAGCCTGAGTAGTCGGGCGCGACAACGGTGAAGCGGTCGTTCAAGGCGGAAGTCAAGCCCTCCCACTGCAAACGGGAGGTGGCGGTGCCATGCACGAGCACAACGCCGGGACCGGAGCCGCTGAGGTCGTACTCGACGACGGCGTCGCCACCGCTGAGGCGAACAGGGACGTGCGGCATGGAATTTCCTTTCAGGACAAGAACTTGCGCAGTGCGGCGTTGAAGGCGGCGGGGTCTTCCTGATGGGGCATGTGTCCGGCACCGGGGATCACGGCGACGGAGGCTCCGGGCGTGAGGGCGGCGCATTCCTCGGCCACGGCAACGGGAATCTCGGTGTCGAGCTCGCCGTGGATGTAGTGGATGGGCGCCATGAGGCCGGGCAGCACGGGGCGAGGGTCGTAGGTCAGGCACCCGTCGAAGTGCTCGTCGATGTAGACGCCGGAGTCGAGCATCTGCCGCACGGTCCAGTCGACCAGGGCCGGCTCGACACCGGGGGCGAACCATCGGGGAACCCAGCCGGCGAAGGTGCCGGCCCGGTCGTCACGGAGGTCGGAACGCAGCTGCGCCAAGGGCATGCCCGTCGAAGGCCAGAAGGCCGGCCCGTCGACGGAGACCGCGGCGGAGATCAACTCCGGGTGGCAGACGGCGAGCTCGGTGGCGAAGCTGCCGCCGATGGAGGACCCGACGACGATGGGGCGGTCGAGGCCGAGCCGCTCGATGACGGCGACGAGGTCGGCGAGCACGCCGTCGAGGGTGTTGCCGTGGGCGGGGCGGTCGGAACGCCCGCAGCCCCGCCAGTCGAGGGTGACCACACGGTGGGTTGCCACGAACTCGGGCAGCTGGGCGCCCCAGACCCGGCCGCTGGTGGCCCATCCGTGCAGGAACAGCAGGACGGGGCCGGCGCCCTCGTCCTCGTAGTAGAGCTTGGTGTTGTCGACGTCCACGAACATGGGCCCAGCCAACACGCGCGAAACGGCCGGACCAACCAGCGATCAGCGCATACACTCATCACGGAAACTGATCAATCGGGGCGTACGGCATGGAACTCAGACAGCTGCACTACTTCCTCACGGTGGCCGAGGAGCTGCACTTCGGGCGGGCGGCGGAGCGGCTGCACATCGTGCAGTCGGCGGTCAGCCAGCAGATCCGGCGGCTGGAGCGGGATCTCGGCATGGACCTGTTCGACCGCACGACGCGGACCGTGCGGCTGACCGAGGCCGGCAAGCTGCTGCTCCCCCACGCGCGCCAGATGCTGGCGACGGCGGCCAAGGCCCGCACGGCGATCGACGAGCTGCGGGCCGAGCACGCCACGACGGTCCGGCTGGGCACGAGCGCGGGCCTCGGCTCACGACTGGAGATCATCCTGGCGGAATTCGCGCGGTTGAGCGGAAATGCCACGCTCGAACTCGTGACCGCGGAGACGGACGAGCGGCTGCGGCGGGTGCGGTCCGGCGAGCTGGACGCGACGCTGCTGCGTGGCGAACGGCCGGCGCCCGGGCTGGAGTTGTTGCCGCTGTGGGAAGATCCGCTGATGGTGGCCCTGCCGGCCCGGCACGATCTTGCCGTGCGAGGCGCGATCGACCTGGCCGACCTGGCCGGTCTGCCGCTCCGATTGGTTTCACGGCAACGAAATCCGACGCTGCACGACCTCGTCACCCGGTCCTGTCGCGAGGCCGGGTTCGAGCCCGAGTTCGGCCCGGAGTTCACCACCGACCAGGACACGCTGGCGGCCATCGGCTTCGGCAAGCCGTCCTGGACGGTGTTCTATGCGCCGCAAGCAAAGCAGCTGCCGGTGCCGGGCGTGGTGTTCCGGCCGCTGCGCAATCCGACGCCGGTGATGCGCGCCTTCCTTGCCGTACGGCCGGATCCGCCCGGGGCCGGGCTACGCGCGCTGATCGAGGCCTGCGCCAAACCTGGTGCGCCGAGATGAAGAACCGCACGAGGTGACGCCGCCACGGTCGACGTGACGGTGGAGCAGTGGTCACGCGATGGCGATGGCGGCGATGCCGGCCAGCACGACCAGGGAGCCGATCAGCCGCCGGGCGGCCTGGGCCTCGCCGAGGAGGCGCCAGGCGGCGAGGCCGCCGAAGACGATGGAGAGCTCGCGGGCGGGGGCGACGAGGCTGACCGGGGCCATCTGCAGCGCGTACAGAACGAGCAGGTAACTCAGGGGTGAGAGCAGGGCCACGATGAGGATCTGGCGGCGGTACTGGCGCCAGATCATCACCGTGCGGGCCCGCGAGCTAAGGGCTTGCGGGGCCATGAGCAGGCTCTGGAAGATCGTGCCGACGCCGAAGTAGGCCAGCGGCGGGACGCCCAGAGCGGTGACGGAGTGGGCGTCCCACAGGGTGTACGCGGCGATGACGACGCCGGTGAGGACGCCGTAGAAGACGCCGGCGCGGCGGCGGGAGGGATCGGCGTGGGTGGCCTTGCCGGAGCTGATGACCAGAACACCCGATATGACCAGGAATGCGCCGACCAGGCCCGGCCATCCGGGGTGTTCGCCGAGGAACAGGACGGCGACCAGCACGGACAGCAGCGGCCCGGTGCCACGGGCCAAGGGGTACACGACGGACAGGTCGCCCACGGCGTAGCCACGCTGCAACACGATGCCGTAGACGATGTGCAGCACGGCAGTGCCGAGAGCGGCCGCCAACCAGGTCCATTGTGGACGTTCGAGGATCAGCTGGGCCACCGCCAAGGGGCCGAAGACGACCGCGGACGCGGTGTAGTACAGGAAAACGAAGCGTGCGCCGCCGTCGCCGACCTGCTTGGCGGCCAGGTTCCAGATGGCGTGCACGACGGCGGCGACGAGCACGAGCGAGAGGGCGAAGCCGTTCACGTAAGCGCCTTCCCCCGAGGTCCGCGCGGACCCGGGAAGGCCTCCAGGCTTTTGTCCCGTCAGCTGAACAGCCACACCCCTTCGTGGCTGACGGTGCCGCTCGGACCAGACCCGCGAGGCGGCGGAACCCTAGGCACTACGCCGTCCACCCTACCTCAGGCACCCTTCGGGCTGGCCACGAGGAAGGCGGTGAGCGGCAGACCGGCGCTGCCGGCCAGGTGTTGGGCGTCCGAGGAACCAATGCCGGTGGCGCCGGTCGGCGTGCAGACCTGCGGGGACCTGGTGATCGACACAAGCCGGAGATGATCCACACCATCCGCGGGGAGGGCTACCGCATCGCCCCGGCCAGACCGCGGTCAGCCCTTGGCCGCGGCCTTCGCCGCCTTCTTGAACGCCCGAACCTCACCCAGCGACTTCGCATCGGTGACGTCGGCAACGCTACGACGCGAGCCTTCCTCGCCGTACGCCCCGGCCGCCTCACGCCAGCCCGTCGGCTTCACGCCCATCTGCTTACCCAGCAGGGCCAAGAAGATCCGCGCCTTCTGGTCACCGAAACCCGGCAACGCGGTCAGGCGCTTGAGCACCTCCGCGCCGTCCGGCTTGCCCTGCTTCCACAGGGACTCCACCTTGCCGTCGTAGTTCTCCACCAGGAACTGGGCCAGGGTCTGGAGGCGCTTTGCCATCGAGCCCGGGAACCGGTGGATGGCCGGCGGCGTGGAGACCAACGCGGCGAACTCTTCGGGGTCGGCCTCGGCGACGGCATGCACGTCGAACGAACCCATGCGGTCCAGGATGAGCTTGGGGCCCTTGAACGCCTTCTCCATCGGCACTTGTTGATCAAGCAACATGCCGAACAGGAGCGCGAGGTAGTCGCGGGCGAGGAGGGCGTCAGCCTCGGGTTCCTGGGCGAGACACAACTTGCGGGTCACCGCTGGAGTGTCCCACACGGCGCGGGCGGGCGCGTTATCACGGGGTTCTGCGTCGCGGCCATGTCGAAATCCGTGGACGCCGTCGGGCTGGTGGCCGGACTTTCCTTGCCGGGCAAGCTCTTAACGACGAGCGGCGGCGTGCTCGCGGGCGGCCCGGAGGTAGCCGACGACCAAGGACTCCAGGTCCGGCTGGTCGGCGACCCAGCCGGCGGGGACGGGATCGGCGCCGCGGACCAACAGCGTGGCCTGGCGTTCGGTGCGGGAGGCCGAGACGACAACGCCGGACACGGCCGACTCGTCGTCGCGCGGGCCGACGAGCACCCGGTGCTCGGCCAGGACGTCCTCGACGTCGCCGTTGAGGCGGACCTGCCCCTCGACCACGAGGAGCAGGTGGTCGCAGACCTCGCTGAGGTCGCTGAGCAGGTGCGAGGACATCAACACCGTGGTGCCCCGGTCGGCGACCTCGGTCATGACGATCCGCAGCGTCTCGTCGCGGGCCAGCGGGTCCAGGTCGGACAGGGGCTCGTCGAGCAGCAGCACCTTGGGCAGCCGGCCCAGGGCCAGCGCGATGGCCACCTGGGTGCGGGCGCCGGCGGACAGGGCACGGACCTTGGCGCCGCGGTCGACCCCGGCCAGCATGTCGAGGACCTCCTCGACCCGGGGCTGGGACCACCGCTCGTTCATCGCCCCGACGGCCTGGATGACCTCACGCACCGTGAAATCCGGGTAGAGCGGCCGATTCTGGGCCAGGTAGGCCACGTCGGGGTGCATCCGGCCGCGCACGGGAGTGCCGTGCACACTGATCGAGCCGCCGGTCGGCCGGATCAGCCCGGACGCCAGCGACAGCAGCGTGCTCTTGCCGGCGCCGTTGGGGCCGACCAGGGCGATGACCCGGCCCTCGGGCAGGTCGAACGTGCAGTCGTCCAGGGCGCGGACCCGGCCGAAGTGCTTGGACAAGCCCGCGGCGCTCAGGGCGGGGGTGCTCATGACCGTGGTTCTCCGATCGGGTAACGCTCCTCGCGGACGTCGACGTAGAGGGCGTCGACGTCGTCGACACCGAGCCCGGCGTGCACGGCTCGGCCCATCCAGTCGGCGAGTTCCTGGCGCAGCGGGGCGCCGCGGTTGGTGGCGTCGTTGGCCAGGGACTTGGTCACGAAGGTACCCAGGCCACGCCGGGCCTCGACCAGTCCCTCCCGCTCAAGTTCCCGATATGCCTTGAGAACCGTGTTCGGATTGACCGCGGTGGCCTCGACGACCTCGCGCGCGGTGGGCAGCCGGTCGCCGGGGTTGAGCAACCCCAGCCGCATCGCCTGCTTGGCCTGGTGGACGATCTGGATGTAGGTGGCGACCCCGGAGCGTCGGTCGATCCGGAACTCGATCACGCCGCCAGCATAGGCCCCGGGGTCGGTCGCCACGGCTCATGCCTGCCGGCGCACGGCCCAGCCGGTGGCGAGCACGAGCACCACGGCCAGGCCGAGGTAGATCGCGGCCTCCACCAGGTGCACGGTGCCCGCGGCCTCGGCCGGGACGACGTCGGCGAACCACTTCACCAGGCCGTGGTCGCGGTAGCAGGTGGCGGTGTCGGTGACCGGCGCGTCGCCCTTCGACCCGCAGTTCATGACGGCGTTCGTGGCGTTGGGCACCACAGTGCCGTTGGCGTCGAGGTAGCCGCCGAAGACGGTCAGCGAGCCCGGTTCGACCTTGGACACCGACGGGTCGTCGGAGACGATTCGCTGCGCCGGCACGAGGAACTTCTGCAGGCTGGACAGCGCGTAGCGCAGGACAACCGTCACGGCGAGGGTCACGGTCATCGCCACCAGCGTCCGCCGGGACGCCGCGCCGACGAACATGCCCAGCGAGAAGGCGAACAGCGTGTAGGCCACGGGCGCGAGGCCGCTGGTGCCGAACGTGGCGTAGAAGTACGGTCCGCTGGCCAGCGGGCCGATCTTCCCCGCCGCGCCGACCCACCACTCGACCAGCAGCTGCAGGGCAACCACCACGACCAGCGCGGGCGCCGCGGCCACCGCGATCTTGCTGGACATCCACCGGATCCGGCTCACCGACTGGGTGAACGCCAACACGTGCGTGCCCTGTTCCAGCTCACGGGCGAACAGCGGCGCCCCGCCGAACAGGCCGACCAGCACGGGCAGCGCGAGCACGAACAGCTGCCCGATCTTCATCCGGTCGAACCAGGTGTCCTGAAAGGACTGGACGACGTCGTTCCCGCAGCCGCCGTCGGCCCGAATGCCGATGGCCACGCAGTTCCCGAGCGCATGTCCGTCCAGATAGGACACCATCGACGCGCGGACGGCCAGCAACGCCGCCGCCCCGACCACGAACACGGCCAGCAGGGTGATCAACTGGGCGCGCTGCTGACGCCACACGACCCGGATCATGCCGCCACCTCACGGGAAGCGTCGCGCATGTAGCCCAGGGCCAGGTGCCCCAGCCTGGGGCGCAGTTGCCGCCAACCCCGCACTCCACCGGCCAGAGACGCGGGCACCAGCACCTCCTGCCCCTCGGCCGTGCGGCGGGCGTCGATCACGGAGCTCGCCGGCAACGGCAACGGGCCTTCGGGCGGTCCTACGAGCAGCACGTGCCCATCCAACAGGGTGTCGACGTCGCCGGCGACCCGGACCTGGCCGTTGGCCAGCAGCACCAGGTGATCGCACACGCCTTCCAGCTCGGCCAGCACGTGCGAGGACAGCAAAACCGTGATCCCCTGCCGGCGGCTCTCCTCGACCAGGTTGCGCAGCACCGACTCGCGGGCCAGTGGGTCCAGGTCGGCCAGCGGCTCGTCCAGCAGCAGCAACCTCGGCCGCTTGCCCAGGGCCAACGCCAGCGCCACCCGCGTCCGCTGGCCACCGGACAGCGTCCCGACCTTCGCCGTCAGCGGCACCTGCGCCCGTCGAACCAGGCCCTCCGCGTATTCCTGGTCCCACGTCGGATTGGTCCGCTGCCCGAACCGCAGCGTCTCCGCCACCGTGAACTGCGGGTACAGCGGCTTCTGCTGCGCCAGGAAAGCCACCGCCGGGTGCAGGCCCCGCCCGTTCGGCACGTCCCCGAACACCGCGATCTCCCCCGCCGTCGGCTTCACCAGGCCCGTGACCAGGCCCATCAGCGTGCTCTTGCCCGCCCCGTTCGGCCCCACCAGGGCCACCACCCGGTTCTCCGGGACACGCAGCGTGCAGTCACGCAGCGCCCATCCCCGCCGGTACTTCTTGCCCAGCCCCTCGGTCAGTACCGGGGCCTGCCCGTCCACCATGCCCGTTCTCCCCACGTTCTCCCAGCTCAACGCCGTGTTGATCCGACCCTACCACCTTTAACTACTTAAGTAGTGAAAGCCTGCAATGACCCAATCCGGCTACGGAGCGTGACGTGACACGGGCCGACGACCGCCGGCGGTCAAGGCATCGTCCACAACGGACGTCACCGCTCCGTAAGGACGCAACGGGATCATCGGCGCGTGCAGGCCTCGTTACAGACAGCAGTAGGGCCGACCGGCAGGGTCGGCCGCCGATGGACGAGGTGGTTCGATGCGGGCGCTCCTGGCACGGCGCAAGATCGTGGTTCCGGTGGCGGTGGCGGTGATCGTCCTGGTCGGCGTGGGGCTGTGGGCGTTCCAGCCGTGGAAGCTGTTCACCAGCAGCACGGTGAACGAGAAGCTGACGGACGGGGCCGTGCAGAAGGGGACGTTCCGAACGCTGGCCCACCCGACGAGCGGCCAGGCGGAGATCGTGAAGGGCGCGGACGGCTCGTACACGGTGCAGCTGCGGGACTTCAGCACGAGCGACGGCCCCGCGGTGCACGTGTGGCTGACCGACAAGGCGCAGGATGCCGGCGACGCCGCCTTCGGCGGGGACGGCCACCTGGATCTGGGGAATCTGAAGGCCACCAACGGCAACGAGGTCTACGCGGTGCCGGCGGGCACGGACATCGCGCAGTACAAGAGCGTGCTGGTGTGGTGCGAACGGTTCTCGGTGGGCTTCGGGGTGGCCGGCCTCGGGGCCTAGTGCCGGGGAATTCCGCTGACGGGATGCCGTGCGGGCGTTGAGGAAGAAGCGATCAGCGCCCGCACGGCCCGCTTCGACGTGTTGTGCAGCGAGTGCGCGACGGCCGAGTCGAACTGGAGGGAATCGCCGGGCTTGAGGACGATCTCGTTGTCCCCCAAGCGAACCAGCACGGAGCCGGCGAGGGCGTGCAGCCATTCTTCGCCGGTGTGGTTGGCCTCCGCGGTGCTGGCGCCGGCGGGGAGCTCGACCGTGACGACGGCGACGCCGGCATGGGGGCCGCTGAGGACCTCGTAGCGGGCGTCGCCGCTCTCGTGCACGGTGGCCTCGCCTGCCCGGACGAGGTGGTACTCCTGCTCGGGCAGGTCCTCGACCAGGGTCCCGATCGACACGCCGTAGGCCCGGGCGAGCTGGAGCAGGCTGCCGATGGACGGCTGCCGCTCACCCTTCTCGATGCGGGAAAGGTGCGTGATGGAGATGCCGGTTAGCTGCCCGAGCTGGGTCAGCGTGAGCCCGCGGTCCAGCCGCACCTGCCGCAGCCGGTCGGCCACCAGCCGGTCGATGTCCTCGCCCATGAGGCAAAACCCTACTAGTCCAGCACGTCCGGCTCGGTGGCCAGGACCAGGTCGGCCAGGATCTGGAAGCTGTGCCGGGCCCTTGTACTCGTCAAACAGCACGTGATCGCTGTAGAAGGCGCATGACTCCTGGATGATCGGGTCCAGGGTCTTGCCCAGCGCCGCGAACGCTCGCCCGTGGATGCTGTGCGCATGGGCGACGGCGACCACGTCCGGCCGTGCACTGTGGACAGACGAGTGGATCCAGAACGCCGCCTTGTTCGTGCGGCGGCTGCCTTCCGCCACTCGGCCCTGCTCGTCGATCAACAGCAGGTCGCTGACCTTGATCCGGGAGAAGTGCACCGCGTACGGGCTGACCCAGAACCGGTCCGGGCCTCGACCGTTCCCCGTGTCGTCGGCAGCTCGTCCAGATCGAGCTGCATGTCCGAAGTGGTCACGACAACCTCCTCGCAAGGTTTTGCCTCCTAGGCAACTGTAGCGCCTACGTGGCAAACTTCAAGGCATGGGAACTTCGTTTCAGGACAAGTCCGCGCTGGTCATCGGCCGCCCCAGCGGTATCGCCCGCGCCGTCGTCGAGGCCGCCCTCGCCGAGGGCGCGGAGGTCGTCGCCGCCGGCCGTGACGCTCAGAAGCTGCGCGACGGCTACGGCGACGCCGTTCGAGCCGAGACCGTCGACGTCACGGACGACGCCTCCATCCAGGCCTTGGCCGCCCGGCTCGGGCCCGTGGACCACGTCGTCACCACTGCCTCCGCCCGCGCCCGCGGTCTGCTCGGCGACCTGGACCGCGAGTCGTTGCTGCAGTCCTTCAACACCAAGGTGATCGGGCCGGCGATGCTGGCCAAGCACCTCAGCATCACCGAGTCCTTCACGCTGTTCAGCGGCGTGGCGGCGTTCAAGCCCGCGGTCGGCTACCTCGGCGTGGCGATCACCAACGGGGCGGCGGACTTCCTGACCCGCTCGCTGTCGTTGGAGATGGCGCCGGTGCGGGTCAACGCCATCTCCCCCGGCGTCATCGACACGGGCATCTGGGATGCGTTGGGGGAACCGGGAAAGGCGGAGTACTTCGAGCACTTCCGCACGCACAACCCGGCGCGGCGGATCGGGACGGTGGAGGACATCGCGCAGGCGGTGGTTTTCGCCATGACCAACCGGTTCTTGACGGGTGTGACGCTGCGGGTGGATGGCGGGGAGCCGCTGACGTGAGTCAGAGGACGCCGGAGCGCAGGGCGAAGGCGACGGCCTGGACGCGGTTGCGGAACTTGTGGCGGGTGGAGAGCGTGTGCAGGACGTGTTTGATGGTGCTCTCGGAATAGGTGAGCCGCCTGGCGATCTCGGCGGTCTCGGCGCCGTCGGCCAGGAGCCGGAGCACCTCGACCTCACGGGTGGTGAAGCCGGTGGGCGGCGAAGGCCGGCGGGGCGAGGTCAAGGGAACAAGCTGCGCGGCCAGGTCCCGGGGCGACAATGGCTGTGGGGCTGAGAAAGCGGCGAGGACGGCGTCGGTGAGCTCGGGGCCGCTGGCCCGGGAGCGATCGACGACAGCGACGACACGGCACTCGGTCAACGGGACGCCCTCGTCGACGGAGCCGGCGAGCAGGACGAGGGGCACGGGCGGAAGCTGGCGGAGGCGGGTGACGGCGGCGAAGTCGAGGCGGGGGACGGAAAAGACGACGACGTCGGGCGGTGACGACTCGACGATGCGGGGATGGCGGCGCAGGAGCGAGCCGAGCCCGGCCGAGGCGATGACGTCCGGAGCGACGACATGCACGGCGACCTGATCCATGACACTCCCCTTGCTCGTGGCGGAACGCGAGCATGACCGGCGATCATTGGCGGATTCTTGACCACGGAGCGTGAACTAGTGGGCGCGGTCCCGGTACGCGGCGGCCTTGCTGGTGTTGCCGCAACGGCTCATGGAGCACCACCGGCGCGGGCGGCCGCCGGGAGAGTCGAGAAAGATCATGCGGCAGACCGGGGAATCGCACGCCCGTAGCCGGGAGCGGCGGTTGGGATCGAGGAGCACGTCGATGGCGTCCCGGGCCAACACAGCGGTCAGATCGTCGGCGGACCAACGGAGGTCGTGGAGGGCCGGCACAAGGCGGGGCGGGGAGATCGACGCGGCGGCATTGACCGCGGCGGGAGAAACCGGGCGGCCGGCCATGGCGTCGGTGACGACGGCGAAGATCTCCTCCCGTAGGCGGCGCAGACCGGCCAAGGTGTCGGCGCCGGCCTCTCCCTCGGCCAACGGGAAGCCGATGCCGTCGGCCCAGGTCCGGAGCCGCGTCACGTCGGTGAGACGCTCGATGCCGGCGCTGGGGCGGCGGCCGATGGTGGCCAACAGGTTCAGCGACGGCGAGCCCGCGTCGTACCGGAGCTCCCGCAGCTGGGCGGTCACCCGAACCTTGGGCAGCGTGTCGTCCACATCACCAATAGTAACCTATTTGACGGTTACTGGGACGAGAAGCGCGACCACGACCGCCGCCGCCACGAACACCAGGGCGGCCGGGGCGATGGTGTTGACGGCGGTGAACAGGTAGGGCGCGACGAAGCCGACGTAGGCCAGGCAATAGAACACCGCGGTGACGCCGGCGAGCTCCTCGGCCGAGGCCAGCGCCTCGACCCGGCTGAGGCCGCCGACCAGGAGCATGCCGTAGCCGCAACCCAACACGATGGCGGTCGGAACCAGGAGAAACACCTGGCCCAGGCCGACGGACAGGGCGGCGAGCAGAAAGCCCAGAACGGCCGAAGCGAGTCCGAAGGTCAGTACGGAACCGGCGCGGCGAGCCTCCAGGCGACGAGCCAATGGCTGGACGAGGAGCCCGCTGCCGAGCGTGAGGCCGGCGATCGCGCCGCTGCTGGCGATGGGCACGCCGGGCACGGGCAGGATCGTCGGCAGCACGGCGAAACTCGTGGTGGCGGCGCCGAAGACCAGCGGGGCGCTGGGCACGACCCGGCGCAGGAACTCGGGGTGCCGCAAGGCGTTGCGCAGCCGGACCCGGCGGCCAGAGACGGGACTGGTCTCCGGGGCGTGCCAACACAACGCGGCGGCCACAGCCACGACAACCAGATGCGCCAGATACGGCACGACCGCCGGCATGGGCAGCCACTGAGCCAAAATGCCGGCGACGAGCGGGCCGCCACCGAAGCCGGCCGACAGGGCGCCGGCGGACCGCCGCGCTCCCCCGCTCGGAGACAACTCCTTGATCCACGCGCTGCCCGGGCCGAAAGCGGCGCCGGAGGCCACGCCGGCGACCAGCCGTCCGAGGCCCAACAGCCAGAGGTTGTCCGCGCCGAAGATCAAGATCACCGAAGCCAGGGCCGACAGGACCAACACCGGCCGCATCACGCCCCGCCGGCCGAGCCGGGCCGACAGCGGGGCCCCGACCAGCAGGGCCGGGATCAGGCCGATCACGTACGCCCCGAACACGGCCGCGACCAGCGAGGACGAGAGGTGGTCGAGGTCGCGGTAGACGATCAGCAGCGGCGAGAACTGGTTGGCGCCCCAGCCGACGGCCAGCACGGCCGAGGCGGCCCGCAGCCAAGGCTTCACGTGAGACCTCCTTAATAACCGAAACTATGGTTACTCGGGTAACCTGGCGAAGGCAACAGGAGAAGGGAAGGCGCGTGCGCAGAGTCCACGTGGTGGCCCCGGACGTGATCACCGGCAAGGCCGTCGCCGCGCTGCTGGACGGCCAGTTCACCCTGGCCTGCACGCCGCCGATCGACGTGGCCCTGGTGGTGGACGACGTCTTCCTGCCCTCGACCATGGGTCGGGTCCAGGACACCGCCGCACTGGGCGTCCCGATCGTGCTGCTGACCCGCCAACTCCAGGCCGGCTCGCTGTTGACGCTGATCGGCCACGGCGTCGTCGCGGTGTTGGACAGCGCCTCGACCAGCGGCGCCCAGCTCGTCGAGGCGATCGACGCGGCCGCCCGGGGCGCGGGGATCGTGTCGCCGGAGCTGATGGGCCCGCTGCTGCGACAGGTCCGCGACCTTCAGCGCACGATCCTGCACCCGCTCGGCTACACCGGCGTCGGTCTCTCGACGCGCGAGGTGGAGATCCTGCGGCTGCTGGCCGAAGGCCGCGAGACCAAGGAGATCGCCGACGCGCTGTCGTACTCCGAGAGCACGGTGAAGAAGGACCTGCACGAGCTGATCACCCGGTTCCGGCTGCGCAACCGCACCCAGGCGGTCGCCTTCGCCATCCGGGCCGGCGTGCTATGAACAACCCGGGAGGACACATGCGGATCGCGGTGATGGGCACGGGCGGGGTCGGTGGCTACTTCGGGGCCAGGCTGGCCGCGGGTGGTCACGAGGTGGCGTTCGTCGCTCGCGGCACCCACCTGAAAGCCTTGCAGGAGAACGGACTCCAGGTGCGGAGCCCGCTGGGCGACCTGCACCTGACCGAGCTCGTGGCCACCGACGATCCGGCCGAGCTGGAGCCCGTCGACCTGGTGCTGTTCGGCGTGAAGCTGTGGGACACCGAGTCCGCCGCCGCCCAGATCCGACCGTTGTTGCGGCCTGACACGGCGGTGGTGTCGTTCCAGAACGGCGTGGTGAAGGACGACATCCTGCGCCGCATCCTCGGCCCCGAGCACGTGCTGGGCGGCGTCTGCTACATCGCGGCGACGATCGCCGAACCGTGCGTCATCAACCACGCGAACACGTTGCAGCGCTTGGTCTTCGGCGAGTACGACGGCGTGTCCACGCCGAGGGTCGAGGCGTTTCTCCAGGCCTGTCGGGAAAGCGGGCTCGACGCCGAGGTGAGCCCGGACATCGCGCGCACGATCTGGGAGAAGTTCGTGTTCCTGGTCGGCCTGTCCGGCGTCACCAGCCTGGCCCGCACGGCGATCGGCCCGATCCGGGCCAACCCGCGTTCCCGGGCGTTCCTGCACGACGTCATGGACGAGGTCGTCGAGGTCGCACGGGCCTCGGGCGTCGAACTGCCGGCCGACTACGCCGACGACCGAATGGCCTTTGTGGACACTGTCGACCAGGCCATGGCCTCCTCGATGCACCACGACCTGGAGCGCGGAAACCGGCTGGAAGTGGCCTGGCTCAGCGGCGACGTCGTCGACCGGGCCCGGGCCCTCGGGGTGCCGACGCCGGCGAACCGGGCAATCGCCGACGTCCTGTCCGTGCACGCCGACGGTGCGCAGCCCTGACTTGGGCCGACTTCACACCCCCGCGAGTCCCGCCCACAGTCACACCGAACTGTATGAATCCGTTTTGTACTTTCGGTGTGACGCTGAGCGGGACTCGCGGGGGTGGAGGGGTCAGAGGGCGGAGTGGGCTTCGCAGGCTTTGCGGACGCCGTCGCCGTAGGCCGGGTCGGCCTGGGCGCAGTTCGCGATGTGCTTCTCGATCGTCTCCCGGCGGGCGCCCTTGATGGCCCGGGCGGTGTTGTCGAACAGGACCTGCTGCTGCTCGCCGGTCATCAGGCGGAACAGGTCGCCGGGCTGCTGGAAGTAGTTGTCGTCGTCGGCCCGGAAGTCGAAGCGGTCGGCGGTGGCGCCGACGGCCTGGGCCGGGTCGGCGTAGGCGGGCTGCTCGGCCCAGCGCCCGAAGTTGTTGGGCTCGATGCCGGGCACGCCGCCCTGGTTGCCGTCGACCCGCATGCCGCCGTCACGGTGGTACGTGTTGACCAGCGCGGCGGCCCGCGGGTGGTTGACCGGGATCTGGTGGTGGTTCACGCCCAGCCGGTACCGCGCGGCGTCGCCGTAGGAGAACAACCGGCCCTGCAGCATCCGGTCGGGGCTGAACGAGATGCCCGGCACCAGGTTGGCCGGGGTGAACGCGGCCTGCTCGACGTCGGCGAAGTAGTTGTCGGGGTTGCGGTTGAGGGTCACCTCGCCCACCTCGATCAGCGGATAGTCCTTCTTGCTCCACACCTTGGTCAGGTCGAACGGGTGGAAGCGGTAGTCGGCGGCGTCGGCCTCGGGCATGACCTGCACGCACAGCGTCCACTTGGGATGGTCACCACGCTCGATCGACTCGTACAGGTCACGCTGGTGCGACTCGCGGTCGCCGGCGACGACCTGCGCGGCCTCGGCGTCGGTGAGGTTCTCGATGCCCTGCTGGGTACGGAAGTGGAACTTCACCCAGTGCCGCTCGCCCTCGGCGTTGATGAGGCTGAAGGTGTGCGAGCCGAAGCCGTGCATGTGCCGGTAGGAGCGCGGGATGCCCCGCTCGCTCATCACGATGGTGACCTGGTGCAGCGCCTCGGGCAGGTTGACCCAGAAGCCCCAGTTGTTCTCGGGGTCGCGGAGATTGGTGCGCGGGTCCCGCTTCACGGCCCGGTTGAGGTCCGGGAACTTCAGCGGGTCGCGGAAGAAGAACACCGGCGTGTTGTTGCCGACGACGTCCCAGTTGCCTTCCTCGGTGTAGAAGCGCAGCGCGAAGCCGCGGATGTCCCGTTCGGCGTCGGCGGCGCCGCGCTCGCCGGCCACCGTGGAGAAGCGCTGGAACACCTCGCACTCGTTGCCGATCCTGTTGAACAGCGCGGCGCGGGTGTAGCGGCTGATGTCGCCGGTGACCCGGAACGTGCCGAACGCGCCGGAGCCCTTGGCGTGCATGCGCCGCTCGGGGATCACCTCGCGGTCGAAGTGCGCGAGTTTCTCCAGGAACCACAGGTCCTGCAGCAGCATCGGCCCGCGCGGGCCGGCCGTCAGGCTGTTCTGGTTGTCGGCGACGGGAGCGCCGGCCGCAGTGGTCAGCGGCTTGGTGTTCTCTTCGAAAGCCATCACGCCTCCTCGGGGTCTCGGCCAGCCCACCACCCTGTCTGGAGTCAGTCAAGAAAACGATCTGATCCAGACATCATCGTGTCCGGATCGGTGGCCTCGTCCAGGGCCTCGATCAGCGCCATCTTGCGCGGGTCGTCCCGCAGGCCGGCCACGTTGGCCAGGAAGAACTGCCCGAGGTCTGGCCCGTGACACGGCGGATCACCTCGCCGACCAGGTAGCCGTGCGAGATGGCCTGGTAGCCGCTGTTCGAGCCCGGCTCGAACAGCGGACCCTGCGCCGCCAGCAGTTCGACCATCTTCGGCCGGTCCAGCAGGTCCTCGGCGGTCAGCGGCATTGGGTGTGATCCCCACGCCGACAGCCTTCCGACAGGTTGCGCCGAGCAAACGCCGATGATCGGTGGCGATGGTGGAGGCATGACCGTTTCGACCGCCTTCACCCGGCTCGGCATCGCGGCCCTGGCCGTGGGCGCCGCATTGATCGTTCTGCTGTCCGTGCTGCCGTCGTCCGAGCCGGTCAGCGTGCTGCGGCAGACCATCAGCCAGTACGGCCTCACCGACAACAGCTGGATCTTCAACCTCGCCGTCCTGCTGGTCGCGGCCGGGTCCGCGGCGATCGTCGGCGTGCTGCGGTCACAGCGTCGGCTGCCGACGGCGTCGGTGGTGTTGGGCGGGCTGTGGGTGGTGGGGCTGCTGGTGATCGTGGCGTTCCCCAAGAACAACTGGGCCGTGAACGCGGCCGGCACTCTCGGCGGCCTCCTGCACCGGTACGCCAGCGTGGTGGCCTTCGTGGCCCTGCCGATCGCCGTGCTGCTGGCCGCGGCGCAGGCCTTTCCGGACGCGCCGAGGCGGCGGGCGTTGGCCCGGTTGCTGGGCTACGCCTCGCTGGGCTGGTTCGTGGCGATCTTGGCGGCGTTGCCGGTCGGGGCGGCGATGGGTGTCGTGGCGTGGTGGGAGATCATCCCGCTGGGGCTGATGGAACGGGGCATGGCGTTCACGGAGGTGATCGCCCTGGTGGCGCTGGCGGTGCCCGTGACTCGGGTGGTGACCCGGACACCGGAGCTGGCAGTCACGGGGTGATGGAACGTAGGTCGGGGCTGATGGCTCCCGCCCGACGGTGACGGCCAACGCCAGCGGCCACCCGGTGCACTCCCTTCGCCTCTCGTTGCGAGCCCAACAACGCGAGGGCACCACGGATGTTTCCGTTTCCTTACCGGGCCACGATTTCGGCGGGGGTGTCGAAGCGCATCACCGACGGGTACTCCGACCAACCCGGCGCCCCGTCGCGGGCGAACGAGATCCAGGCCTGGTGCATGGTGTCGGCGAGATCCTGCGGCGGCGCGTCACCCTCCAGCGCGGAGTGGCCGAGGGTGTCGAAGACGAAGCCGATGTCCAGGCCGTGGGCCGCGCCGACGCCGGGAAGCGGTGAGCGCCAGGCGAACTCGTAGACGAAGGTCCGACCGGGACGGTGCTCGGCCAGCTCGTTGATGGGCCCGCGGAACAGGGCCTGGGTCAACGTGGTGGCGACATCGGCGGCGCCGGGCAGCATGCGGAGCAGCTCGTCCGAGGCGCAGCCGACCATCAGGTCCGTCTCCTGGCCCGATCCGTCGAGAACGCGTTGCCACGGGTCAACTGTCACCAACGAGCCATCGACGACCGTGCTGAAGGCCAGGGCGGAGCCCGTCGTCGTGGTGCCCCACACCGCCGGATCCGGGTCGGCTTGCAACTCTCCGTACACGGCAAGGGCGATACCGGCCAGAGTCTCCGGCTCAATGGCGCTCAACGCCTGGGCCGTCGCCTCGACCCCGGCGTGCTGGGCGATCCGCGCGGTGACCAGGGCGGCGTCCTCGGGAGCGTGCGCACCACGCAACAGGCCACTTTGGATGATCGCCCGCCGGAACAGCCCGGTGTCCAACGACAGCAAGGACATCACGGATCCGGCCCCGGCCGACAGCCCAGCCACTGTGACGTTGGCCGGGTCGCCACCGAAGGCCGAGATGTTGTCCCGCACCCATTCCAGGGCGGCGATCTGGTCGCGCAGGCCCCGGTTGGCCGGGGCGTCCGGCAGGTGGGCGAAACCCTCCGCGCCGAGCCGGTGGTTGATCGACACCAGCACCACGCCGTCACGGGCGAACGCGGCCCCGCCGTACACGGACTGCGCGGCCGATCCCATCACGTTGCCGCCGCCGGGAATCCACACCAGCACCGGTCGCTTGCCGGTCAGCGCCGGCGTCCACACGTTGAGGTTGAGGCAGTCCTCACCGGGAATCTTGGGATCCGGGAACGGGTCGCCGCCCGGGATCAGGCCCGCGCCGGGCGGGGTCGGCCCGAACTCCAGCGCGTCGCGGACGCCGGTCCACGGCGTGACCGCAGCAGGGGCGCGGAAGCGGTGAGGTCCGAAGGGCGCGGCGGCGTAGGGAATGCCGAGAAAGCTCGCCACCTCGTCCGTCCACCGGCCTCGGACGTCGCCGGCCAAGGTATGGACCACAGCATCGCGCATGGCCGCTTTTCTATCAGCCGTGACCGGACGGGAACCATTTCCCCGTCCTCCGATCAGTCAAAACTACCCGTACGAACACAGTCCGGCCGCCCGTGCAGTCACGACCGGCATCCGCGTCCGTTCCCTTGCCGGCCGTCCGAGCCGCACATAGCGTCGCCGTCACCTGTCCTGAACGGAGATTCCATGCTCAAGAAATGGCTGCTGGCGACGGCGACGGCCGCCGCGCTGGTGCTCGCCACCGGGACGGCCGCGTCGGCCTCCCCCGCCCCGGTCTACCTGTCGCTGGGCGATTCTCTGTCGGTCGGCTTCCAGCCCGACGCCCAGGGGGTCGGCCACCCCACCGCCCAGGGCTTCGACCACGACCTCGCCCGCGGGCTGCGGCTGACCGAGCTCGGCTGTCCGGCCGAGACCACCACCAGCATGATCGGCGGCGGCGTCTGCGCCTATCCCGGCGCGAAGTCTCAACTCGACGCCGCCGTCAACTTCCTGACCGCGCACCGCAATCGGGTCGCATTGATCACCATCGTCATCGGCGCCACCGACGTGGAGAACTGCGCGACGGCGACCGGGATCGACATGGCCTGCCTCGCCCAGGGCGTCGGCGCGATCCAGGCCAACCTGCCGGTTATCCTCGACCGGCTCAAGGCCGCCGCCCCCTACGCCAAGTTCGTCGGCCTCAACCTGTACGACCCGTTCCTCGCCGCGTTCCTCCAGGGTGACGCCGGACAGCAACTGGCCCGGCAGTCGGTGCCGCTGACGCAGCAGGTCAACGGCATTCTCGCCGCCGCCTACGGCCAGCACAACGTGCCGGTGGCCGACGTGGAATCCGCTTTCCACACCACGGACTTCACGCCCGGCGCGGACGGGATTCCCTTGAACGTGGCCACCATCTGCCAGGACACGTTCATGTGCCAGCCGCCCCCGGTCGGCCCGAACATCCACCCCGACCCGGCCGGCTACTGCCTGATGGCCGGGGCGGTCCTGGACAAGCTCGTCACCCGCTGGTGATCTCGCCGTCGACCATCGCGAGCACCACGGATCCTGTGGCGCCTGATCGGCCGTCGAGGTCGTGGTCCATCGGGGCGCCGCGTTTCACCGCTCCAGGGATCGGCTCGCGTGGTGGGCGAGCGAAAGCGATTCGACGACGGCGTTGCGGTGCCCGATCAGCAGTTCCCGGGCCTCGGCGGCGGCCGATTCGACAGCCGGCGTCACACCCGGCGCGTCGAGAACGGCGTGCACCGAACTGGCGAACACGGCTCCGGTGTCGAAACCGTCAGGGTGCAGCACGGCATCGGTGTTGACGGCGAGGGAGTAGAACCCGGCGTTCACGGCCCGGATCACGTATTCCTGTTCGGCCACGGTCCAGTCCGTGCGGGCGAAGCCGTGCCGGCGCCAGATCGGCAGCAGGGCGGCGGACATCCGGCCGGGACCCAGCACGCCGAGCAGCGCCCGGGTTTTCTCGTGCTGTCCAAGCAGGCCCAAAGTGTCCAGGTCGGCGGTCTGCACCGCCCGCACGAAGGCGTGCCGCAGTCCGGACTCGACCATCGCGGGCAGCATCCGATGTGGACCGACGATGCCGGGATCCTCGGCCAGCGCGTCGATGTACTCGTCGGTGGCGGTCACGTAGTCGCGGGCGACCAGCTCGATGAACAGGTCTTCCTTGGTCTTCCAGTACAGGTACAGCGTGCCCCGCCCGATGTGGGCCCGGGCGGCGATGTCGGAGACGCTGACGTTGCGCACGCCCCGACTCAGCACGAGTTCCCGTGACACCGCGAGAATCCGCTCGGTCTTGGCGGGATCGTGCCTCATCCTTCTCCGTCCACTGTGGCCGCTCGGGCGGCGACGATGCCGTAGTCCTTCATGGCGAAGCCGCGCTCGGGCCCGCGGGCTTTGCGCATGTGGACCGCCGGCGGCCGGCGGAACTCGCCGTCCTCCGGGGCGAGTCCGGGCGGCGGCTCGAACGCGCCGTCGTGCGTGGTCAGGTCGGGAAGTAACTGTCGCCGCGGCGGGCCGGAACCCGTTCCACGACGACAGTTCGCCACCCCGATTCGGAAAGCTGCTCCGCGGTGGCCAGGCCGCTGATGCCCAGGCCGACGACCAGGGCGCGGCGTCGGTCGTGAATTGTCATGTGTCAACCACAGGACCGGCTGAACGGTGTGGCGAACCGTTCAGCCGGTGGTTCGGGCCACCACGTCACAGCAGCGACGCGGCGTGACAGAGCAGGCGGTCGAACACCGTGGGGTCGTAGGCCTCGATCACGGGGTAGCCGATGCCGAAACCGCCGTTCACCCAGTCCACCCGCACGCCCGGATTGGCCTCGTCGGTGCCGTCGGCGAGGAACACGTGCGGGCTGCAGTTCACCCGCCCCTCCCGGGCCGCCTCGAACTGCGCCATCACGTCGGCGCGGGCCCGGCCGGTGTCCAGATCGGCGGCCAACTCCTTGACGTCGACGGCCTTCGTGCCCTCGGCGACGTCCAGAATCACGTGCCGCATGCTGATGCACCGGCCCTGCGCCCAGAAAGCCTGGCGCAGGGCCAGATCCAGTCGCTCGCTGGCCTGCCAGCCCTGCCGCTTGGCCGCCTGCACGGCCTCCAGCGCCGGCAACATCGTCACCGGGTACGTCCAGTCCGGGCCCTGCCACAACCGCCAGCCGGCATTCGGCTCGATGCCGCCGACGACCGCCACCTCGGAGTCCACGCCGGGCCGCTCGTTCACCGTGAGGTTGAACAGCTCCAGCGGAAACGCCCTGTGGTCGAAGGAGATCCGCCCCTCCAGGCCCAGCCGGCAGCGGGCCTCGTGCAGCTTGTGCACGGCCAGGTGCGCGAAGGAGCAGTTCAGATCGGTGAAGACGACGATGGTCTCCGGACTCGTGGGATAACGCGTCTGGTCCATCTCACACCCCAGCCAGAACCGGATTTTCCCGCTGTGCGGCCGTTTTCTCCGGGTAGGCCCGCAGTAGCAGGGCGTAGGCCACGGCCGTGGCCGCGAACGACGTGAGGCAGCTCAGGTCCAGCCCGCCCAGCAGCTCCGCGATCGGTCCCGTGTAGACGGCGTTGCCGACCGAGAGCACGCCGACCACCACGCCCAGCGCCATCGCGGCGATCGCCCTGGGGTTGTATCCGTTGCGGTACCAGTACCTTCCGCCGCCGCCGGTGGCAAAGGTGCCGAGATCGGCGGCATGGTAGGAACCCTGGTGGTGCCGGTAGCCGATGATCATCACTGCCGCCCACGGCGACACCGCGACCAGCAGCATGGTGACGAAGGCGGCCATCGAGTCGACGGTGTCGAATACCATGGTTCCCACGTACAGCAACACAAAGCCGAGCACCGACACCAGGATCGTGGCGAACGCCCGCGACTTGCGCCAGAAGATCGAGTTGGCCGACAGGCCGGCGGCGTACACGCACAGCGAGCCTTGCGGGAACGAGCCGACGAAGCCGAACAGGATCACCACCACGGCGAACCAGACCGGCACCGAGTCGGTCAGCGACTGCACCCACGGCTGGGTCTTGTCCTGGAACACGGTGGTGACGTAGGCGCCGGCCAGCAACGCCAGCAGGCAGCTGAGCAGCAGCGACCCGCCGTTCCACACCATCAGCTTGGACGCCTTGGTGTTCGCCGGGAAGTAGCGGCTGTAGTCGCCCTGGAAAGTGGCGTAGGACAACGGAACCGAGGTCGCCACCAGCGCCGACAGCAGCCAGGTCGCCCAGAAGCCGCCCAGCGCGTAGTCGCCGCCGGCGTAGTCGGCGGAGAACTGCGGCGCCAGCACCGCAACCATGCCCAGCACGACCAGGCCGCCCACCACCGCCGTGATCTTGTACATCGCGATCAGCGTGGCGTGGCCGTACACCGCGACCAGGATCACCGCCACCGCCACGACCGGCATCGTGGCCGCCAGCGCCGCCGAACCCGTTGGGGTGCCGAACATCCGGTGGCCGGCCACCATCACCGCGGTGCCGCCGGTCCACACCGTGATGGCGAAGAACCCCAGCCCCACGCCGATGGTGATCACGTTGGTAACGACCCGGCCCCTGACCCCGAAGTGCGCCCCGCTGGCGATGGCGTCGTTGGTGCCGGTCCGCAGCCCGAACAACACCACCGGCGCCACCAGGGCCACGCCCAGCACCAGGCCGGCGGTGATCGCCGTGACGCTGGCCCACCAGCCCAGCCCGAACACCACCGGCAGCGCGCCGAGCACGACCGTGCCGAAGGAGAACTGCGCGGAGTGCCAGATCCACAGGAAGTCCGACGGCCGCGAGACGCGCTCCCCCTCCGGGATCACGTCAATGCCATGGGCTTCCAGCCTGCCGGCCTTCTCGGTGTCGCTCATTCGGCCTCCCTCACCGGCAGGGCGGCGCAGTCCGGACCCGCCACCCGTTCCCCCGTGCACAGGTCGAAGGTCGCGAAGTGCAGCGGGCAGGTGATGCGCAGCCGCTTCTCGTCCACGTAGCCGTAGCGCAGCCGTCCGCCGCGGTGGGGGCAGGCGGCCGGCACCACGATGTGCCGGCCGCCCGCGGTCACCAGGACCTCGTGCTCACCGAGGGGTCTGAGGACGTCCGACCCGGTCCGTCGGCCGATCACGGGGCCACCTCTCGGGCCTTGGCCACGGCGGCCACGGTCGCGGCGGCGGCGACCTCGCTGGTCAGCTCCACCCCGGCCCACACCTTGGCCAGGTCGAGCCCCCGCTCGGCGTCGAGCTCCATCAGCGCGGTGCGCATCTGCTTGCTGTGGAAGTCGTCGATGTACAGGTGCTCGGTGTAGTACTTGTCGTGGCTGATGCCGAGCCGCTTGGCCGCGACCGCGTAGCACTTGAAGGCGAACAGCACGCTGGACTCGAAGTACGCGTAGGCGCCGAGGAACGTCTCCGGGGCCGGGGCCCGCCGGGCCAACCAGTGGAACAGGTTGACGTAGGCGTAGCTCTCCTCGTTCCCGTCGTCCAGATAGGACTCCAGTTCGGTGCTCATGTCCAGCTCGGTCAGCAGATCCCGGTACAGCTGGGAGTGCGCCTGCTCGACGTTGCCGCAGCCGAGCTCGTCGATCAGCACCCGGAACACGGACATGCCGGCGCGGTGGGGCAGCCGCGGCACGATCGGCAAGTGGGACAACGACTCCACGAGTCCGTCTACCGCGAACTCGCCCACGATCACCTTGAACTGCTCCAGGGTCGCGTGCTCCGCGATGTACGCATCGGCCTCGGATCCGGCCGCTTCCTCGTCCCGTAATCGCTCCGACATCGCGGTGAACAGCGCGGTGCGGCTGGCGAAGTGCGGCGCCGAGGCGGTGAGCTCGCAGATGCGCTGCCCCAGCCACTTCTCCTCGATGTCCAGGATCTCGGCGTACTCCTGCGCGGTCGGCACCGACCGGTTGAGCTGGTAGAGCCGGCGCATCATGTCGCGACCACCTCGTCGCTGTCGATCACGCCCCGGCTCCGCAGCTCCTGCTTCACCCAGCGGTACCAGTCGTCCTTGAACACGCCGAACTTCTCGCACGCCGCGTTGATCGCCGCCTGCCGGTCGGCCGACGGCTCGGCCAGCATCGCGTTGCACAGCCCGGGTTCCAGGTTGGCCAGCGGCCCGATGAGGCCGGCGACGCCGGTCACCTCGGACAGCAGGTTCTCCCAGCCCTCGAACACCGGGATGGTCAGCTCGGCGGCGATCCGGCTGGTCAGCGCCGCGTCGCCGCTGGACTCCTTGATACCGGCGATGCCCGGCAGCTGGCAGATCCGCAACAGCGTCTCGACGGCGATGTGGTTGCCGGACAAGGCCTGCTCGTTGTAGAGGAAGATCGGCACCTGCACCGCGGCCCGCAGCTCCCGGTAGTGCGCCAGGATCGCGTCCTGGCTGACGTCCGCCCCGAACGGCGTCGTGACGACCACCGCCGACACGCCGAGGTCCTCGGCCACCAGCGACCGCTCGATCACGGACTTGGTGTCGGGCAGCTGGATGCCGGACAGCACCGGCAACCCGTTGGCGTGTCGAATGGTGTACGACACCATGTCCAGCCACTGCTGCTCGGACAGGGCCCAGCCCTCACCCGAGCTGAGCGTGGGCATCAGGCCGGTGACCTCGCCGCGCACCGACTCGATCAGCCGCTGCACGCCCTTCTCCGCCACCGCGCCGCCGTCGAGCGGCGTGATCAACGGGACGATGGTTCCCTGGTACATCAACGCTCCTCGAGGAATTCGGTCGGCACGCTCAGCGCGAGCGACTCGGCATACATCCGTTCCAGCGGCCCGGGAAACGCGGTGTTCACGGCCGCCGGTAGCGGCCGCACCGGCAGGTCGGCGCGGGCCGCCAGCCGCGGGTTCGGGGTCCGCAGCACCGAGCCGGTGGCGATCACCATGCCCATCAGCAGGCGCTCGTGCATCGGCAGTTCCTTCAGCGCCGGCTCGTCCAGCGCCGTCCGCACGTCTTCCTCGGTGTAGGCCGGCCGCTCGATGCGGACCACCGTGTGCAGGTTGTCCATGAACGGGTAGTAGGCGTCCTGGTCGGCGCGGCCGTAGGTCCACACCAGCGCGTCGCAGCGGCCGACCTGCTCCTGGCTCATCAGCACCGAGCCGTCGAGCCGTTCAACAAAGAACGCCTTGCACGCCAACCGGATCCGCTCGTCGGCACAGTGCATGCCCATGAACGTGGCGGCATCGATGACTTCACGCATGGGCACGCAGCGTCTCGCTCATGACCCGGATCGCCTGTGCGAACAGGCCGGGGTCGCGGGCCAGGGCCAGCCGCACGTAGCGCTCGCCGCGCTCGGGCCGGTTCCAGTAGAAGTAGGTGCCGGGCAGCACGTACACCTCGGCCTCCTGCAGGATCTGCTGGAGCCGCGTGGCGGTCAGGTTCGGGTCGGTGATGTGGAACCAGGCGACGCTGACGTTGACCACCGGCTCGATGTACTCCAGCACCGTGCCGGCCAGGCCCGTGCGGACCACCTCGCGGTTGCGGGCGATCACGTCGCCGACCGAGGCCAGCGAGTCGTCGATGGAGTCCTCGATGTAGTGGCTGACGAAGTTCAGCACGAACGGGGACACGTTGAGCAGCACACTGGTGTGCAGGTTGTAGACGTCGGGGTAGATGTCGTCGCTGGTGGTCAGCATGGCGCACTTGGCGTCCTGGATGGGCCAGGTCTTGCCGGTGTCCTCGATGATCAGGTACGTGACGCCGGACTCCTCCAGCAGCCGGTACACGTCGAAGCGGTCCACGTTCTTGTCGGCCAGCGCGAAGGAGGCGAAGCACTGGTCGATCAGCAGCGTCTTGTTGTGGTCGACGCAGTAGCGGACCACCTGCTCGAAGCCGGAGCTGCCGTCCTTGAGCAGGCTGAAACCGGTGGGGTTGTTCGGGTCCACGATGAACAGCGCGTCGGTGGTGACCGTGCGGCGCAGGCCGTCGTAGATGCCGTCCAGCTCGGCGAACACCGACTCGTCGACCGCGGCCAGCGGCACGTCCATGTTCTTGAGCAGGTCCACCAGGTTGTCGAAGCACGGCTCGATCAGCGACACCGACATGCCCCGCCGGCGCAGGAACATCGCCGCCACCATGGTGGACACGCTGGCCGCGTAGGACAGCATCGTCTTGCCGAGGCGGGCCGCCGTCGGCTGCTTGTGCAGCCGGAAGAAGGCGTCGATGAACTTCTGCTCCATGAAGGACTGCTGGTTGTCCTCGGACTCGTACCACAGCTTGGGCAGCCGGGCGACGATGTCCTCCTGGCTGCCGGACTGGTGCTGGTGGGTGTGCGCGTCGGCCAGGTTGAACCGGGTCTTGAGCGCCTGGATCTCGTGCTGGGTCAGGTCGACGAGCCGGCCGGACGCGGCGGCGAATTCCTCGTCGACAACAACGGTGAGCGCATTGTCCGCCATTACTCCCCCTCGATCGGGTATCCCAAAATAATTCGGACGAACACCGAGAGAAACGAACTGACAACAGTTCGTGAAATGGAACTCCGATCGCGTTCACCGGAGACAACGAAAGCCTAGACCGAACACCACGCAGTCTTGATAACAGGACGGTAACGATGCCCAGGATTCAGGCCCTTTCGGGGCCAATTCACGACGATTTATGGGGGCCAATTCGCCGATCCCCCGAGCACGCGAAAAGGGGCGCCACCGGTCACGGTGGCGCCCCTTGTGCCGAACGGACCAGGTCCGAACGCGCTGGTTACGACCTCACAGCGAGCGCTTGAGCAGCTCGTCGACCACCGACGGGTCGTCCCCGCCGATCACCGGCCAGCCCACGCCGTAGTCGCCCTCCCAGCCGACCTTGATGCCGGGATTGGCATGGTCGCTGCCGTCCGGCAGGAACAGGTGCGGGCTGCAGTTGACGACCTCGGTCGCCGACACCGCCGCCTGCGCCGACAGCTCCGACCGGGCCCGGCCGTCGTTCAGCGACGCCTCGATGTGCGCGGCGTCGATGCCGACCTCGGCCGCGACGTCCAGGATCACCCGCTGGTTGGTGATGCACCGCGACTGCGCCCAGAAAGCCTTGCGCAGCCCCAGATCCAGCCGCTCCGAGGCGTCGAGGCTCTGTTCCTTGGCCGCCTGGATCGCCTCCAGCGCGGGCAGCGTCGAGGACGGGTACAGCCAGTCCTTGTCCTGCCACAGCTGCCAGCCCGCCCCCGGCTCGACGCTGGCCATCCGCCCGACCTCGCTGTCCGTGCCGGTGCGCGGGCTCGGCGCGTTGTTCAGCAGCTCCAGCGGGAAGGCCCGGTGGTCGAACCGGATCTGCTCCTCCAGCCCGAGCCGCTTCCTGGACTCGTGCAGGCGGTGGATCGTGATGTGCGCGAACGAGCACCAGATGTCGGAGAAGACGATCACGACACCCTTGGGCGGCGTCAGGTCCATGGGTCACTCCTCAGCGAAGAACGTGAAGACACGGGCGGCTCAGTCGCCGGCGGCGACGACGGGCGGCTGGTCGTTGAACTCGAGCCGGCCCAGCACGGCCTCGGGGTCGAGCTGGTCCGGGGGCAGCACCATGGGCAGGGTCGGGATCTCGGCCATGGCGTCGAGCAGCCGGTCCACCCGGCCCTCCACCGCCGGCCCGTGCGAACTGAGGATGCGGTCCGGCCCCAGGGCCCGGATCTGGTGCAGCACCACCTCGAACTTGGCCGGGTCGGTGAGCGCGACCCACGGGTGGTTGGACCGGTTGAACAGGGAGAAACCCTCGAAGAAGTCCGACTCCTTGACGTCGTCGACGTCATTGGCGACGGTCGGCAGCACGGAGCCGAAGCTGTCGGCGCTGAACAGCGTGCGCGAGCCGTGGTCGAAGGCGGCCAGGGTGGCCGGCGAGTCGAAGGCGGGCGGGCGCAGGATGCTGAACTCGCGGTCGCCGGCCGTGAACGAGCTGCCGGGGTTCACCAGCAGCATGCGGTCGCGCGGCAGGTCCCACTCCTCGGACAGGCGCACGACCGACAGCTGGCTGGTGACGAGTACGGCGTTGGGCGCCTCCGCCATGATCTGCACGATGTTGCCGGAGTGATCCCGGTCGTCGTGGGTGAGCACCAGCCACTTCAGGTCGGCGGGGTCCACCACCGACCACAGGGTCTCGGCGAAGTCGACGGCGTCGATGGGCATCCCGGTGTCGACGAGCACCGGTTCGCTGCCCCTGACCAGGTAGCAGTTGACCGGGAGCAGGCCGGCGCCGGGAATGGGTAACTGCGACGGCAGGACGTGCACGTCCTTGGCCGCGACATAGGCCTCACGCATGGGTGGTCTCCCCCACTGGAGATCAGGTGAACTGGATCAGCACCGAGCCGACGACCAGCAGGCCGAGGCCCGTGATGCGGGGCGCGGTGAGCTTGCGCTGGGCCATCCGGAACAGCCCGCGGCTATCCACGGTGGCCGAGGCGATCTGCTGCCCGGTGACGGTCAGCGCGACGGTGCCGGCGGCGCCGATGGCGGGAATGGCCAGGAACGTGACCAACACGTAGATCGACGCGCAGATGCCGCCGAGCCAGCCCCACCACGGCATCTCCCGCAGCGGCGCGAACTTCGGCGCGGGCGTCTTGTTGAGCGAGCGCAGCACGACCAGCACGATGAAGATGGCCAGCACGGCCACCAGGAAGCTGATCATGTCGACGGTCACCGGGTTGCCGACGACCTCGCGCAGCGAGGCGTTGATGCCGGCCTGGATGGGCAGCACGCCGCCGCCGACGATGCCGAGCAGGATCCACGGGATCTGGCCGGCGCCGGTGCGGGTGGCGGCCGGCGCCCCGGCCGCGCCGACCGACTTGGCCGGCACGGGCGCCGCCGGCCTGGCCGCCTTGCCCTGGCCGCGGATGATCACGACGATGCCGGCCAGCAGGGCGAGCACGCCCAGCGCGATGCCGAGGCTGACCGGCTTGCGCGGGATGTCGAACAGCCCCAGCAGGTCGATGCTCAGCGACGAGATCATCTGGCCGGTCACGAACAGGCCGCCGGCGGCCAGTGCCCCCAGTCTCGGGAACAGCAGGATGCCGCTGGTGATGTAGAGCGGGCTGGCCAGGCCGCCGAGCAGTTGCCACGGCTGGGCGTGCGAGATCTGGGCCAGCCCGCCGAAGCCGCCGACCGCCGCGGTGGCCAGCACGAGGACGCCGGCGGCGACCCCCAGTTGCAGCGTCGACGCGCCGTACGGCGTGCCGACCGCCTTGTTGAGCTGCACGTTCACCGAGGCCTGGATGGCTAGCAGGCCGCCGATGAGCAGTGCCGAGATCACGAAGATGGCGTCCATCCCCTACCTCACCGCTAAGTGGACACTGTGACCGGTTACGGTTCGGACGATAGACTAGAAGCGGACACGATGTCCAGTTACCGGCGACTGGGTTAAGGTGGCGACATGCCGAGCAGGACTCACGACGGTCAGCCGTTCGACCTGCCGATCGTGGGTTCCAGCGGGTTGCCGGCCCGTCCGGTCGAGCGGGCGGACGCGGCCCGCAACCGCGCGAAGGTGCTGGCCGCGGCCGAGCGGCTGTTCGCGGAAGCCGGCACCGACAGCGTCACCATGGACGAGATCGCCAAGGCCGCCGGCATCGGCCGGGCCACGCTCTACCGCCGCTACCCGGACACCCGGTCGATCGCGGTCGCGCTGCTGGACGAGCACGAGCGGGCGCTGCAGGCGAAGATCATCCTGGGCGCGCCGCCGCTGGGCCCCGGGGCGCACCCGGCCGATCGGCTGGCGGCGTTCCTGACGGCGATGGTGCATCTGCTGGAGGCCCACCTGCATTTGGCGCTGGGCGCGGAGACCGGGCACGCCCGGTACACCACGGGGGCCTACGCGTTCTGGCGTTCGCACGTCCGGCTGCTGCTCACCGCGGCCGAGGTCCGCGACGCGGACGTCCTGTGCGACACCGTGCTGGCCGGCCTGGCGCCGGAGGTCTACTGGTTCCAGCGGCACACCCGGGGCCATTCGGTCGACGAAATCGTGACCGCATTGCGCCTGCTGGCCGCCCGCGTCACCGCGCACTGACCTATCGCCCCTGCCATCTTTCGGCGGACATCGACAAATGGTCACACCCCATCGGGAACTGACATGACGCAGTTCGCACGTTATGCCCGTGTCCTTGACACCTCACAGATACGCTGCTTAGCATCGCCGTAACACGTTTCCGCTATTCGCGGTACCTTTTTCTGGGGATGAGGAAAACCGTGAACACATTCCGTGAGCGCCGGTCGTCACGCGCCCGAAGACCGAACGGCGGCGGGCGATTATCTCTGCTCACCGAGCCTTCGAGCGGGGCGCGCTGATGCAGTGGCTGGAGGACGTGCTGCGCCGGGGCTGGCACAGCCACCGGCCCGCCGTCGAGGTGCTCACCGCGGCCGGCGTGGTCGCCCGCACGCTGAGCTACGCCGACCTGCTGGCGGCCGCCGCCGGGCTGGCCGCCGACCTGACGGCAATCGTTTCCCACCACCAGCTGCGGGTCCTGATCGTCGCCGCGAACAGCCCCGAGCACATCGTCGCCGATCTCGCCACGACCATCGCCGGCGCCGTCACCACGGCCCTGTCGCCGGGCTCTGACGAGGCAGAAATGCGGCACACGGCGGCCGGCGTCGACGTCGTGCTGTGCGACCCCGACGGAATGGTCACGGTGAACCGGCTGGGCCTCGACCGTCCGATCAGGACGGTCGACTGCGCCGGGCGGCCGGCCGGGGACGCGCCCGAGCTGGCCGGGGATTCCGACGACGCCCGCAAGCTGGTGGTCTGCCCGAACGCCGAGGGGGAGCTCGCCCTGCCCTGCGGGGCGATCGACGAGGTGCTGCGCGCCGTCCGGCTGCGCGCCCCGACCGGCGTTTGGCGGCGCTACCTCTGCCTGACACCGCTGCACACGCTCACCGAGCAGGTCTTCGTCTACCTGACGTTGCAGCACCGGGGAACCGTGCGCCTGAACTCGTCCGCCACCGTGAACCTGGCCAATGCCGAGGCGACCGCCGCCCAGCTGACCGCGCCGGTGGCCGAGGCGCTGGAGGCGGTGCTGACGCGGCGTCCCGAGCTGGACGGCGAGGATCTGTGCCAAGTGCTGTTCGGCGCGCCGACCGCGCCGTACCTGGTGTGCTTCGACCCGCTGGCGCCGACCGCCGAGCTCGCCGCGCGCGGCGTCCCCGTGCACCGGGGATTCGCCGTGGACGGCGTCTACCCGCTCACCCTTGCGGCGCAAGGGGCACCCGGGCCCGGCGTCGGGGAACCGCTGAGCCATATCTGGTTGAAGGTGGGCGAGAACGGGGAGCTGATGGTCAAGAGCAAGTCGAAACTGATCATTCCGTGGCGGCCGGCCGAGGACGGTTGGCTCCGGCTCGGCATTCAGGGGGACGTCGATCCGACGGGCCGCATCCACATCGCGTGACACCATTTCTCGTGGGGGAGAAGAGATGTCCGGCTTACCATCGCAGGCAATTCTGAACAAGGATTCCGAGACACCGCTCTACCGCCAGCTCTACGACTGGCTGCGCAAGGACATAGAGACCGGACAGCTGCCGGTGGGCAGCCGACTACCGGCCTCGCGGGCCATGGCCGAGCGGTTGGGCGTGTCCCGCAACACCGTGCTCGTCGCCTACGAGCACCTGCTGGCCGACGGCTACGCCGAGGGCCGGGTCGGCTCCGGCACCCGCGTCGCCGCCCGCGGCGAGGACGCCGAGCACACCCGGTTGCGGGTCGAGCGGCGAAAGCCGCTGGTCCAACGGCTTTCCGCCGCCGGTCGCGCCGTGTTGCGGGCCGAGCACGAGTTCCGGGACCTGTCCGAGGCCCGCCGAGACCCGACCCGCCCGTTCACGCTGGACGTGCCGGCGGTCGACCTGTTCCCGACGAAGGTGTGGGGCCGGCTGCTGGCGGCCAGGGCCGGGCGGGTGGATTCCCTGATGGCCCAGCAGTCGCCGGCCGGGTTCTGGCCGCTGCGGCAGGAGATCGCCGCGTACCTGGGCCTGCGGCACCGGATCCGGTGCGCGCCGGATCAGGTGATCGTCACGTCCAGCGCCTGCGCCACCGCCGGCCTGCTGGCCAAGTTGTTGCTGGCCGCGGGAACCCCCGTGCTGGTCGAGGAGCCGTGCCGGCCGTCGATCCGGGCGGCCTTCATGGCCGCCGGCTTTCCGGCCTGCCCCACGCCCGTCGACGAGAACGGGCTCGTGGTCGACGCCGGCGTGACCCGCTTCCCCGGGGCCCGGATGGCCCTGGTCACCCCGCACAGCCAGTTCCCGCTGGGGCACGCCATGTCCCGGCAGCGGATGGCCGAACTGCTGGCCTGGACGGAGCGGGTCGACGGCTGGGTGATCGAGGACCACGACGATCCCGGCAGCTGGACCGAGCCGTCCGCGCCGACGCCGTGCCAGTTCGACAACGGCCGGGTCATCCACATCGGCGAGTTCGGCCAGGTGCTGTTCCCCGGCCTGCGCATCGCCTACGCCGTCGTGCCCGAGGAGCTCGCCGACGTCGTCACCACCGCGCAGCGGGCCGCCGTCGGGCTGCTGCCCATGCTTGAACAGGCGGCGTTGGCCGATCTCATGTCCACCAGCCACTTCATGCGCCACCTGCGGCGGGTTTCCGACGCCTACGGGGAACGCCGCGAGGTCTGCGCGCAGGAGCTGCGCTCGTGCCTCGGCGACTCCCTGCCCATCCAGTCCTCCGCCCGCGGCACGCACCTCATCCTCGGCCTGCCCCCGGGCGTCTCGGCCGACGAGATCGTCGCCGCCGGACGCCGCAGCCGGGTCCGGGCCTATGCCCTGTCCCAGTTCTACGCCAACCCCGACGGCGTGCCGCCGCGCCTGGTCCTCGGCTACGGCGCCACGCCACCGGACGAGCTCCGCGCCGGCGTGCACCGCCTGTGCTCGGTGCTGGGCGAGATCAAGGAGCCGGCGCTCGCGTAGTCCACTGTGGATGACGGCCTGTCCGGCGGCTGCCCGGTAGGCCGTCATCACCGGTGCGTCGACGCGGACGCCACGGGCCCGTGTGCCGGTGGAGACAACTGCCCTCACCGGTTCACGTTCGACGCCTGCGGCCGGCCACGCAGGCCACGACCAAGGCGGCGGCTATCCGCCGAAACCTCGTCTTTCCTCCTTGAGATCGGCTCACCTGAGGGAAACACGCTCGATGGCGGTCGGCGGCGGTCGCCGGCCGAACACGTGACCGCCGCGCGCCCGCGAAACAAGAAGCGGCTGAACCCCACGTCCGGCCGGCCGACGGTCACGGTGTTGTCCCTGGTTTCCGGGAGAACCGGGCGGATTTCCGTGTTAACGGCGGCCCGGACCACCTGCGCCCAATCGGTTGAACCTCGCCGCCACATCCGTTTTCGATGGTTATCGTGCATTCGTGTTCCTGGCACCTGCCCGCGTGTGGTGGGCCGCTCTGGTCGTCGTGGTGGCGGTCCTCGAGCTGTTCTTCCCCCCGTCCGCCTCGCTGACCCGACTCACGGTCGGGGTCTTCGGCCTGATCGCCGCGGTCCTGGGCGGCATCGTGCTCTGGAGCGTGCGCGAGGAACCGGAGCCGGCGCCGATCCCCGACCCCGTGCCGGAACCCCCACCGGTCCCGGAACCGCCGCCGCCGTTGAACGAACGGATGTCGCGGCCGACCGGGAAGAGGTGACAAGATGACGTGCCAGCAGTGCGGCTGGGACGATCCGGGCGAGCACGCCTACTGCGAACGCTGCGGCGCCAAGCGGGTGCTCGACCCGGCTTCTTCGACCGGGGCCGCCGACTCCGTCGGTTTCGCGCGGGACGCCACTCGCTACCTGTGCGCGGCGGTGCAGCTCGATCCCGGGCTCAACGACTCGGCGCTGCGCGGCATCCTGCACGAGGAGCACCGGGCCGTCGCCTCGTCGCCGGGCGTCGATCTCGTCACCGTGCTCAAGTACGGATTGGCCGCGCGGCAACGACAACTGTTACGTGACGGCCTGCTCGGCCTGATCCTGTTCATCTTCATCATCCTGTTCCTGGGGTCGCCGCCGCAAGCGTTCGCGTGGCTCATACCGCTGGGGATCTGCGCGTGGGGAACGGTGTTCGTGGAGTCGATGGTCGCCCACTACAGCGTGGTCGCGATCCAGCTCACACACGCCGCCTTCGATCCGGCCAAGGCACCCCAGCCCGACAACCAGCGTGACCGGCAACGGCTGGCCGAGATCGGGGCGCGGGATCGGGGCAATGTCACGGTGTTCGCCAACTACGCCCCGTTCGTCGGCTACGGGCGCACCGCCGAGCAGTGGTCGTTCTCGCTCAATGTGGCCAAGGCTGCCGAGGATCGGGAGGTCACGCCGTTCACGGTGCAGGAGTTGCACGACTTCGTCGCCGCTGACGTGGGAAACCTCGGCCTGCCCGGCGTCGCGGTCGAGGACCGGCTGTTCGTCAACGGGCTGGATCTGTTGCACGGCTTCGAACCCGAGGTGGAGAAGGCCGTGCTGCCCAACGAGTTGGCGGCTCCAGTGTCCCGTGTGGACGATGACATGTTCGATCGCCTCCAGGACGACCCCAAGAGCCGGGCCCGGCCGTATCTGGTGGTGCGTATCGGCGGCTGGAGCGGGCAGCTGGTGGTGACCCAGTTCCTGCGCTTCGCCCTGCTGCCGCAGAAGGACATGCTGTTCGTGGAGGCCAACTACTGCCTGCTGCCGCCCATGCGGCACGAATACCTGGCGGTGGACCGGTTACGTGCTCGTCCCACGTGGCGGCAGATCAGCCGGGTCGCCTCCGCCAGCCTGGCCAAGACGGTGCCGGGCCTGTTCGGTGGCTTCTTCCGTACCGTGGCCGTGCCGCTGGCCGCGCTCGGCCGGGCCAGCAAGCTGCGGCGGGAGGCGCGGGAGATCACCGAGGACCGGTCGTTCAACTACGGTGCCCGGCAGAGCCTGCGCGAGCAGGCCGCCGACACCCGCTATCACCGCTATTTCCAGCAGTTGGACCGGGAGATGTACGGCAAGCTGGCCGAGCGGCGCGTGATGGACGCCCTCACCCGGTTCCTGGAGGATCACGGCGTCGACACCAGCGAGCTGGTCGAGCGCACGACCATGATCATGAACAACGGCATCTACGTCTCCGGGCAGGGCAAGATCGACGCCAACAGCCTGGCTGTCGGCGCCAACGCCGTCGCCCGCACCTTCAACCGTGCCACCCAGTCCCGTGGCTCCGGCGGCTCCGGCGGTCAGAAGGGCTGACGGCTAGTTCGGCGACACGAAGACACAGAACGGATGACCCGACGGATCCGCGTACACACGCAGCGGCTCCTGCGGGTCCGCCGACCGGTCGAGCAGCATCCGCGCCCCGAGGCCCAGCGCCTTGTCGTGCGCCGCGTCCAGGGCCTCCACGTCCGGCACCGTCAGGTCCAGGTGCAGCTGCTGCGGCCGGTCCGGCGCCGGCCACGCGGCCTCCGGCAGCTCGTCCACGTGCTGAAACGCCAGCTGTGAACCGCCCGGGTTGCGCAGCACCAGCCAGTCCTGGCCCAGCGGGTCCGGCTCCCCCTCCGCCGGCCGCTCGTCCCCCTTCCGATACTCCAGCCCGAGCAGCTGCCGGTAGAACTCCGCCAGCCCCCGCGCGTCCGTCGTGTCCAGTACCACCTGTCGGAACTTCGGTGTCGTTTCCACACCAGCCACCCTGGCACGCCTTTACGCTGCCGGCATGCCCGTCTCCGAGAAGGCCCGTGCCGCCGCCCGCACGTTCCTCGACCCCGACGACGAGATCCGCTACATCTTCCCCGCGGTCCTGCTCATGAGCGCCCGTCCCTGTGTCCTCATCGTGGTCAGCAACAAGGCCGTCAAGGTCCTGTCCACCGGCCACTGGAGCCGCACCGTGCCCAGGACCCTGGAGGCCGAGTTCCCCCGCCAGACCCGCCTCGGCCCCGTCGAGGACCACGTCGGCGCCCGCTTCACCCTCGGCGGCCTCAGCTTCGAGCTGGACGAGGAGTACATCGCCGTCGTCAACGCCGCCGACCTCGAACGCGGCGCCCGCGACCTCCTCCCCCCGGACCCCCTCCCCGACCTCTGAACCACGGTCGCCGGCCCTGGTCGCCGGGCTACGGTCGTCGGGCCCCCGGTCGCTGGCCCCTGGTCGCCGGACTCCGGTCGTTAGGCCCTCGGTCGCTGGCCCCTGGTCGCTGGGTCAGAACTAGGCCACCGGGATCCAGGACTCGGTCTGCCCGCTTGACGGGCCGGGACGCGGCCCGCCCGGGAGGGGAACAGGCCATCGCTCTGAAACCCCCGGCCTGCCCGCTTAACCAGCCGGGACACAGCCCGCCCCGGGAAAAGAACCGACCACCGACCCGAACCCGCCATCCAGCCCCGCCCGGCCGGAGCAGACAGAGCCGGATCGAGCAGCCCCCGAATCAACCCAACCAGATCAACATGGGAAGCCCGGCCCACCGAGGCCGACCGTGATCGCGTAGCCCGGATCTGCCAGTTTCACCGGGTACAATGGAAAACGGGGGCTGCTCACGCCTTGTTGATCTTGACCGTTCCGCGATTGAACGCGGCGGGGACCCGCTAGCCTGGCCCGGTGAGTGGCGCGGACACCATCTACCTGGTCGAGGTCGGCTCCGAGCAGGCGGGCGAGGGCGAGCGGAACACTGTGGGCGGGTGGCCGGTCCTGGATGCGGGGCGGGCGTGGCCGGTGTGTGACTGCGGCGAGCGGATGGTGCTGTTCTTCCAGGTGGACGTGCCCGCGGACATCGCGGTGTTCGGCGGTGACCACCTGCTGGTGTTCCAGTGCCCCAAGCACAACGACGCCTGCTTCCCGCCGTCGAGCCGGCGGCTTCCCGAGGGGTTCTGGGATGCGCCGCCGGACAACGACATGCGGTTCTGGCAAATCCTGCTGCACAAGGGAAACACCCGGGCGGCGGAGGCGGATGCCTACCTCCAGCCGCATCGGCTGATTCTCACGAGGGCGGAGGAGCGGATCGACGAGCACGGGCGTGGGCGTCCGGGGTTCAAGCTCGGCGGAGTCCCGGCCTGGGCGCAGGATCCGGAGCACTACATCTGCCGGTGCGGAGCGGCGCTGGCCCAGGTCTGCCAGGTGCCGGAGGACTTCGGCTTCGACAAGCGGCCCGAACGGCCGTCCCAGCCGTACACCTTCCACGACGATCAGTACGGCCTGTTCCTGGGCAACGAGGTCTACATCGTGGCCTGCCCGGAGCACTGCGACCCGGCGGCGGCCTGGCCGATCGCGCAGAACTGACGCCCGGGGTCAGTCGACGCGCATGGCGGTTACGGGGGTTTCGCGGGCGGCGCGGCGCGCGGGGAGGAGGCCGGCGATCATGGTCAGCACGATGAGGCCGGCGGAGGTGCCCAGGAGCAGGGGCACGGGCACGGTGAGCGGGGCGCCGAGGCCGAGGGACAGCACAGCCAGCCAGGCGTGGGGAATGCCGATGATCAGTCCGAAAAGGACACCGACGACTCCGTGCAGGGCGGCCTCGGAGACGGTGATGCCGCCGAGGGCCAGGCGGGTGAGGCCGATGGCCCGGAGCATGCCGGATTCGCGACGGCGCTCGACCACGGAGAGGGCGGCGGTGGTGCCGACGCCGACAACGGCGATCAAGAGGGTCAGCGCGAGCACGGCCAGGGCCAGGATCTCCAACGAGGCAACGAGGTCACGGCGTTCGTCGCGGTACTGGGAGAGCACGGTGACCTGGGCGGCGTCGCCGAAGCTGGGCGGGGAATCGGTGGTGAGCAAGGCGTTGGTCGGCCGCTCGGGAACGCCGAGGTGGCTGAGGTCGGCATGGTTGATGGCCACGCCGACGCCGGCGATGCTCTCCCCGACGACGATCGCCGCGACCTTGATGTGCAGCTCGCCGAACGACAGGGTGTCACCGAGCTTGACGTGAAGGATCTCGGCGTAGCCGGTGGAGACCGCGGCGCGGCCGGGGCCGAGGTCGTCGAGCGAGCCACCGGTGGTCCGGATGTCGCCGACCAGCGGCAGCTTGGCAATGTCCACATCGGACACATTCAGGCTGGCAGGCGCGCCGTTGACGATCAGGGCCTCACGGGCGATCCGGAACTTCAGGCCGTCGAGCTTGGCCAGCACTGCGTCGGGGATGGGCTGATCTTCCTTGGCCGCGGTCACCTCGACGTCGGCCGGGAACGCGGCGGCGACCTCGGCGTCGTTGAAGGCACGCACGCTCTCGCCACCGACGAGCACGCCGGTCAGCAAACCGGTGCCCAGCGCGACGACGGCGGACACTGCGGCGGCACGGCGAGGAGCACCGCCAACCCCTTGCACGGCAAGGCGAACCGTCGGCCCGAGCGGGGCAACCACCGCACCAATCCCACGCAGCACGGGTCGCAACAACACGGGCCCGAGGGCCAGCAGGGCGCAGAACGTCAGCGTGCCGCTGGCGATGGTCAGCAGCAGGAAGTGCAGGACCGCGCCGCCGGGCCGCGAGGTGGCGACGATGCCATCACCGAATGCCTTGTACGTCACCAATCCCGCCGCGGCCAGCAGCACGACCCCGATGGCCACGCGCAGCCAACTCGCCGTGGACGAGTCGCGGTCGGCGTCGGTGACCCGCAGCGCCTCCAACGGCGAAACCCGGCTGGCCGAGCGAGCCGGCGCGAGGGCGGCGAGCATCGTGACCAGAATCGACACGACAACCACGAGTGGAGTGAACGGCAACGCCGGCCCCGGGCCGCTGACGCCGAGCAGAAATGCCACCAGGTAACCGACGCCGATGGCCGTCCCGGCGCCGATGACACCGGCGACCAGACCGACTAGGGCGCCCTCGGCCAGGAAGGCCCGCACCAGCTTCCGGCGCGGCGCACCGACCGCCCGCAACAGCGCGGTCTGCCGGATCCGTTGCGCGAACACGATTCGGAACGTCGAGGTGGCGACCAGCAGCGCGGCGATGACGGCGACGATCACGAAGGCCGTCAGCACCGCCAGCAGCGATTCGATCTTGCTGTCGGCCGCCGCCAAGGCCTCGTCCCGTGCCTCGTCGGCGTTTTGGACGCCAGGCAGCGAGGAGGACCCGACAATGTCGATCCGGCTCAGCTGCGCCGGGGCCACAGCCAACAACGCAGTGTCCGCCATGTAGACGGCCGCCCCGTCGCCCGAGGGAGCGTCGACGATCGCCGTCACCTTCAACGACTTCAGCACCGACCCGATGGCCAGTCCGGACGTCGCCGAAGCGGCGATCTCGTTGGGGCCATGGGGATAGGCGCCCTCGATCACATGGATCCGGCTCAGCGGGCCGGAGCCGGGATCGGCGGTGAGCTGGTAGTGCTTGCCGTTGACGTTCAACGACGCCACCATGCGGCCGGTCGCGTCGACGACGCCGGGCGCGTGCCGAACCTTGTCCAGCTGCGACAAGGGCTCGCTGCCGTCGGAGTACAGCACCTGGTCCACACCGGACGGAATGGTGGTCAATGTGGACAGTGCCGTGGCCTTGGCAATGTCGTGCGTCAGCATGGCCGCCGTGGCGAAGAAGGCGGCGACGGTGATGGCGATGCCCGTCAGGGCCAGCCGGGCCGGCTTGCGCAGCACGCCCCGAAGGTGAGTGGCGACGAAGTTCACGCGGCCACCCGCCCATCGGCCATCGTGATCACCTGATCGGCGAAGGACGCAGCGGTCTGGTCGTGCGTCACCATGACGGTGGTCTGCCCGAGGTCCCGCACCGCCGTGCGCAGCAGCTCCAGAACCTGGTCGCTGGAGGCCGAGTCCAGGTTGCCGGTCGGCTCGTCGGCGAAGATCACCTCGGGCCGGCCGAGCATGGCCCGCGCGATGGCGACGCGCTGCTGCTGGCCGCCGGACAGCTCGGACGGCAGGTGCCGCAGCCGGTCCCCGATGCCGAGCATGTCCACCAGGTCGCGGAACCGTGCCTTGTCCACCGACCGGCCGGCCAGGGCGGCCGGCAGCAAAATGTTCTCCCGCGCGGTCAGTTGCGGCAGCAGGTTGAACGACTGGAACACGAAGCCGACGCGGTCCAGCCGCAACCGGGTCAGGCGGCGGTCGGACAGCGCCGTGACGTCGACGTCGCCGAGCAGCACTCGCCCCGAAGTGGGCGTGTCGAGGCCGGCCAGGCACTGCATCAGGGTGGACTTGCCGGAGCCGGAGGGGCCGACGATCGCCGTCAGCCGGGCCCGTCCGAACGCGACGCTCACCCCGTCCAACGCGCGCACCTGCGCCACTCCGCGTCCGTAGACCTTGACCAGGTCCGTCGCGGTGATCGCTGCTGCCATGCCCACAGCCTCGCCGCTGGCACCCGGACGACGCCTCTGCCCAAGGACCGGTCCGGCTATGACTTTCGGCCGACCTGCGGCCCCGGCCGGAGTGACTACGCTGCCCACATGCGCTATCTGTGGGCACTGTGCTGGCTGGCCGGCGCCGCGCTGCTGCTCACGCTGGGCGCCGTGGACTACGAGGCCGGCACGATCCGCGACGATCCGCTCGGCGTGTTCCAGCTCGGATCGGGCCTGCTGGCCTGCATGATCGCGCTGGCCGGCCCCGGGTTGGGGCGGATCGCGTTGCCGCTCGTCAGCCTGCTGCCGGCCATGTCCACGATGGCCGGCACGCTGCTGACGGCCGCCCTGACCGGTCGGCGGGCCCCGTTCACGTTCGCCGCCACGGTCGCGTTGTGCTGGCTGATCGCGTTGATCGCCTGGCGCGGCAAGCCCGTGCTGGCGGCCATCACGCTGCCGATCATCTCGGCCGCGGTCGTGACGCAGCCGATCCTGGTGAACAGCAGCGGCATCGCCGCCGTCGCCGCGCTGGCGCTGGCCCTGTTGCTGGTGGTGTCGATCGGCGTCGGGCTGGCGGCGCGGTTGGTGGGGATCAGCCGGGAGCGGCAGGCTGACACGATCAGGCTGGCCCAACGCGCCGAATTCGCCCGTGACCTGCATGATTACGTTGGTCATCACGTCACCGGCATCGTGCTGCTGGCCCAGGGCGCACGGGCGATGGCCGAGAAGAAGCCGGAACTGGTGCTGCCCGCGCTGGAACGGATCGAGCAGGCCGGCACCGAGGCCATGGCCACCATGCGGCGCATGGTCGGGCTGCTGCGCGAGGCCGATGCCGGCGCCGAATTCAGTCCACCCGCGACGGTCGCCGACGTCTCACGGCTGGTGGACGAGTTCGGGCCGCCCGCGACCCTGGAGCTGGACGGCGAGTTCGAGGGACTGCCGGCCGAGCTCCAGTCCACTGTGCACAGAGTCGTGATGGAGGCGTTGACCAACGTGCGCAAGCATTCCGACGGCGCACACGAGACCACGGTGCGGATTTCCCGGTCCGGGCAATGGGTGCGGGTGCTGGTGTCCGACGACGGCCGGGCCAAGCACGCCGGCCGCGGCGGATTCGGGTTGCGGGGGCTGGGCGAACGCGTGTCGGCGGTGGGTGGCAGCATCAAGGCCGGACCGGGCGCCGACGGCGGCTGGGTGGTCGAGGCGAGCCTGCCCGTGGGAGGGAACTGAGGTGCCGATCAAGGTTCTGATCGCCGACGACCAGGCGATGATCCGGGCCGGCCTCGCCATGATCCTGGCCGCCGAGGACGACATCGAGGTGGTCGGCGAGGCCGTCGACGGCCTGCAGGCGGTGGAGCTGGCCGACCGGCTGGCGCCGGACGTGGTGCTGATGGACATCCGAATGCCCAAGATGGACGGTCTCCAGGCGTTGCGGCAGCTGACCAAGCCCGGACGGATATCCGCGCCGCGGGTGGTCGTGGTGACCACCTTCGACGACGACGAGTACGTCTACCAGGCCCTGCGCGGCGGGGCATACGGCTTCCTGCTCAAGGACTCCGGCTCCGCGCTGCTGGTCGAGGCCGTCCGAGCGGCCGCCGCCGGCGAGGCGCTGGTCAGCCCGGCGATCACCGTGAAACTGTTGCGGCAGCTCAGTTCCCCGTCGACCCTGTCGCCCACGGCCGACCTGTCCGCCCGCGAGCTGGACGTGGTTCGCCTGGTGGCCAAGGGACTCACCAACACCGAGATCGCCGAGCGGCTGTTCATCTCGGTCGGCACGGTGAAGACCCACCTCGGCAACGTGCAGGCCAAGCTGACCGCCCGCAACCGCGTGGAGATCGCGATGTGGGCCTGGCAGTCAGGCGTCGTCGACCGCTGACGCGATCTCGTCCAGCAGCACGGCCAGTTCCCTCGGCATGGACAGGAACGGCGAGTGGCCGGCGTCGAGCCGCCAGATCTCGTTGGCCCGCTGGGACATCTGCTCCTGCAATGCCGGCGGCACCGCCCTGTCCTGCTCGCACAGGACGTAGGTGGACGGAATGTCCCGCCAGCCGGCCCCGATCTGCCGGTCCCGGGCCGCCTGCGCGCTCTGCGACCGCAGCCGGGACACCGCGTCCCGCGCCAGGTCAGCCGGCACGTCCGCGTAGGACATGTCGATCGGGTCGGCGGGCGGCGGCAGCATGTCCAACCCGGGCGGCAGTTCCTGGCCGACCGTGGACAGCGGGGACTGACCCTCGTCCAGCATGAACGCGGCGAGGTAGACGAGCCGGTCGCCGGCGGAAGCCTGTGAGATCACGACGCCGCCGTAGGAATGGCCGAGGAGCACCACCGGCGCGCCGATCGAGTCCACCTTCTCCCGCACGACCTTGGTGTCCGCCTCGACGCCGTAACCCGGGCCGTCCATGCTGGGCAGGTCGACCGCGTGCGTCACCCGGCCCAGCGCGCCCAGCTCGTCACTCAGCAGCGCCCAGCACCACGAACCGTGCCAGGAGCCGTGCACCAGCACGATCTCCGCTCCGGACATGCGTGTCCCCCATCAGGTCTACCCGCCGACACAGGACAATCACGCTAGGCCCGCGAGCCACGGCTCGGGCCCGGATCAGGGATATCCCTCACGAAGCGTCGTCGGCCGCCGACGCGATCTCGTCCAGCATCGCGGCCAGCTCGGCGGGCATGGACAGGAACGGCGAGTGGCTGGCGTCGAGCCGCCGGACCTCGTCCGCCCTCCGCGCCAGCTCAGCCTGGAACTCCGCCCTGATCGCCTTGTCCTGCTCACACAGCACGTACGTGGACGGGATGTCGCGCCAGCCGGCGGTGGACTGCTTGTCCCGCCAGGACTGCGCGCTGTGCGGGCGCAGCCGGGACACGGCGTCCCGCGCCAGGTCCGCCGGCACGTCCGCGTAGAACCGGTCGATCGTGTCGTCCCCGAGCGGCACGGACTCCTGGTCGGCCGGCAGTTCCGCACCGACCGAGGACAGCAGGCTCGAGCCCTCGTCGAGCTGGAACGCGGCGAGGTAGACCAGGCGCGCGATGTTCTGGGCGCCGGCCGCCGCCTGCGACACCGGAATCCCGCCGTAGGAGTGGCCCAGCAGCAGCACCGAGCCGCTGACCGAGTCCACCGCCTCACGGACGACCTTGGCGTCGGCGTCCACGCCGAAGGCGGGCCCGGACGCGCTGGGCAGGTCGACGGCGTGCGACCGTCGGCCGAGGGCGGCCAGTTCGACGCGCAGCGGTTCCCAGCACCACGAACCGTGCCAGGCCCCGTGCACCAGCACGATCTCCACTTGTGACATGCCGTTCACGCTAGGCGAATCCGCCACGCGGTCCCAATTCCGTGGGGACACGTGTCCGGATTCGACCGAAAACTGGCTCGGTCAGTTGTCGGTGCTCTCGGTGATGTCCGCGTCGCACTGCACCGTGCCCTTGCCCTCCTTGGTAATCGGGCTGTCCTTCTCCAGCGTCACGGCGCACGTGACCGGCTTGCCGTCGGTGGTCTTGACCGACACGGACACGTGGCCGAGGCCGGCGGCCAGCAGCGTCTCGTGGAAGGGCAGGGTCTCGGTGGTGGTGCTCTTCTTGGGCGTGCTCTTGGGGCTCTTGTTGTCGGTGGTGCCGGGCTGGGTCGGGTATTCGACCGTGACCTCGCCCGAGCCCTCGCCGGTGACCTGGAGCTTGACCTCGTAGGTGTAGCTCTTGGTGCCGCATCCGGCCAGCAGGGCACCGCCCACCGCGACCAGAGTGACCATCGGAATCAGGCGGCTCATCGTCATGCCCGTATCATCGCGTGCCGGGACGTGGGGCCGCCTCTGTCCGGGGACGGATTCCGGGCTCTGACTTTCGGCCGATGCTCAGCCCTTGACCGAGCCGCTCAGCCCGCCGACGATCCGCCGCTCGGCCAGCACGAACACCCCCAGCGCCGGCACCATGGACAGCGTGGTGAAGGCCAGGATCCGGGCCGTGTCCTGGGAGTACTGCGACTGGAACGTCGCCACGCCCAGCGGCAGCGTGAAGTGCGACTGGTCGTTGAACACCAGCAGCGGCAGCAGGTAGGCGTTCCAGCTGGTCACGAAGGCCAGCACCGTGACGGTGCTCAGCGCCGGCATCGACAGCGGCAGCAGGATCCGCCAGAAGAACCCGAGCCGCGACGCTCCGTCCAGAGTGGCCGCGTCCTCCACCTCCTGCGGTATCTCCAGCATGAACGGCCGCAGGATGAGGATGGTGACCGGCAACGAGAACGCCGCCTCGGGAATCGCCACCCCCAACGGGTTCTCCAACAAGCCGATCTGCCTGAGCTGGAGGTAGAGCGGCAACGATGCCACGGCCAGCGGGAACAGCAGACCCACGGTGAACAGCCCGTACAACGCCTCGCGGCCGCGGAACCTGTAGCGCGACAAGGCAAATCCCGCCATCGCGCCGCAGCCGACCGCCAGCGCCGTGGCGATCACCGCGATCACGGCGCTGTTCCACAGAAACCGCCAGAACGTCGACGCGCCGAGGATGGCGAGGTAGTTGTCGACCACCCAGGGGCTGGGCCAGCCGACCGGGGCGGCGTTGACCTGGGCCGTGGTCCGGAAGCCGCCGATCACGACGAACAGCAGGGGGACGACGGTGACGCCGACGACGAGCAGGGCGGCGAGATAGCCCAGTGGTCGCAGCGAGTTGCGCCGCCTGATGATGTCCGGGGCGGTGGTACTCACCTCAGTGCGCCTTCCGTGTCCCTGCGTAGCGCGAATCGCTGGTACAGCAAGGCGAACGCGAAGCAGATGATGAACAGCACCACCGCCACCGCGCTGCCGTAGCCGAACTCGTAGCGTTTGAAGCCGTGGTCGATGAGGTAGGTGGCCATGGTGGTGGAGGCGTTGGCCGGACCGCCCAGCGTCATGATCCAGACGACGTCGAAGACCTGGAGCGAGCCGATCACGCTGAGGAAGATCCAGATGCGGATGGTGGGGCCCAGCAGGGGAAGCACGACCCGCCGGGTGGCCTGCCAGGCCGAGGCGCCGTCGAGGGCGGCGGCCTCGCGGAGCTCGGTGGGGATGCCCTGGAGGCCGGCCAGCAGCAGGATGATGCCGAAGCCGATGTACTTCCACGTGATCACCACGAACAGGGTCAGCAGCACCACCTTCGGGTCGGCCAGCCACTGGCGGATCAGGCCGTGCAGGCCGAAGGACGACAGCGCCTGGTCCACGAAGCCGCCGGGTTGCAGGATGAGCAGCCAGATCACGGCGGTGGTGGCCTCGGACAGCACGTACGGCGCGAACACCACCAACCGCAGCGCGGAGCGGCCACGGAGCTTTCGGTTGAGCAGCAACGCGATGCCCACGCTGATCGGCAGCTGAACGACCAGCGACAACACGACGATCACCAGGTTGTGCTGGACGGCGCTCTGGAACACCGCGCCGCCCAACACGTCCCAGTAGTTGCCGAGCCCGACGAAGTCGGTCAGCGAGCCGAAACCCTGCCAGTCGTAGAGGCTGTAGTACGCGGCGACGCCGATCGGCGCCAGCACGAAGCCGACGAACAGCACCAGTGCCGGGCCGAGCAGCAGCGCCAGTTCGAGCCTGCGGGTCACCGGTCCCCCGTCGCCGCCTGGCCGACCGATTGCGCGACGCTCGCCGAGGTGCCCTTGCCCGCCACGAAGTTGGCGATGGCGTCGTCGAGCGCCTGACCGACGGCGGTGGGCAGGGCGACGTCGAAGTAGGTCTGGATGTAGGTCGCCTTCTGGCTGAAGTCGAACACCTGTCGCAGCGTCGCATCCTTCAGGGCACTCGCGGCGTCCGGGTTGACCGGCAGGCCGATGCCGGCGGCGGCCAGCTTGCTCTGCACCTCGGTGCTGCTGATGTACTTCAGGAAGTCCGGGCAGGCCGGCGGGGCCGCGGTGGTGCAGGAGAAGCCGTCCCCACCGCCGAGCGTGACGTCCGGGTCGCCGGCGCCGCCGTCGACCGACGGGAACGGGAACCAGCCGAGCTTGCTGGCGAAGTCCTTGTCCTCGGTCAGCGCGGCCATGGTGCCGGGCTCCCAGTCGCCCTGCAGCTCCATCGCGGCCTGCCCGTTGGCCACCATGCCGGCCGAGCTGCCGGCGCCCTGCTGCGCCGGGGTGCCGAGGAAGCCCTCCTGGAACGGCTTCTTGGCCAGTAGCGCGGTGAGGTCGTCGCCGGCCTTGCGCCAGCACGGGTCGTCCAGCTTCTGCGCCTCGATCGACTGCTTGACCACGTTCGTCGAGCACTCGCGGACCGCGAAGTAGTCCCAGTAGAAGGCGTCCGGCCAGCGGTCCTTGCTGCCGATCGCGACCGGCGTGACGCCGGCGGCGCGCAGCTTGTCGATGGCCGCGTCGAAGTCCGCCATGGTGGCGGGCGGCGTGGTGATGTCGGCCTTGGCGAACAGGTCCTTGCGGTACCAGAAGCCGACCACGTGGCGGTCGTAGGGCACGCCGTACTGCTTGCCACCCGACTGCCAGCCCTCGGCCGCCTTGCCGAGCTTGCCGATCCAGCCCGACACCGCCGAGGTCAGGTCCAGCACCTTGCCGGACTTGATCTGGCTGGTCAGCTGGCCGCCGCCCCACTGCTGGTAGGCCCCGGGCGGCGAGTCGGACTGCAGGGCCAGCGGCACCTTGGTCTGGAACTGCTCGTTCTGGATCGGGTCGACGGTGACGGTGACGTCCGGATGTGCCGCGTGGTAGCCGTCGGCGACCGATTGCCACAGGCTCTTGAGCGGGTCTGACGTTCCGTTGTGCCACCAGGTGAGCGCGCCGGAACCGGTGGTTCCCGACGAGCCGCACGCGGCGACGAGCAGCGCCGCGACCACGGCGGCGCACAGCCGGATGCTTCGCATCACTGGTCCACTCCTGACGACGTCGGCCGAGCTGGACCGGGCTCCACGGCCCGAATTGGTGCCTGAGTCTGGGGCCGTCCGGACCGCGTGTCAATCGTTGTCGATAACGTTTTACACGGGTACCGTCGGGCGGGTGCAGCCAAGCTCACGGGTGACCATCCGGGACGTCGCGGCGGTCGCCGGCGTGTCGGTGGCGACCGTCTCCAAGGTCATCAACGACCGTTACGGGGTGTCGGCCGACACCATGGCCCGGGTCCGGGCGGTCATCGCCGACCTGGGCTACGAGGCCAGCCTGGTGGCGCAGAGCCTGCGCAACCACAAGACCAACGTGATCGGCATCCTGGTCGCCGACATCGAGCCGTTCAGCACCGAGCTGCTGCGGGGCGCGGCCGACGCCATCCGGGACACCGGCTACGAGCTGGTCGTGTACTCGGCCGGCGGCCGCACCGGGGCCAAGCTCGGCTGGGAGCGGCGCTACCTGTCCCGGTTGTCCGGCACGCTCATCGACGGGGCCGTCCTGGTCACGCCCAGCGTGCTCGACGTGCGCTTCGCCGCCCCGGTGGTGGCCGTCGACCCGCACACCGGCCCGTCCGGGCTGCCGACCATCGACTCCGACAACCTGCGCGGCGCCCGACTGGCCGTGGAGCACCTGCTTTCCTTGGGGCACCGGCGAATCGCCATGTTGACCGGGCGCGAGGACCTCCAGTCGGCACGGCTGCGCGAGCGGGGCTTCCGGGAGGCGATGGCCGAAGCGGGGATGCCGGTGGACGAGGCTCTGATGCTGCCCGGCGACTACGACCCCGTGGTGTCGGCCGCGGCGGCAGAACGGGCCTTGCTTGCGCCGACGCCACCAACTGCGGTTTTCGCGTCCAACGACGCCTCGGCCATCGCCACCGTCGAGACGGCCCGGTCGCTGGGGCTGCGGGTGCCGGAGGACCTGTCCGTGGTCGGCTTCGACAACATCCCCGAGTCGGCGCTGAACTCGCCGCCGCTGACCACCGTGGACCAGCCGATCAAGGTCATGGGCCGGCGGGCGGTCGAGATGCTGGTGCAGCTGATGCGGGGCGAGGAGATCGAGAAGACGCACGTCACCCTGGACACCCACCTCGTCGTACGGGGGTCGACATGCGCCCCGAGGTAGCGGACCTGCTGGCGCGGATGACCGTCGAGGAGAAGGTCGCCCAGCTGCAGAGCGTCTGGCTCAACCAGGACGAGGGCGGCGTCGTCGCGCCGACGCAGGATGACTCGGACCTGGCCGCGGTCGACTTCGACGCCGCCGTCCGGCACGGGCTCGGCCAGCTGACCAGGACTTTCGGCACGTTGCCGGTGGATCCGGAGCTCGGCGCGCGGGGGTTGGCGCGCAGCCAGCGCCGGATCATGGCGGCCAACCGGTTCGGCATTCCGGCGATCGCGCACGAGGAGTGCCTGACCGGGCTGACGGTGTGGCAGGCGACGATCTTCCCGTCGCCGCTGTGCTGGGGCGCCGCCTTCGATCCGGACCTCGTGGCGCGGATGGGGGCCGCGATCGGCGGCAGCATGAGGGCGCTCGGCGTGCACCAAGGGCTCGCGCCGGTGCTGGACGTGACGCGTGACCTGCGGTGGGGCCGGGTCGAGGAGACGATCGGCGAGGATCCGTTCCTGGTCGGGCTGATCGGCAGCGCGTACGTGCGTGGCCTGGAGTCGGCCGGAGTCGTGGCCACGCTGAAGCACTTCGCCGGCTACTCGTCGTCCCGCGCCGGCCGCAACTTCGGGCCGGTGTCGATCGGTCCGCGCGAGCTGGCCGATGTGTTGTTGCCGCCGTTCGAGATGGCGTTGCGGGCCGGGGCCCGGTCGGTGATGAACGCCTACACCGACAACGACGGCATCCCGGCCGCCGCCGACGAATCCCTTCTCACGCAGCGCCTTCGTGAGGTGTACGGCTTCACCGGCACGGTCGTCGCCGATTACCACGCCGTGTCCTTCCTCCAGACGCTGCACGGACTTGCCGACACACCAGGGAAAGCAGCCGGTCTCGCGCTGCGGGCGGGCATCGACGTCGAGCTGCCGACCGTGACCTGTTACGGCGACGCGCTGCTGGCGGCCTTGGCGGCCGGCGACGTCGACCCGACGCTGGTCGATCGCGCTGTTTCCCGCGTGCTGGAACAGAAGTGGCAGCTGGGCCTGCTCGACGACGACTACTCCCCCGAACCGGCCGGCCCCTTCGATCTCGATCCGGAGTCGTCCCGAACGCTGGCTCTCGACCTGGCCCGCCGGTCCATTGTGTTGCTGCACAACAGGGACACGCTGCCGCTGCCGGCCGGCGCGCGCGTGGCCGTGATCGGTCCCCGGGCCGATGACCAGCACGCGGTCATGGGCTGCTACTCCTTCCCCGTGCATGTCGGCGTGCACCATCCCGATGTGCCTGTTGGCATCGAGGTGCCGACCGTGCTCGACGCGTTGCGCAAGGACTACGACGTCAGCTACGCCCTGGGCTGTCCCGTGCTCGGCGGCGACGACGCCGGCATCGCCGAAGCCGTTGCGGTGGCCCGGGAAGCCGACTTCTGCGTGGTCGTGCTCGGTGACCGGACCGGCATGTTCGGCACCGGCACGTCCGGCGAGGGCTGCGACGTCGCCGACCTGCGGCTGCCCGGGCGGCAGGAGGAGTTGCTGGAGGCCGTGCTGGACACCGGCACGCCGGTCGTGCTGGTGCTGCTGGTCGGCCGGCCCTACGAGATCTCCCGGCAGGTGGACCGCCTGGCCGCCATCCTGTGTGGTTTCCTGCCCGGGGAGGAGGGGTCGACCGCGCTCGCCGACGTGCTCAGCGGGCGGGTCGATCCCTCCGGCCGGCTGCCGGTCAGCTTCCCGCGGACCGGCGCCGGCCACCCTTCCACTTATCTGGCCCCGATTTTGGGCCGTCGGACCGAGCTCAGCAGCGTCGACCCCACGCCGCTGTTCCCTTTCGGGCACGGCCTCAGCTACGCCCCCGTGACCTGGCTCGACGCCGATTCCGACCGGGACTGGCCGACCGACGGCGAGTGCCGCCTGTCCGTGACCCTGCGCAATGACAACGCCGTGCCGGCGACCGAGATCGTCCAGGTGTACCTGCACGACCCCGTCGCCGAGGTCGTTCGCCCCGTGCAGCAGCTCATCGCCTTCTCCCGCATCACCCTGCCGCCCGGCGGCACCACCCGGGTTGACTTCACCCTGCACGCCGATCTCACCTGCTACACCGGTCTTTCCGGTCAGCGGCAGGTTGATCCCGGCGCGGTGGAGCTCCGCATCGGACGGTCCAGTGTGGACATGGAGTCGACGTTGACGTTGGAGCTGACCGGCCCCCGCCGGTTTGTCGGCTTCGATCGGGTGATGCAGCCGAGTCATGTCGTGACGCCGATGGCATGACCGCGAGCAGTGCGGCGGCGGGTCAGGTGGCGATACCGATCGCGTGACCATACGTGCGCGGGTCGGTGATCGCGGCCAGCATGAAGTGGGCGACGTCCGCCCGTGGGATCAAAGCGCCGCGGTGGATGTTCTGCTCGATGGCAGTGCGGTAGTGGCCGGTCATGGGCTTGTCGGTAAGGCGCGGCGGCCGAACCGAGGTCCAGTCCAGGCCGCTGGCCCGGAGCATGTCCTCCATGATGGCCAGGTCGCGATAGTGCGCCTCCAACACCTTGCGCACGATGGGCGTCAGCACGGTACGCATGATGATGCCCTCGGCGGGGTCATGGCGCGGCGGATTGGGGCGGTCGGGCGACGGCGTGGTCGACACGGGCGCGGCGCTGACCACCAGCAAACGCCGTGTTCCGGTGGCCTTCATGGCCTCGGCGATCGCCTGCGTGCCGGCGGAGGCGATGCCGGCCACGCGGGCGTTGCGCGGGCCCAGGCCCGACAGCACGGCATCGGCCCCATCAACGGCCTTCTCCAGCTGCACAGTGTCCACATCGGACAGATCGGCCCGCACGGCGCGGATGCCCGGCGCCACCTTGCTCGGGTCCCGCACCACGGCGGTGACCTCGTGACCGGCCGCGACGGCCTGGTCCACCACGCAGCGGCCGATGCCGCCCGTAGCCGCGAAAACCGTGATCCTCATGCCGCCCTCCCGAAGACGTGAGCATTGTCCGACGCCCAGCGGGCGAAGGTCAGCGCCGGACGGCCCAGCACCCGGCGCACCTCGTTGGTGATCAGCGCCGGCACGCCGACCGAACGTGCCTGCAAGGACAGCAGGCCGGCCGCGAATCCGGCCGGGAAACCGCGGCCGACCAGCGCCGCCCGGGCCACCTCTGGGGCCATCTCCAGGTAGGTGAGCTCGCGGCCCATGGCGTGGCCGATGGCGCTGACCATTTCCCTCTGCGTGAGCGACTCGGGTCCGGTCAGCACCGGCCGGGTGCCGAGCAGGCCGTCGTCCAGGAACGCATGGAGCGCCACCTCGGCCAGGTCCAGCTCATGGATCGGCGACCAGGTGGCCTCCGCGTACGAGCCACGCACCGTGTCCCCGTGCTGGATCTGCTCCGCCCACAGCCCGAAGGAGTTGGCCGCGAAAGTCGTCGGCCGCAGCGCCACCCAGTCCAGGCCGCTGGCCGTGACCGCCCGCTCCACCTCGGTGTTGCGGTCGCCTCGCCACCGTGACGGCTGCGTGTCGAGGGCGTCGTCGACATTCACCGCCGACAGCACGACGACCCGCTTCAGCACGCCTTCGCCCTCAGCCAGCAGCCCGTCGATGTCGTCGCCGACCGCCCGGGGGTTGACGAACAGCCCGGTGACTCCCTCCAGCACCGGCCGATCCACCACCTCCACGCTGCGCGGCAGCGCCGACGGGTTCCGTGCCACCGCGCGCACCTTCAGCCCGGCGGACACCAGTAGTTCCACGAGTGGGCGGCCGACCGTGCCGGACGCCCCGGTTACCAGGATCATGTCTTCAGGACGACGCGGCCTTCGAGAAAGTGACATGTCCCGAAAGTGATGTCACGTTCCGGCGGGCCGTATCGTCGTAACCCTTGTGACTGGCTTCGGTGAGGTGTGGCGGGCCAACCGCCCGTACCTGGTGAACCTGGCGTACCGCATGCTCGGCGACATCGGCGCGGCCGAGGACGTCGTGCAGGAGGCCTTTGTCCGCTGGTCGGCCGCCGTGGACGTGGACGACGACCGGGGCTGGCTCACCGTCGTGACCAGCCGGCTGTGCCTGGACCAGCTGAAGTCCGCGCATTCCCGGCGCGAGCTGCCCGGCGACGTGCCCGAGCAGCCGGCGACCGTCGACCCGGCCGACCGCGTCACGCTCGACGACGAGGTCCGGCTGGCGCTTCTGGTTGTGCTGCAACGGCTTCCCCCGGCCGAACGGGTCGCCTTCATCCTGCACGACGTGTTCGGCACGCCTTTCGAGTCCGTCGCCGAATCCCTCGGCCGGCCGGTCGCCACCTGCCGTCAGCTGGCCCGCCGCGCCCGCCAGCACATCGCCCTGGAGCGCAGCTATCCGGTCGACGACGCCGAGCACCAGCTCGTCACCGAGCGCTTCATCACCGCCTGCTCCACCGGCGACCTCGACGCCCTGCTCCGGGTCCTGCACCCCGAGGTCTGGGGCACCGGCACCTTCGCCGGCGCCGACCGTGAGCGTCACGGCAGCGCCGACGTCGCCGCCGGCCTGCTCCGCTTCCTCGGCCACGCCACCCTCGTCTCGGCGCCGCCCCAGCTCATCGCCTTCATCAACCGCCGCGAGTTCGCCGTGCTGCGCCTCACCGTCAGCGGCGACCAGGTGATCAAGATCGTCGCCGCCCCGGGTCAGGACTTCGGCCGCCCGGGGTCTGACGACGGCCTCAGCCACCCATCGGGGCGTCGGTGGTCTCGTGGGTGACGGTGAGGCGGGTGGAGCCGTACTGCTCCTCCAGCTCCCAGGTCAGCGTGGTCACCGGCTCGGCGCCGATCTCGGGGCTGAACATGGCGTGCCAGGTCTGGACCAGGCGGCGGGGCGGGTCGCACTCCAGCACCTCGCCGTCGATGATGACCTCGGGGGCGCCGTGCGCGGCCATCTCCTTGCTGGCCAGGGCCCGGAACTTGCCGCCGACCTTGAGCTCGTACTCGCTGACGCAGCGGAAGCCGTACTTGTCGTGCTTGTTGGCGCCGCCTCCGGCGTCGCGGCTGCGAGAATCACCCCATGACGTGTCCATGTGGCCTGGGCGGCCGGTACGAGGACTGCTGCGGGCGCTTCCACCAGGGCGGGAACGCCCCGACGGCGGAGCTACTGATGCGGTCCCGCTACGCGGCCTTCGCCGTCGGCGACCGGGCGTATCTGCTGCGGACGTGGCACAGCACGACGAAGCCCCGTCGACTCACGCTGGACGACACAGAGTGGACGGGGCTGTCGATCGTCGACCGCGACAAGGGCGGCTTGTTCGACAAGGAAGGCGTCGTGGAGTTCGACGCCCACTACACCGGCGGCTCCCTGCACGAGCGCAGCCGGTTCGTACGCGAGAACGGCAAGTGGTTCTACCTGGACGCCGTCTAGCCCCCTCCGCCGCCACCCCAGAGACCGCTCGCCCCCACCCACACCTAACTCTGACCCTCCAACCCCACAGAGCGCTCGCCCCGCCCACACCTAACCCTGACCCTCCAACCCCACAGAGCGCTCAGCCCCCGCCCGCACATAACGCTCTGCCCCTCCAACACCGGAGAGCGCTCGGCCCCGCCCCTGCTTCGCCCGGTTGCTGGATTTTTCGAGGTCCGCCACTCAACTCGCCCCACCACCAAGCCGCTGCGGGCCTCGAAAAATCCAGCAAGGGCGAGGCAGGGGCTTAAGGGGGGCCGAGCCCCGCGCGGAACGCGCGGCAAACAAACACAGCTAGATGTTGGTGCTGTTGGGAATGAGCGAGGGCTGAAGGTAGGTGTAGGCCCGGGACCGACGGCGGTTGCGGGCGACGATCTCGTCCTCTACGGCGGCCAGCTCTCCCCGGAAACGCCTGTGCGACAAGGAAACGGCGCTGTCGGCGAAGTCGGCGCCGTAGTCGCCGAGGACGCCGTGGTGCACCGAGCCGAGGAAGGTCATCACGCAGAACTGCTGCACGGCGACGTCCAGCGGCGGCAGGTTGGCCAGCCAGTCGGCCTCGCCGTGCCCGAGCCCCTTCGGCTCCTCGGTGTAGCCGGCGAGCGGGTTGGCCGGCAGGAACGCCATGTGGTCCGCCTGCGTGAAGTTGACGGCGGCGTGCTGCGGCCCGGCCGTCCACACCACCATGGTCAGGATCTCGACCAGGTCGTTGCGGTCGAGGATCTGCCCCGGCGTGGCCCCGAAGTCCCGCACCTGCCCACCCTCGGCCGACGCGACCTCGGCCGCCCAGGCCTGGAGCTCGTGGTCGCCGACGACGTCCACATCGGACTTGTAGTAGGCGCCGACGAAGTCGCTGACCCAGCGGTAGATCGCGTTCCACACCAGCAGGCCGTCGTCCCGGTACGGGTGGTGCGGCAGCGCCGAGACGCTGTCGACGCGTGAGGACGCCAGCTTGGTCGGCAGGTAGTTGTCACGGAACGAGCGCTTGGCCCGGTGCTCGGCCAGCCACGGATAGGTGCTCTTCAGGTCGGAGCCGATCAGGTACTCCACGGCCCGGCCGGGCTGGATCAGCAGCTCCACGGCCAGCTTGTTGATCGACATGGTGCCCTCGAAGTGCCGCCGCAGCAGCACCGCCACCGGGTGGTTGACCGCCAGGTTGCGCACGGCGGCGATCAGCACCGGCTCGCTCATCAGGTGCGTGAAACCCAGGTGCGTCAACACTTCGTGGTACGTATTGTGCGCGGTCAGCACGCAGTTGCGGGCCAGCATCCACGAGTAGCCGTCCCGTGGCGTGTAGATGTCCCGGCCGGCCGGGTCCTGTCCACATTGGATCGCGAACGGCTTCAGCGGGCCGCCGCCGCGGGGCACGACGAACGCGACCATCGGCGAGTACATGTACTTCGGCGACTGCGGGTGGGTGCCATTGTCCAAAGCGGACATGGCCTCGTAGTCGATCCAGTACACCCGGCCGGCCGCGATGGCGTGGTCCAGGTCCTCGCCCAGATGCGTGGACGTGAGCGGGAACTTGCCCGGCACACGGTCCATCCGCACCAGCCGCGTCGGGTCCGGGCCGGCCACCATGACCTCGGCGAAGTACTCGTCGGACCGGAAGTCCGCGGTCGCCGGCGGCTGCTCGACGCGGGCGAACACGTCCTGGAACGCCTTGACGGTCTTGTCGACGTGGTCGCCGGTGACGCCGCCGGGCAGCGGCATGAAGTACTCGACGATGCCGCCCATGTCGCCCGCGCGCACCATCGTGGCCAGCTTGTGCGGGGCCAGCGGCTGCAGGTCGTTGACGAAGTTCCACTTGCCCTGGCGCTTGAGCCGCAGCAGGTTCAGCCGCAGCTCCTCCTGCTTGGCCAGCGCCTTGAGCTGCCAGCCCGGGCCCGGCTCGTGGTCCGCGCCGAGCGTCGAGGACACCGGGAAGCCGAGGTCCATGGTGTAGCGGTACTCGCCGCGCACGGCGGCGAGCTGGTCGGCCCGCTCACCGCGCGGGTCGTGCTGGGAGATGAGGTACTCGGGCAACGCGGTTACTCCTAGGCTGGCGCAGCGGCTACCCCCACCAAATCAGGGTAGCCGCGTACGCGAGCCTGAGCAGGACCAACAGGCACTCAACTGTGCACTTTGGAGCTTCCGGTCAGGAACCGTAGACCTGCAACTCGTAGAGCGAGTAGCCGTAGCTGGTGCCACGGGCCGTGCCGTTCATCCGCACGTACCGGCCGGATCCCGCCAAACCCGTGAGATCGTCGGATCCGCCGTTGCCGGTCGTGGTGGTGTAGATCGTCGTCCACGCCTTGCCGTCGTCGGAGGTCTGGATGGTGTACGACTTGCCGTACGCCGCCTCCCAGGCCAGTTTCACCTCGGTGACGCTGTGCGTGGCGCCCAGGTCGACCTGGAGCCACTGCGGATCCGCGCCTTCCTTGCTGGCCCAGCGGGTCGAGGTCAGGTTGCCGTCGAAGGCCTTGGCCGCCGCGTACGTCGTGGACTCCACAGAGGACGCCGTTGCGGTCTTTCCCTGCGACAACAACGTGGACGTGCCGCCACCCGTGCTCACCGTCAACGCGAACGAGGCCGACTTGCTGCCCGAGCTGTCCGTGCCGACGACGGTGAACGTGCCGGACTTTGCGGTGTCCGAAGCCGCCACCGTCACCGTCGAGTTGCCGCTGCCGGAAACCGAGGCGGGGTCAAACGTCACGGTGACGCCGGCCGGGACGCCGGTCGCCGTCAACGCCACGGCGCCCGTGCCCCCGCTGACCGCCACCGTGGCGGTCGTCGAGGCGCCGGGCTTGACCGAGGCCGAAGCCGGGTTCACGGCGACGTTCAGGCCGGCCTGCCCGGCCGGACTGAAGGTCCACTTGCTCACCGTGCCCGAGCAGCTGCCGGTGCCCAGCGATCCGCCGCTGTCGCGGAAGCATTTCTTGCCGGTCTGGATGTCGTTGATGGTGAGGTCGGGGTTGATCGACAGCTGACTGTTCGGCCCGCCGTCACACTTGCCCAGCTTCACCGTGCTGCCGGAGATCGTCGCGCACAGGTTGTTGATGACCAGGAACGCGCCGTGGAACAGGAAGGTCTGCTCGGCCGAGCCGTTGCAGGCGGCCATCTTCAGCGCCGTGCCGGACGTGGAGCTGTTGCCCGGGTCGTCGATGCACAGGCCGGTCGAGTTGTTCTTGTACGAGCCGATGGTCTGGTTGGGCTGCGCACCGCCGTAACAGGCCCCGGTCTTGATGTCGAAGACCGGCGTCGCGTCGTAGTCCTCGTTCGACGGCGGGTTGACCACCACCGGCTCCAACGTCGGCGTGTTGTCGGAGTTGTAGTGCGTCAGGGCGTCTTCACAGTCGATGGCGTCCATCGCGTTGCCGCCCTTGCCGCCCAGCCACAGGTCGATGTGGTGCAGCTTGGGGCCGCCGTTGGGGCCCTTGCCGTTCCAGTCGGCGCTGCACTCCTCGCAGCTGTCCTCCATGATGAAGTACTTGCGCACCCGCGGCACCCACACCTTGGTGCCGGCCTTGTACTCGCCGTTGTCGGTGGCGAAGGTGATCGGGTCGTCGAAGCTGCCGACACCGCCGGCGGTGTCGTGGATCTGCGGGTACGAGATGTCGCCGCCCGGCGGGGTGTTGTCCCACCAGCCGTAGAAGGTCAGGAACGTCTGATCGGTCGTCGCCGCCTCCGCCGCCGCGCTGCTGAACAGCGCGGCCAGTGCGGACAAGACGACGAGGATGGCGGTCGCCACGGACGTGGCGAGCCTGCGCCGACTCATGGTGCCTCCGGGGTCAGGGCGGACGCGGCGGCGGGGTGCACGAAGATTCCGCCCGGCGGCCCCGCGGAGTCAATATGGTTAGGAAAGTTCTCTAACAATTAGCCCCGCATCACTCGAACGGAGTAGCGGGTTGCCGCCCCTCCTGCACGTGAGTGGCTTACTTCGCCCCCAACGCCACCTAAGCCACTCACGTGACAGCAGCCGCCCCACGTGAGTGGCTTAGGTGGCCCCTGATGCGAAGTGAGCCACTCACGTGGGGCCGAGTATCGGTGTTGCGTTATATAAGCCGCCGGTGCAAGGTCGAGGGGTGCACGCGTTCGACGTACTCGGCGATCCGGTCCGCCGGCGCATCCTGGAGCTGCTGGCCGACGGGGAGCTGGCCTCCGGCGAGGTCACGGCCGTGATCCGGGAGGAGTTCGGCATCTCGCAGCCCGGCGTCTCGCAGCATCTGCGGGTGCTGCGCGAGAACGGCTTCACCACGGTCCGGGCCGACGGCGCCCGCCGCCTCTACGCCGTGGACCCCACCCCGCTCCAGGAGATCGACGGCTGGCTGGACCGCTACCGCCGGTTCTGGCGGCAACCCCTGGACGCCCTGTCCACCGAGATCGCCCGGGGCAAACGACAGAAACATCAGCCTCCTATACAGTGAGACCGACCGGTCGGTATCTACCCAAAGGGGCCTGATCAATGACGCTGGGGCGCAGGGCGTGGCAGGCGGTCGAGCCGTTGCACGGCTTCATCTACTTCGTGCCGGAGGCGCAGGAGCGCTTCGAGGCCCTGGGGCTGGGCTACGGCGCGGGCTACTTCGCTTCCCGGTCGGCGGCGTTCGGGACGGCCTCGGCCGAGACCGTCATCGCCACCTTCTTCAACTTCAACCCGGCCTTCGTGCGCGAGAGCATGACCGGGGTGTGGGACAAGGTCACGCCCGAGCAGGTGCTCAAGGCCCGCCTGGAGGCGGCCGACGCGGCGCTGCGGCGGGGCCTGGGCGACCTGATCGACAGCGACGCGGTGAAGGACACCGCGGCGCTGACCCGTAAGGCGGCCGAGGCGGCGTGCGAACGGCTGGAGGGTCGGCCGCTGTTCGCCGCACACGCCGCGCTGCCCTGGCCGACGGAGCCGCATCTCCAGCTGTTCCACGCCCAGACGCTGCTGCGGGAGTTCCGCGGCGACGGCCACATCGCGGCGCTGGTGACAGCGGAGCTGACCGGCCTTGAGGCGCTGGTGGTGCACGCGGCGACCGGTTACCTCGCGGCGAAGGTGCTGCGCGGCTCCCGCAAGTGGAGCGAGGAGCAGTGGGCCGAGGCCGTGGCCGGGCTGCAGGAGCGCAAGATCGTGGAGCGGGGCGAGGAACTCACGCTGACCGAAGAGGGCCGCGCGATGCGGCAACGGGTCGAGGACCTGACCGACCGGCTGGCCGAGCCGGCCTACGAGGCGCTCGGCGAGGACGGCGTCGACCGGCTGGCCGAGGTGGGCAAACCGTTGTCGGACGCGGTGATCGAGGCCGGGCTGCTGCCCTATCTCAAGAAGAAGTAACGTCCGGACAGGAAACAGGACAGATTCTTGACATCGATGTCACACCCGGTTTCGCTGACGCCCAGGCAACGGCGCTCCGGGAGGGTTCGACGTCATGAGACGACTGTGGTTACTGCTGCTCAGCACGGCATTGATAGCAGGGCTCACAGCAACTGTCCCGGCGGTGGCGTCCGCGGCGGGCGCCACCGATTTCTCCTCCTCGTTTGAGGCCGGCCAACCCCAGCCGACCTGGACGGACACGGTCGAGACCGACGCGAGCGGGGCGGCGAAGTCGGCCGGTGTGAACGGGGCCGACGCCTCCACCATTCCCGGCAACGTCGATGACAAGGTTGTCGACGTCCAGGCCAACTCGCAGAACGACGGCGGCGGCGAGGTCAAGGAGAACCTCGTCGACGGCAACGTCAACACGAAGTGGCTGACCTTCACCAGCACCGGTTGGGCCCAGTTCCAGCTGTCCGAGCCGATCGCCGTCATCTCCTACGCGCTGACCTCGGCCAATGACGCGCCCGGCCGCGACCCGCAGCAGTGGACGCTGTCCGGCTCGCAGGACGGCCAGCACTGGACGGCGCTGGACACCCAGAACGGCCAGAGCTTCGAGAACCGGCAGCAGACCAAGTCCTACGACCTGGCCGGCAACACCACCGCGTACCTGTACTACCGCCTGGACATCACGCAGAACCACGGCGACCCGATCGTGCAGCTGGCCGAGGTGCAGCTGATCCAGCAGGTCGGCGACAACCCGCCGCCGCCCTCCATGCGCAGCTTCGAGGGCAAGGGCCCCAGCGGCGGCTACAACTCCAAGGCCAACGCGGGCTTCACCGGCGTGAAGTCGTTCCGCTACGCCGGCAGCCACCTCGTCGCCGGGCACGCCTACTCGTACAACAAGATCTTCGACGTCGACCTCGCGGTCACGAAGAACACCCAGTTGTCGTACCAGATCTTCCCCGAGCTGATCGGCGACGACCCCGACTACACCAGCACCTACGCGGCGGTCGACCTGGCCTTCTCCGACGGCACCTACCTGAGCCAGCTCGGCGCGCTCGACCAGCACGGCTTCACCCTGTCGCCGCAGGGCCAGGGCACGTCGAAGTCGTTGTACACCAACCAGTGGAACCACATCGCGTCCACCATCGGCACGGTCGCCGCCGGCAAGACGATCAAGCGGATCCTGATCGGCTACGACAAGCCGACCGGGCCGGGCTCGTTCAGCGGCTGGGTGGACGACATCGCGATCGCCGGCAACCCGGCGCAGCCGACCTACGCGCACCTGAGCGACTACGTCAGCACGGTGCGCGGCACCAACGCCAGCGGCTCCTTCTCGCGGGGCAACAACTACCCGGCCACCGCGGTGCCGCACGGCTTCAACTTCTGGACGCCGATGACCAACGCCGGCTCCCAGGACTGGCTGTACCAGTACGCGAAGGCCAACAACGCGCAGAACCTGCCGACGCTGCAGGCCTTTGCCGTCAGCCACGAGCCCAGCCCGTGGATGGGTGACCGCCAGACGTTCCAGGTGATGCCGGAGAACGGCGCCCCGACGGCCGACCGCAACGCCCGCGCACTGCCCTTCAGCCACGACGACGAGGTCGCACAGCCGGACTACTACTCGGTCAAGTTCCAGAACGGGATGCGCACCGAGATCACGCCGACCGACCACGCCGCGCTGTTCCGGTTCACCTTCACCGGCAACCAGTCCGTTGTGGACTTCGACAACGTGAACAACTCCGGCGGGCTCACCCTCGACCCGGCCAGCGGCGTCGCCACCGGCTACTCCGACGTCAAGAGCGGCCTGTCCACCGGGGCGACCCGGATGTTCGTTTACGCCACGTTCGACAAGCCGGTCACCGCCGGCGCGAAGATCACCGGCACCGGCCGGGACAACGTGACCGGCTACTTCCAGTTCGACACCGGCTCGGACAAGACCGTCACCATGCGGATCGCCACCTCGCTGCTGTCGGTCGACCAGGCCAGGAAGAACCTGGAGCAGGAGGTCTCCGGCACCGACACGTTCGACTCGGTGCGGGCCCGGGCCCAGCAGGCGTGGGACAAGCAGCTCGGCGTGATCACCGTCGACGGCGCCAGCCACGACCAGTTGGTGACGCTGTACTCCAACCTGTACCGGCTGTTCCTGTACCCCAACGAGGCGCACGAGAACACCGGCACGGTCGCCGCACCGAAGTACCAGTACGCGAGCCCGGTGGCGCCGCCCGTGGCCGCGGACACGCCGACGCAGACCGGCGCGAAGATCTCCGACGGCACCATGTACGTGAACAACGGCTTCTGGGACACCGCCCGCACCACCTGGCCCGCCTACTCCCTGCTCTCGCAGAGCATGGAGGGCAAGATGATCGACGGCTTCGTGAACCAGTACAAGGACGGCGGCTGGACCTCGCGCTGGTCCTCCCCGGGCTACGCCGACCTGATGACCGGCACCAGCTCGGATGTCGCCTTCGCCGACGCGTTCGTCAAGGGCATCAACAACTTCGACGTGCAGGCGGCCTACGACGCCGCGGTGAAGAACGCCACCGTCGCGCCGACCAGCTCCGGTGTCGGCCGCAAGGGCCTGGACACGTCCAACTTCCTCGGCTACACCTCGACCGCCACCGGCGAGGGCTTCTCGTGGGCGATGGAGGGCTACGTCAACGACTACGGCATCGCGCAGATGTCCAAGGCGTTGCTGGACAAGGCCAAGCCGAACGACCCGCGCCGCCAGGAGTACTCGGACAACTACACGTACTTCCTGAACCGGGCCCAGAACTACGTGAACCTGTTCGACCCGTCGGTGGGCTTCTTCCAGGGCCGCAACCCCGACGGCAGCGAGCACACCCCGACCGCCAGCTACGACCCGCGGGTGTGGGGCGGCGACTACACCGAGACCGACGGCTGGAACATGGCGTTCTCGGTGCCGCAGGACGCCCAGGGCCTCGCCAACCTGTACGGCGGCAAGGACAAGCTGGCCGCCAAGCTCGACACGTTCTTCTCCACGCCGGAGACGGCCAAGTTCGTCGGCAGCTACGGCGGCATCATCCACGAGATGCTGGAGGCCCGTGACGTGCGGATGGGCCAGTACGGCGGCAGCAACCAGCCGTCGCACGGCATCATCTACATGTACGACGCCGCCGGCCAGCCGTCCAAGACCCAGCAGTTGGCGCGCGAGGCGCTGTCGCGGCTCTACATCGGCAGCGAGGACGGCCAAGGCTACCCGGGCGACGAGGACAACGGCGAGATGTCCGCGTGGTACATCTTCAGCGCGCTGGGCTTCTACCCGCTGACCATGGGCAGCGGCGACTACGCCGTGGGCTCCCCGCTGTTCACCAAGGCGACCGTCCACCTGGAGAACGGCAAGTCCCTGGTGGTCAACGCCCCGAAGAACAACGCCAAGAACGTCTACGTGCAGGGCCTGAAGGTCAACGGCAAGGCGTACGGCAAGACGGCCCTGCCCAGCAGCCTGCTGGCCGCCGGCGGCACGCTCGACTTCGACATGGGCCCCACCGCGTCGAAGTGGGGCAGCGGCAACGGCGACGCGCCGGTGTCCATCACCAAGGGCGACGCCGTGGCGCAGCCGCTGCACGACCTGACCGACCCCACGCAGGGCGCGCTGTTCGACAACACCTCGAACACACAGTCCACTGTGGATGCCCCGATTCAGGTCCAGCCGTCCGACCCGAAGCAGCCGGTGCAGATGTACACGCTGACCTCGGGCTCGCAGGCCGCTTCCGCACCCACGAGCTGGGCGTTGAAGGGCTCGTACGATGGCAAGACGTGGACCACCGTCGACCAGCGGTCCGGCGTGAAGTTCACCGACGCCCGCCAGACCAAGGCGTTCAGCGTGCCTAGGGCCGGCCGGTACAACTACTACCGGCTGGAGCTGACCGGCACACTGTCCGAAGTGGAGCTTCTCGGCAAGCCGAACCCGGTGTGCGCCACCACCATCGACGGCACGGTGAACGGGCCGCTGACCGTCAAGGGCGTCACCTGCCTGACCGGCGCCGTCAACGGGCCCGTCACCGTGTCGCCCGGCGCTTCGCTGTACGCCTTCGGCGGCGCCATCGGCGGTCCGGTGTCGGCGGCCAACGCCGGGGCCGTGGTCCTGCTCGGCACCCACGTGTCGGGTCCGGTCAGCATCGTCGGCACCACCGGTGAGACCAGCATCGAGACCGCCCGCGTCGACGGTCCCGTGTCGCTGACCAACAACGCCGGCGCGGTCGTCACCTCCACCTCCGTCGGCGGGCCGCTGGCGTGCACCGGGAACACCCCGGCGCCGTCCAACAACGGCCTGCCCGACACGGTCGGCGGCCCGGCCGCCGGCCAGTGCGGCACCCTGACCACCTGACCGCTCTCCCCCACGAGTGGCGGGCGCCGCCGCGCCCGGGGGGGGGCCGCCGTTTTTTTAGGGGGAGTCCACAAAGAAGGGTTAATTTAATAAAAAAAAAATAGAAGACAAA